>CAIMXI010000318.1 GCA_903845365.1 uncultured Geobacteraceae bacterium | reverse complement strand
GTACGTATAATATTAATACGTACACGTAAGAAAGGCAAGAAAAAAGCACGGTTTTTCAACTAAATCGTGCTTAGGGTGGTGTTGTTTTGCCTTAAAGTGTGCGCTTTATCCGATTTTTAGGGTTACAGCGACCAGAGCCTCGGAAGATTCTGCTGATTCTGACAGATGGCTGTCCTGATAACTCAGCCGCTACAAGGTCGGCAACACAAAGGGCTCTGAAGGACGGTATAGAAATCGCTGCAATAGGCATCATGGATGGTAGCGTTCGCAATTACTGGGATAATCATAAGGTTATCAAATCCATTCAGGAACTTCCGTCTGCCATGTTCGGGATAATGGAGGGATTACTTATGAGGCGCATTACCGCAACAGTATGAGCACATAAAATACATAATACATACACAGCCGCAGGAGACTGTGCGCGAAGGAGTAAACGATGATAAAGTTCAATTCAGGGAAAATAGTTGTCACCTGTGGAGTTAACGACGAGATGAATAGGAACGTAACGTTTGAACAACATGTCAGGCTTTCGCTTGAACGACACCTGGCAGGGGATTGGGGTAATCTCTGTGATGAGGACAGGGTGACAAATGAGTTGGCCTTGCTGGATGGCTATAGATTGTTCTCGGCTTACACAAAAGTTGGCGTACCGCCCATCTGGATAATTACGGAATGCGATAGGTCGGTCACTACGATCTTGTTTCCGGACGAATACTGATATATAATGGACCCATGAAAAGTATAAACGTCAAGAAATGGGTCATAAAATTTCACTGTATTTCAGGGCTAGCAAGCGTCACATCTACCATACTAGCTACCATACTTTTTCATGAAATCAAAAAAGGGGATACAGCATTAGCTGTAACCCCCTGATTTGATTGGTGAGCCGCGTTGGGGTCGAACCAACGACCACCTGATTAAAAGTCAGGTGCTCTACCGACTGAGCTAGCGGCTCAAAGAATCGGTTTAATACCTTATTATAGAATTAATGTCAATGCCTATTTTTACTGTGAATTTTAAACGTACCGCTTTGATTCAGAAATTATATAAGAACGAATTCACCGTGTCCCTGTGGCATTGGCTTATTTACTAATAGCGGCATTAGTATCAGAAAAGGGAAGAGACTGAATCTGTAGAAAAGAGCACACACTAGAGGAGTTTAAAATGGCCAAAGCATCAGCCCGCCACATCCTTGTGGCAACAAAAGAAGCGTGTGAAGCGTTGAAAGTAAAGATCGAAACGGGAGAAGATTTTGCGGCAGTTGCCAAAAAACACTCCACCTGCCCATCTGGGAGAGATGGCGGAAGCCTCGGTGAATTCGGCCCGGGGCAGATGGTCAAGGAGTTTGATACCGTTGTGTTCTCCTGCGATATTGGCACAGTTCTTGGGCCGATTCAGACGCAGTTCGGCTACCATCTGATTGAAGTCACCAAGCGTACGGCATAGCTTGAGGGATATTGGATTTTGAAGTTACTGGATGGGAAAATCTGCGCTGAGAGCCTTGTAGCCGGCATAGCCAAGCGGGTTGCCTGCTATGTTAATTCTGGTTTGCGCAAGCCTCATATGACCGTGATTCTCGTCGGGGAGCATGCCCCCAGTGAGTCTTACGTAAAGTCTAAGATAAAATCGTGCGTGAGCGCTGGTTTTGAAAGTGCGCTTCTCCGCTTTCCGGAGAGTATCAGCGAGTCTGACCTGCTCGCAAATATAGCCGAAATAAATGGCAATAGTGCTACTGACGGCCTGATCGTGCAGTTGCCAGTACCGAAACACATAAATTCGCAGAATATCATCAATGCAATTGACCCACCTAAGGACATCGACGGCTTTCACCCGACTAATTTCGGTCGCATGACTCTGGGGCAAAAAGCGTTCAGGCCAGCGACGGCCTACGGAATCTGCAAGCTGCTTCAATTTTACGAAATTCCGGTCAAAGGTAAGCATTGTGTTGTCATCGGCCGGTCTAACATTGTTGGCAAACCTATATCTATAATGCTTTCCAACGATTTTGAAATCGGTAATGCCACTGTCACTCTTGCGCATATTGAAACTCCACGTGCACTGTTGCTCGACGAAACCAGACGGGCAGATATCATTGTGGTCGCCGTAGGTATCCCTGGCTTTATTACCGAGGATATGGTCAAAGAGGGTGTTGTGATGATTGACGTCGGTATCAATCGACTCAATAACGGCAAGCTGGTGGGAGATGTTGATTTTGAACATGTCAGTGCTAAATGTTCTTGGATAACGCCGGTTCCCGGCGGTGTCGGCAGAATGACAGTTGCGGCACTGATGATAAATACTTTGATGGCATATGAAAATAATTTGATGGCATATGAAAATAATTTGATGGCGTACAAGGATAATTTCAGCCTTGAATGACTCATAACATGTTGAAACTGTTGCTGTTTTTTGAGTGCATTTTTTTGACTGAGAATCGTCGGTGTACCAAGAGATATACACATGATCAGTCGACGATTTTCCAATGTTGTAACTAGTTGATATTATATAATCCTTTTCCAAAAATTACGTGGATTACGGACAAAGACAATGTCGACCTAGTTTAAATAACATATTTTTACTGCGAGGCTAAGTACTTAAAGGTATTAGCTTTTCCAATGTGTTCTCATGACAAAAATATCTTGATTTCGGAGCTGTGACCAACGTGGTACTAAAGAGTGTCCAAAACTAGTTAACCAGCTTAAAGTGTAATGACCTTTCTTAAATTTAACTACGATGGTCGGAGCCTATAGTATATAAACGATTTTGTACACGAATCTGATTCGCTAACCAAAGAAAAGCCGTCCTATGATTAAGAAGGCGGCTTTTCTTCATATTACACGCCAGCGCGAGCGTCTTCTCCAAGCGCCGTAAGTATTCAGATGATAGTCATATCCACGACGTAACATACGTCCCCCTCATGTAATTCAGGGCACCCGAGGAGATGCCCCATGAGGTATGTTGGGCGTTGATCAGAAATAGTCGATGTGGTATCAGTGAGGAAAACGGCACAAACTAAAAAGGAGAGACAACATGACGAAAGCAGAATTTGTGGCAGCAGTAGCAGAGGAACTGGAAGCACCATAAACCGTAGCAGCAGATAATGTAGAAGCGTTTATCTCGGTAACGACGAAGTTGTTGAAAGCCGGTGACAAGATCCCTTTCCCTGGTTTCAGCACAGCGGCATCCTGGACGGCAGATATTGCAATCCGACTGTTGTAACGGCCTTTCGGAAAGTTTCTTGATCTATTAGGGTTTGGGATTATAATGGAGTCAGGAGTATGTGATTAGTCATTAAATTATCATTTGTATTGTATTTCAAAATATATCATGATATAGGCCATGATCAATCTAGCTGGTGAATGCCCTTGAAAGGGGAGGACTATGACAAAAGAGGAACAGTCGGCAGCGATCCGTAGGATTCACAAGACCATCAACAATCCTCAATTTGGAGAAAGACTTAACGCTCATTTTGCAGCGGCACAATCCGAAAGCGAGAAGAAGTTTAAAATGCTTGAACCGAAAGCAGAGTTATTGCGCCAAGCATACAATCTATAAGAAAAACTATTTGAGCGATAAAAGGGGACTCTTCGGAGTCCCCTTTTGTTTTAGGAATCAATATGTCATATACCGTAACAGACTTTCACGAGTCGGTCCTCCACCATCTTTTCACAGATTGTAATGTAGGGGCGTTTAACAGAAAACGTCAAATCGATTATTTAGCTGCTTATCTTGTGCATAAAAATGTTCAAACCATACTGATTGAAAATGATTATATCGATCGATTTTATTTAGAAGATTATTCTGAATATTATGTGCGATGCTTTACTCAGTACCCCAAATCCTGCAAAAGATTCCACTTTTTCAAAACAGCATTCACCGAAGCAGAATTTTCAGAATTCTTGCTACATACACAACCACCATTAAGCAATGCCATTCTACAAAGAGACTATGTTGGCTTTGTTGTAATTAAACCGTTGCCAGAAACAATAATAGGAAGAACATGCTTAGAAGCTTATGAAGAAGATGCTGGCTCCTATAAAAGAGTATATAACACTTCTACAGATTATGACGTAGGTGTCTTTGGTATTAAACTGATAGTACATAAAACACTCCCTTTTCAAGAGCAAGATAAGGTGATTTCAGCTTGTTCCACTAGTGCTTTGTGGAGCCTTTTTCATGCAGCGTCTTCAATTAAATCTTATCAAATCAAATCTCCAGTACAAATCACTAAGATTGCGACTAGTAACTCATTATATTTGAAAAATTCATTCCCAGTTCAGGGACTGACTGTAGAAATGATGGGGCATGCACTTGCTAGCGAAGGTCTTGAACCGTTTCATGTGGACTTGTCGCCTGTATTTAATAATGATCAAGAAGACTCTTTTGTTACTCTTAAAGAGTATACTTATGCTTATCATAAAGACAGAATTCCAATGATCCTTGGCATTGATGTGTACTCAAGGGAGAATGGGAAAACTAAACATAAATCTAAGAGAAATAAGCATAAAAACGCGATTGTTTATAAGCACTTGGGTAAACATGCCGTAACTATCAGTGGTTTTTCGGTGAAGAATAAATGTGATGCAACCACGTTAGGTTTAGGTGGTTTTTATACAAATGCAATGTCCATAAACAAGATATACGTACATGACGATCAAGTTGGACCATTTGCAAGAATTGAATTTATGAATGACAATACTGTTAAATACGCTGAAGCATCTACAGAAAGTAAAGATAGTTTCTACTGTGGTAGAGTGAATCATTATATGGGTTACCAAAACAACGGGATTGAGTTGGATTATATCTTCTTACCTAACAATTTGCTGGCTGGGCTATACCATAAAATACGAATCCCTTATACCGTGATCAGAGAAGCTGTTAAGCACTTCAATGATTTGCTGGTAGCTATAGTAGTTCAGGCACCAGAGGCAAAACAATTCTTATGGCCTGCTACAACTGTAGCTTACCTGTGGGACATTCATTTAGTTTCCGCTACAAACATCAAAAATGAAATTAGACAAAACACATCCCTCGACGCCATAACCAAAGAGAGATTTTTAACCAGAAATACACCAAAGTATATTTGGAGAGCAAAAGCTTTATACGAAGATGTACCGATGCTAGATTTGCTATTTGATGCTACAGACATACCCCAAGGTAAAATATTTATGCAGGTTTTAGAGTATTGCGAGGATATAAAAGTATTTATAAATAGTATGTTCGGTAATAACGGAAAAGAATTACCTTCTAATTTTAAGAAAGATAAAAGTTTACTTTTATATAAAATTATAAAGGAATTGGGGTGTGCAAAGTTTGACCCTCAGGAAGAACTGACAGAAAAGTATGGCAAGGCACGTTATCCCCTTCTATTAAAAGGACATGAAGTTGATGGCCTGGATGTTGTAGGCAGTACATGTGTGACTAGATTTGATGGATCAAACGCTGATTTTGTATTGGACATATCCATAGAAAAATACCTTTGGGCAATAGACGCTGAAGGATTATTATTAATTGCTCCAGAGATTGAAAAAAGAGAGGGGAAGCTTCTAGGGCATCCGAACTTGCTAAAAGGTGAAAAGGCGAGAATTTGTGGTGAGATTTCCTATGATGATATTGATATGAAGTGGTCAATCAACAATGCTTCTGGCCGCTATTCAAGGCACTCTGCTGGGCATGCAAAATCCCGTCTCGAGAATGCTCAACTGCTTTTCAATGCATATTTAGTTAGGCATTCCGATCAGTTCACAATCAAACTCAGTCAATTCCACGACCAATATACACTCAATACGGTTGATGAATTTCATGTTAAGCTAATGGAAGTGCCTGACGATTTCCTGCTGTCGCATTATGAATTTATTGATGAACTAGCAGCAAAAGCACTGATATCAATCTATTCCGAAATTGAAGAAAGTATCTGCCAGAAGCTTGATGATGCGGGAAATGAATTAAGATATTTAATGTTCTTGTCGAGTTATTGGGGGAAATGTTCTAAGCATGTATCTGTCAACTTATTGAATAAAATAATTCAGATTTACAACACAGCAGTTAATGAAATAAAAACTGCTGTCGTTTCTACTGTGATAAGCGCCCTTGACAAGTCAATAATACCAGACGAGCGTAAAGGCTCTGCTATAGTGCTGCTCAAGCTCTTTAAGAATGATTTTAATAATGCTCCTATGACTGAAACATATATTAAAGCGCACAACTATTTGCAGATCGCAACGTCACTTTGAAAGTTATGGTGATGACAAAAAAAAATGAGAATTCGAGGTTTTCGTTAACATAGCGCTTGATCGAGCTTACAAGCTTCTTTTCTACATCTTTTTCGAGTTTAATTTCCATACACCCGCTATTTGATGTCCGCACATAGCTATTTCTCCCGAACAGAGAAACGGTCAATAGCATTGATCCGGCTGATTTCGACCCGGTCAGTTGAACTGTCGGAATAGATCTCACCGGAAAGCCAGGCAAGCTCTTCATTTTCAAGGAGACTGGGAACGCTGGTCCACCACGCTTTACAGCCGCCTTGTGAGCTATCATTCCAGCGATAACCACGCTGTTTCAGTATATCCTTTTTGTCAAACGGTGCGCCAACGGCACTGATCTTTGAAGTTACTTCCTCATAGGTATTCAGCAAGGATTTGAATACAGAAGTTTTACTTACCGGCAGTTTCCCCAGAAGGATACCAAGCACCCCTTCAGCATCATCCAAGGCACGGTGAGCATTTATGAACAAACCAAACTTGAAGAGCAGATATTCCAGAACACGAGTGGAAATCCTCTCTGCCTGCCAGTCAATTTGAGTAACAGAACAAGCCCACGGAAGCGTGGTGAATGCCGGAAAGCGAGCTTCAACAAATTTACGGTCAAAACCGGCGTTGTGAGCAATCACAACAGTTGCCAGATTTGCAAGCCTGTTTACCTGGTCGTCATCCAAGTGTTGTCCGCAAACCATATCATCGGTTATTCCGGTAATCTCGATGATCTCTTTCGGTAGTGGACGCCCCGGATCTTCAAAGCCATTGTACCGGTCAGTAAAGGGGCATGCAGCACCATATCTGAGTCACCATTACCGAGTCTCCAACCGGCATAGCCAGCGACAAGCTTTGACTCAATTCCGAGACGAGCAAGCATGACCTGAGCAAGCGCGGAATGGATGTAGCAGTCGGAGCCGTGGTTTCGGCTTGCGGCAGTAGCTAGGCGACGTAGAGCAGACGAGATTCGCTGCAGTTCCGGTAAGTAGGATATTTCACGCTCCAGGCGCTTAAGCTTAAACGCGCTCATAGACTCGCTCCAGACATAAGTTTTGTTTTAGCTTCGTGCAATGGAATGTTCCCAGAATCGGTGACGGTCATCGGCTCGTAGACAATATCATAGTAGCAGTCACGACCGACCAGGGTGCCGCCCATTTCATCGTCTTCTCCTTGCCAGTAAACGGTACAGGTGGTTCCAGGAATTATGTGGTTTTTGATGACACAGATGACGGCATCTTCGGCGTTATCCCATTTACCAGTCGAATCGTCCGGATAGAATACGATGTCACCTTCGACTATCTCCATGTAATCGCCAATTTCAGGTTCAGCTTCGCGTATGGCCTTAAGACAGGCGATGTTGTCATCAGCCTGGAAGGTGGTAAATGACAGTGTGTAACTATATCCCATGAGCGACCTCCTCTTGTTCGGCTTCAAAGTTTGTCTTTGCCATTTTCAAGCTCAAGTCAAAGTCGATTTTATCGGAATCGGCGAAGTGCATCAAATCGGTCAGAAGATCGACAAGGTTTTCGTCTTTGCTGTCAGGGTTGTATGTTTCACCCAGTTGCTCGCGAACATAGAAAGCCAAGGTATTGTCAGCTCTACCTGCGCGGGTTTCATTGCTATTCGTCACAAACCACCTCCCGAGTATCTACAGTGTCGAAATCGTCCAGCAGTTCAATGCTCATTGTAGTGGTTTCGTAATTAACGTTGGAGTGTTTTGGGTAGAACGACCAGAAGAAGTCCTCATCGGTCACGTTAAGGCAGGGACAGTCAATACGGCAGTCGTCAGGTTCTTTCAGCGGCACGCGGCCATCATCCAACTCTTCAGCATCTTCATCGGTTTGCATGATGCGAACGACATAGTCCCAGGCAACAAGCTTGTATGTACCAGAGTGAATAGTTTCTTTTGTGGTTTTGACCAGCTCGGACATAGCACGAATGCGATCCATTTCCGATTGAGATAATTCGACTACCGCAAAATCAAAACCGTCAAAATAATCGTCCTGGGTATTGATCGGCATAATGAGTTTTTTAGTAGGTGATGTAAGTATATCTGGCATATAAGCCTCCTTGGTGTGGCTATGTTGGTCAACGTCTCTTTTAGTGTTATGTGCTGGGCAATCGAAGATCCGGTTCAGCGGATTCTAGTTTAGGTCGGTAGGTTATGACGTCCGCCCCCAGAACCAGCGCGTAGATATCTCGGATTTTTTCCTGCAGCGTAGTGTTGTATCCGCAGCAATTTTCGGCTTCCTGGAGCCGACGGAGTAAAATAGTTTGTGTGGTATCTTCCATTATCAAGATTCGGATAGCTTTAGCGCACATGGCTATTCCTCTTTGTAGCGTTATTTTCTCGACACGCGGCGATCCAGTTGTTTGCATTCTCAGAGTCAGTCGGTGAAATCGCATCCAGGATCTCGTCCGGACAGTTGTAATAGTTGGGTCCGCAACTTTGGTCCATGTCCTTGTAACCAAAATTGTAGTCTCGATCACGAGGACAGAAGTGGATCAGGCACATTGCGGCAAAGTTGGTTGCCGGGCTACCGTCTTTCGGGAGAATTATGCAGAGCATGTACACTTCCCGACGAAAGTAGGTTCGGCACTTCAAAATCTTGAAGTGGTCATTCTCCCATCGTTCACGGAAAAAATCCTCTATCGTCTGTCCTTTTCGTTTATAGGTATACGTCCAGCCCATCTCAGATGCCCTCCATTTGGAACGGTTTAACTTCGTATAGCCTCCACCAATGCTGACCGATAAGGTATCCGACGTGAACGGTAGATCCGTCCTTTTTGTCGCAATACATTTTGCTGATGTGTTGACAACCGAGCCGTTCCATCAACTCCTTGCGAGGATGCTTGCCCAAGTCGTGATACGTTTGACCGTACTGGTCGATTGACATGTAATTCTTTTTCACAAGCAAACCTCCCTTTTTTCCCACCATCCATGACATTCCCACCCATCTTCCGGTGTAACTTTACCTTCGATGTCGATATTTGCGTTGCAGCAGAGCTCCCCGGATGTATAACCGTCTTTCATCATTAGGAACACCCGATCATACGTATGTTCTTCCAACACTTCCGCTAAACAGAAGGGTATTTCACCTTCAAGCGCTTCGCACTGCCAATTGTATGAAATTGCAATTTCCCTCTTCATGGTTTCATTTCCTCCAGCACGAATTCTTGGCAACCGATTGGTAGCGCTTCAAATTTGATACGCTTACCGAGATGCACGGAGGTTGGTCGATCAACCGGTGAGTGATTGAAGCCGTGTTGACCAACACCTTGCGGGTGAAAGGGATGCTCGCTCATTGTCAGATACACATATTCACCATTGATTTTCTCCGCGAAAACAGCTGTGTACCTATCGTATGTTTTGTTGTCGTTGTCGTAGATACGGACGCCTTTCATATCAGTTGTCTCCAGTATCGTGCGTTGGTTGGCTTGCCGCATTATGATCAATCATTAAATCCACAAAAGCATTTGCCTGATTTCCGTACTTTTGCAGAATGATGACACTCATACTTTTCCCGTCGTCTTCATAATTGCCGTGACGTTCATGGAGCAGATCATCAAGTTTGAGAATATCCAGTTCCAACCGCCTTGTAATGCACATCAGCTGAGCGTCCAGATACTTGTGACCGTTTTTCAGATTGAATAGTTCATTCATTTTTTTCGTAAATTCCGGGATTGATTTCGGTCTCATAGCAAGCACAGGCGATGGTTCATTCACTAGAAGTTCGCCAAGTTCTGTCTCAACTACTTTAGTACCCTCCACGCGACGCGGAGTTTTCGAAGAGTTTTTTAAATCTTCCGTAGTAGTCCAACGCGATTTACCGCAGCGAGAACCGCCCATCCCCGTTTTAATTTTGCTCATGGTTTGTCTCCAGAAATAGGTTTCAAATAATTAAGTCGGCATTCAGCTCGACTGTACCCCGCGATGTAACATGTGTCCGCAGGCAACTCCGGATAAGCTAAACCCCAAAGACAGGACACCTCCAATAGACCGTCGGAGGTCATTGCGAACCTACCTATTGCGAGAAATTCAGAGTTATCGGAGTAATCGGCAACATCACGTAATTCAGAGCAACATCGTTGTTTGAACTCGTACTCAGTCTCAGTGCTGAGTTTCGAAATTGTCGCTAATATTATTGCCATGGTTCGGAGGCGTAAGCTGAAAGCAGCTTTATCGGAATCATAAGAGGCTCCTTTCGGCGAACGCTGAAGTGTGAGCTGAAAGCAGTTTTATCGGTTTCATAGCAGACTCCTTTCAGCGAACGAGAATATGTCAGGCGAACCGATTACGATGTGGTCGAGCAGGTTGATTCCGATGATCTCTCCAGCCTCTTTAAGCCGCCTGGTGATCGCAATATCTTCAGAACTTGGATTCGGATCTCCCGTTGGATGATTATGTAATGTGAAGTTGCCAGTAATGTGAAGTACTTCCGGTTCAGTGTCACAGATTCAGTTTGAATGGAGTGCCTGGAAGGGCTGGCGCACTTTTACCCCTCCAGACACTTCACATTATTACAGAGTCGCT
>CAIMXI010000317.1 GCA_903845365.1 uncultured Geobacteraceae bacterium | reverse complement strand
AGCATAATTTTTGAGCCATGGTGGTTGTATCTACCAAGAGCGTGGATGAGTGGAGAGCTGTTTGAGTATCGAGCAAATAGCGCTAAAACCGGTGAAATGCCTATTTTCGCTAGTCATCGCAATTGGTATCGGCATTCTCAGTACGTACTCAAAAATATTGGACTTAAGAAACTTAGCGACGTGATTTCGTCAAAATATTTAACGGATGACAACGAAAGGAATTTATCATGACTAATCTTATCAGAGTAAATGGTGGTTATTGTGTTGGTTGTGGGAAACCGATTAAAGATTTAGTTTCCTGCATCATTGCTGTAATAAATACAAGCATATCTGGAGGGTGTGTTCTTAAATTGTTTCAGTATCATAGTAAGCACGCTATACCCAGTCGCTTAGATTTTCAACGGAAGAGAAATCGCGGTCCTTGCCAGCTAATTCACTGCCAAGACACTTTCGATATCTTTCGCGCTAGCGATACTTTTAATAAATGCCTGGGTAACGGTATAGGTTATACATTTTTGGATGGTAAGACTGAAGAGATGATAGATATTCTTCAAAAAACACATCCGAATTGGTCTAGAATGGCCATTGATGCGGCTGAAGATATTCTTTTTCAACATGAAAATGGTGCAAATGCTGGTGCTGTATTACCAAACGTTAAACACCGGAATTTATTTCCAACTAAGCATAACGAGATTGCCCATTTTTTGAATGGATATGCTGCTGCACATCGCACTTCAACACCGGTTAAGGTTTTCTCTAAAATCGCGAGTTCATCATATTTTGCCTTACATCTTGAGAATGGATTTATTCTACATCTATCTCCGAAATACGTTCAGCATTATCTCAATCACGGCGCTGAATATCTTCAATCCGCTTTCGATTTGACGCAGATCCCAATTCTTAACTGAAATCTGTCTCATGCATTCGGGTTTATTGAGCGATTAATTCGTGTTGGTTTCTCTGTGTCAAGCGTACGGAACGTTGTCATACCGGCTTTGGCAGGTGGCACACTTAGCAGAAATTTCGGAAGCTTCGGGATGTCACAACTTCGTAGCGAACTAAATAGCTATTTTAATACTCAGCCTAAAGTAGCCAGGCGGATTTGAATTTGACGTGCGCTCCACACTAAAGCATTGAAAGGCGGCCGAAATGATAATCCTTGCGAGATACTCGATCCACTGGGCTGTCCTGGTGGTAGCCGTTTCACATAATCAATAGAACCATATTCATTTTAACTCTGATCAACTCACGGATCGTCTACGACCTTCCGGCGTCAATTTGTTCAGATTTTCGATTATCTAACCGTTTTTCTCGATACAAGAGTGCTGTGCTGGTATCAAGTGTGACAACCCCTGTACTTGCATGCCGGCACAGTACACAGAACATGTAAAAACGCTCGTATGTAAGTGTGCCGAACTTAAGCCGGAACATTGAGCCATCCTCCGTCAGAGCACATTGCATAGATTCTGTAGTCACAGTACACAAATCACGGAACTCCGTACAAACAACAAAAGGACAGCATTTTCAGCCACCCCTTCTTTTGCCTTACGCTACTGCATCAAACCCGCGCGGGCTCCTGAAACGTGCAATTTTTAGTATTGCTTTCCTCCGCTCGCACTAAACCCTGACTTCCGACTACCAGTCATCGTGACAATTCTTTTTGCTTTACGTTTCTACTCGCCGCCACCAGCACCGACTCCAAATCTTCCCGTGCTGAGATAACCCCACCCATCAGGTATGACTTCACCATCGTCGCCGCTTCAAGCTGCTTGATCATTCCTGGGATCTCTGTGGCTTCATAGCCGATGTCATTAAGTGCCACCCTCAGCTCTACCGCTGCCCGTATTTCGTCTTCGTCATCCAATTCCTGCTGGTCAAACTCAAAACTGGATTCCGCTACGTCTGAAAAGTGGTAAATCCCTTCAGAACCATCCGTATGCTGAACCATGACATAGCTTCTGCCCTGTGTTCCTAAAACAGTACCGGATTTTCCGCCGTACGCCTCAGATGCCGTCAATTCGTCACCTTCACGAAATGAGTGCTCTGGCGCTTCGCCACAGTGACCGTATGATTTCATTCTATCCTCCGAGCTGTTACAGCGATTTTTTTACTTGGAAAGTTTTACCCGGCAGATGCAGAACTGACTCCAGATCGTCACGATTAGTGATCGTGCCGTTCTCGACATATGTCTTGATGCTCGGTTTTTCAGCTAGTTTTGTCAGTACTTCATAAAGATCCACACCGTCATAACCCATCGCGGTCAATTCTCCTTTTGCAATATGGAACTCTTGTGGTCTGAAGCCGCCTTCTTCGCATGCGTCCTCAAACTTGCAGAAAGCTGCGAACTGATCGTCCGGCAATGATCCGTCATCAAGGTTCATATTATTTCGCATCTCGACACTGTGGTCCATTCCGAACTCGCCGGATATCCGATCACAGATCTCGACCAGCATTTCCATCGCGGAATGCTCGTCCCGTGACAGTGTTTCACCAGATTGCAATGCTTCGTAGCAGTCACGCAGATCGTGTAACGTGTTCTGGAACCGACAATAGCTCATATTTCCCATATTGATATTCTCCTTTTGCACTGATTCCGGATCTTCGAGCCGACTTAAATTAGTCGTGAAAGCCGTACGGCTCAAAACTTCGACGTCTTAGTTTGTAATGTGAAGACAAGATGGGTAGCCGAGCTGCTCACATTGGACGACCTTCTTCTTCGTAGTCTTCAACGCAACACTCGCAATAGCCCTTGCCGTCATAGATCGCGAATATTTCGCCGACCGGTATTTCTTCTTTGCATGCCGGACAAACAAGTATTTGATCTGATTTTGCTCTCGGTAAACTTGGCATTTTTGTATTCCTTTCTTGTTTTTAATCTGGTGATCGCTCAATCCGTCAGCTCAACGTCTCCCAACAGCATAAGTTCCTCGTACCCGTAAACGCCGGGCTGTCCGCAACACTCGCAGATATACACACGCGCGTCTGGCTCTACGCCAGACGCCGTCTCGCCGCAGACCACACAAAACCCTTCATATGCTTCCGTTACTTCCACAAACTCTTCCGAGCTCAATAACGGCACCCATTTCATTCTGCCTGATTTCAATTCAATCATCTTCGCTTCCATGACTTGCCTCCGCTATCCGTTAAAAATATAGATCATCGCTTAAACTATATTGCCTGGACGCCGATTGCAACTGTGCGGAATTATGGAAATAAAAGTAAAAATAATTGCAAATAAGTGTGTACATGTAATTAGAAATAGCTCATATTGTTTTTAGGTAAACGCATTAACTAACTTATTAGACGGTGAAAGCCGCACAGCTTTCTGATTCTAGGAGATTTCCATGAGCTCGATGTACGACGTAATTGAAACATCTTTCCAAGCCGAAGCACCAAACCACGCGATCCGCTGCCAGGACGCAGCTTATTGCATCAACAAAATCTGGAACGATATCGGATCTGACATTTTGGACTGTGAAGACGTTGAGTCAATTTCACTAGATGAGATGCTGGAAACCTGTTTGGACGCAGGACGTATGCAGGAATATGACATGGTAAGCGGAAAGTTTGTAATGTGGATGAAACGTTTTCAACCAAGCCTCTGGACCGAATTTGTTAGCAAGTATTTTCGTTACTCTACATACGGGCGATAATTAACTATCTACAAAATAAAAAACACAATAAAAATACTTAATGTAGAGGAAATTTTATGGACAACACTATTCGGACTTTACCCATTTTTGGCTATGTAGGCGGTAAACCGGCTTACTTTTTCACACTTACAGATGCAGCTGCAGCTGGTGCTTCGGGTGTTTATGTTCTCGGCACTCCTGTCCTTTCCGTCGTTAACAGCATCCCGCAGTGGTACACATTCCACAAAGCGGTTGCAACTACGCGAAATAATTGTAAAAAAAGTAAAAATAATTGCAAATAAGTGTGTACATGCAATTAGAATGCGATCATACTGATTTTAGGTTAGCAACAATTAATTCAAGGAGAGTTTTATGAATACAGCAGTAGAACAAAATAACTTTTTTCCCAAATGCGACATGATCTTCGCTTATACCAGAGCACAAGCAATCGCCGACGGTGTTCTTATCGATCTAACGTCCTGTTTTCCTTCCGATACCAGAATGTTTAAGTGGCCTCTCGCATGCACCTCCACCGTCTGGAACTTGATCGAATCTGCAGCTTCTGCCGAAGAAGTTGATCCGGCTCTGTATGTTTGGGATGTAGCGTACATGGCGCATGTAGCAATTAAATCGGCAACAAACTCAGGAAGTTCCGAACTCCCCTTTGAAGTTAAAATGCCTCTAACCGAAAATGGCGCTGAGTACAAACTCAAGCTTGTTTGCGGACCTGGCGATAACGGCGAACCGGTACTGACGATCATGCTTCCGATGGAGGATTAGTCATGAGCTTAGTCCATTCACCGGAAAACAAAATAGCTCGACCGATTCTGCAAGCCGTAGCTAATGCAATCAAAGCACTTGAAACAGTCGCCGGCTCTCTCGCTGAACATGAAATTGGCCGTGAAGATGATGAACAATTCACAATAGCAAAGCGACTCTTGTGGAGCATTCTTGAGTCGAACAGTTACACCATCGACATCGACACAAACCGGCTGTGCAAAGCAATCGACTAACTCACTCTATAACGGCAATGCACCGATTGCATTCATTACTAACATCAGAAAGGTGAATGTGCTCAGCACATTCTAACTTCCGAACAACAAGGAGAATCACAATGGCACCACAGAAAAAAGACGCG
Organism: uncultured Geobacteraceae bacterium; assembly: GCA_903845365.1. Classification (GTDB taxonomy): domain Bacteria; phylum Desulfobacterota; class Desulfuromonadia; order Geobacterales; family Pseudopelobacteraceae; genus JACRCG01. The sequence continues at coordinate 1,886 of CAIMXI010000317.1, read as the reverse complement.
ACAGGATTAATAGCTGGCCCACTGAAAGTAATTGCACGTACTGACCGTAAAGACCGCGATAAACGTATCATTTTTGAAGCTGAATGTGTTTGCGGAGCAACTGAATTTGGTGCGCTCGCTACGCTCGGTCAGTTCCAAGGTCATGGACTGAACTGTCCTGGCCATCCGCTGAAGAAATCTAACGAAAAGCCTGAATCCGGGTTTACATATTTCCCTGACCAGCAGCCTGAATATGATGTCGCTCTTGCTGCTTGGGAATCTGCTCGCCACCCTGGTCAAATAAAGGAAAGAAGTGACGTGAATATCGCAGCCGATACGACCGCTTGTGAATCTGCTCGGCGCCCTGACAAAATAAAGGAAGAAAGTGACATGAATATCGCCGCCGATACAACCACCCCAGAAGTAATGACTACCGAATCTGCTCTAGTAGTGACTACACCGGAAGCGACGGCAACCACGGAACCTGAAGCCGCAATCATCATCGAAACAGCATCTACAACCGAAGTCGTCGCTGATGCTCCAACCGGTGACAATAATGATGTCGATACAACAACCGAAGTAATCACTGAAGCTCCTGTTGTCACTCAGGGGACGCCGAAAGCTGTCGTCAATAAAGAAACATCAACAAAGATGTCGGCTGTCTTAGCGACTCGACTGAAACTCACGAACTACCACACCTGCTCGAAGAAGCTGACTCCTCCGGTGCAGATTCTTGGTCAGGACGCGACCAGTGTAGTTTTCGCCGAAGATGCCGCCGGAACTGATCGAGTGATGCTTCACATTTGTCTGTGCTCTGCTGACGGGAAAACAAAAAGCATTGTGAGCTCGATGAAGAAGGTACCGACCGACGATTTTTCGACTCTTACACATACCCTCGCTGAAATGAAAGTTGCTTGGCGCTCGAAGGATCAGCCACCAATCACGGTCGCTAAGTAGTCAATTACCGTTAACGGAGAACACGATGAATTTGTAGCTAATTGAATTTTATACCATTGACGAAGACATTAACTTCGCTTGGGTCAAAGCCTGCAACCGAGACGCCGCTTTGGAAGCACTCGGTTTGAACGATACCTTTAGTGAGTGCATTCAAGTCATTGAATTGTACGCGATAGTTGCATTATCCGGTGTCGATAACCCGATATTTTTACAAGCTTGAAGGAGATCGTCATGGCTATTTACTCATACATCGTTAAGAAACGGAAACTCACTGATACCGCGAAGAAATGCTTGCAGGGCGGCGGTGAAGCGTTGTCCTCGTACTCGCCTCGGGTATTACGCGAACTTTACTGCGCCGATTTTCAATTCCCAAACGGCGACACCATCACTCTTCGCCTTAATGCTGTCGATCTGACATCAGCTGTTGCTGTCGAGTAAGGACTCAAAATATGAAAACCATTACTATTGAAACATTATTTGGACCGGAAACAATGTCTGTTCCGCGAAAGCCGATCAAATTTCGGCAGATAAAAGCTGTCATGGAAACTCTGGTCGTTCGTGAAGAGGTCGCCCAGTACTTTACTGCAGATAGGCGCTATACCGCGCCAAACCAGGTTGGTGAGCTCTTCCATTTTCTTCGATGTGAAGCAAAAGAGCATTTTTTCACGATGCACTTGGACGGCAAAAACCGAATAATTTGCCTTGATTTGGTCTCAGTCGGCAGCCTCAACCAGTCGATTGTCCACCCACGCTCTGTATTCATGACTGCCTGCCTAAGTTCTGCGGCTGGATTAATATGTGTTCATAACTAATGTTGAGCTCCACATAAATTATGTAATGTGAAGCTGCCAGTAATGTTAAGCACCTCCTTGACGATAGCCTGTCCATCCCCGTTTACTAGTGTGTCGCCGAATTTTCTCTCCACATTATTCAGAGCTCGGTATCCTTCT
>CAIMXI010000316.1 GCA_903845365.1 uncultured Geobacteraceae bacterium | reverse complement strand
CGAGGTATGCAGGCGGCTTAAGGAGATGGAAACGACCCGTGAGATTCCGGTCATATTCGTGACTGCAATGAGCGAAATAACAGACGAAGAAAGAGGTTTTGGAGTGGGGTGCGTTGACTATCTCACAAAACCGATTAACCCGGCTCTGACACTTGCGCGGGTAAGAACCCACACCGCTCTCAGGCAGGCACAGTTAAAGCTTAATGAGTGGAACAATAACTTAAAATCTCGTGTCATTCATAATGTGGGTACTATCAGAAAAAATATTGAGAAAGTTCATGAACTTGAAACGAAGCATAAAGGGGGAAGCGTCAATTCTCTAATTATAGCTGTCAAGGGGATGTTGGAACTCCACGAGTCGCGTTATGCGACCCATGCTTTCATTGTGAGCCGTCTGGCATCGGGGGCAGCGCGCAGCATGTCCCTCGATTACGCGACCATCCGCATGATTACGCTTGGTGGTTTGATGCACGATATTGGCAAGATTGGATTACCGGATTATGTGATTGAAAAGTATGAAAAGGAAATGACGGAAAATGAACTTAGGGACTATCGTGAACATATAGTTCGTAGTCAGTTTCTTCTTTTAGATAACGAAGAGTTGAACGATGTCCTTCTTATGGTACGACATCACCACGAAGCTTTTAACGGCAGCGGCTTCCCCGACGGACTGAAAGGTGAAGAGATCCCTTTAGGTGCTCGCTTGATTGCCATTGCAGACATCATTGATAACGCGGCTTCTTCCGTGGTTACAGATAAAGCAGACTATGCCCTCTTAAAGCTTTCTGTTATGGCCGGCAATTTGGTTGATCCCAAATTGATACACCATTTCCGCATGGTTGCAAGAGCGTTATACTTCGAGGCGGGTAAAAAAAGCGGAAGTGCCACCGAGATTGAAGTACCACCGCATGAATTGTGTCCAGGCATGCAAGTGACCAGAGATCTTGTTACGAAGAGCGGTAATATGCTTGCTGTTAAGGGAACTGAACTGGAAAAATCCAACATAAGTCTGATCCAAAAATATTACATTACTGATCCTCCACCCCATGGGGTGTTTGTTACACTTGATACTGATAATTGAAAATATTCTGCAAAATCTTAACCCCACCCCCCCCCAGCCCCCTCCTTAACTACAGGAGGGGGAGCTTTAAAGCCTCCCTGCTGTTTCAGCAGGTATTGGCTTTTGCTTTTGTTTATTGCTTTTAGCTCCCCTCCTGTATTTAAGGAGGGGTTGGGGGTGGTCGCCTCTAAGCCCACTCGCCTTCCTTTCGCTCAGAAACGCCTACTTTTGGGAAGGTGGGGTTGGGGGCATGGAAGGAGATGAAAACCATTAAAAATCCAAAGGAGAGAAATCTATGTCAAACGATAACATGCAGGATGAACGCGCCACCATTTTGGTCGTAGATGACACACCGGACAACCTTTCGTTAATGTCCGCTCTGCTGAAAGACACCTACAAGGTCAAAGTAGCCAACAGCGGTGATAAGGCGCTCAAGTATGTACAGGGCGACAACAAGCCGGATCTGATTCTGCTCGATATCATGATGCCGGGGCTATCCGGTTATGATGTAATTGTGGAGCTTAAAGCCAAATCGGAAACGCGAGATATTCCGGTGATCTTCCTTACCGCAATGTCTGCCGCCGAGGATGAGAAAAAAGGGCTGGAGATGGGGGCGGCTGATTACATCACGAAGCCAATTTCACCGCCGATTGTGCTGGCTCGGGTCAAAACACAGCTCGAAAACAAGGCCGCGGCTGATTTTCTAAAAAATAAAAGTGAATATCTTGAGGCCGAGGTAACCAAGCGTACCCGTGAAATTACCGAAATCCAGAATGTAACGATTCTCGCCATGGCTTCACTGGCTGAAACGCGCGATTCGGACACCGGTAACCACATCCGGCGAACGCAGTATTACATCAAGCTGCTGGCACAGAAACTCAAGACGCACGATCGTTTCTGGTTTTTCCTCAATGACCAGACCATCGACATGTTATTTAAGACGGCTCCGCTGCATGATATCGGTAAAGTCGGCATTCCAGACCGGATTCTCATGAAGCCGGGGCGCTTTACTCCGGAAGAGTTCGAAATTATGAAGAGTCATACGACACTGGGGCGCAACGCGATTCAGCATGCTGAAAATCAGCTCGGTATGGAGGTTGAGTTCCTTAAACTTGCCAAGGAAATCGCCTATTACCATCAGGAAAAATGGGATTCCAGCGGCTATCCGGACGGTATCGGCGGTGATGATATCCCTATCTCGGCAAGGCTGATGGCTGTGGCCGATGTCTATGACGCCTTGATCAGCCGCAGGGTTTACAAAGAGGGGATGCCACATGAAAAGGCGGTGTCGATCATAATCGAAGGGAAGGGGAGCCACTTTGATCCGGACATCGTTGATGCCTTTGTCGAACTGGCCGAAGAGTTTCGGGCTATTGCCACACGTTTTTCCGACAGCGATTCCGACTTGGAAGCAAAGGCCAAGCAGTTGGCAGTGTTGCAGGGTTAATCAGAATATAAGAAGGGTCTCCTCATGCGCAGAGTCATAAATTATTTTGAGCAACTAAAACTCAACTCCAAATTATTTTTCGGGTTCGGCTTTGTTCTTTTCATCGCCCTGCTGATCGGCAGTCGCAGCCTGTACGATCTGGCCGAGATGCACAAGGCTGCCCAGCAACTCTATGAAAAAGATATGTTGGGTATATCTCATATCAAGGAAGCCAAAATTAATCTGGTTTACATCGGGCGCAGTCTGCGCACCTTGGTTCTGGTTACTGACCCTCCGATTCGGGAAAAGCAGAAAAAATTGATTGATACGGCTCGCGCTAACTTGACAAAGGAGCTTAATGAGGCTCGCAAACGGGTTCTTGGCGAAGAACTCAAAAAAATGCTCGCTGAATTTGACGTGTTCTATCAACACTACCTCCGTTACGTTGATCAGATGATCACACTGTCAGATGCAGGAAACAGCGATTCCCAAAATCAGGCATCGCAGATTTTATCCGGCACAGATTTTAGGGACGTAGCGCTCAAGGCGGATGTCAAGCTCACAGAAATCAGCTCAGGTATGGAAAAGAGCTCCCGGCATGTTGCCAATCAGATATTATTATCGTACAAGCAAAGCCAGTTTGTTCTGGTTGTACTTCTAATCTGCGGACTCGCCGGAGGCGGCATTATAGGATGGCTGAGTGCTATTTCGATTCGCCGCCCTCTGGATGCTCTGCGTGGAAGCATTGAGGATATCGCCGGGGACAGGCTCGACATTACTGTGCCGCATACCGACTATAACAACGAAATCGGTGCTATGGGCAAATCTTTACTGCTCCTGCAGCAGGGGGCGCAGGGCATGGAGGTGCAGCGTTGGATCAAGCAGGGGCTGGTTGAAATTGATCTGGTGGTGCAGGGGGCACAGACATTTGAAGAATTCGGCAACGCGCTCTCCACTAAACTGGCATCAATGCTGGGGGTGGTCTACACGGCGCTGTATGTCTCGTATGCCAACGAATCAGAACTGCGGCGGGTTGGTGGTTACGGTTGTGATGATACGATACATTGCCGCCGTTTCGCCTGGGGGCAGGGGCTGGTAGGCCAGACTGCGCTGGATAAGCGACAGATTTCTCTGACAATTCCTGAAGATGAGGTTGTCGGCGTCAACATCGGGCTTGGCACACTTAAAATCAGTTTTGTTCTTATCTCACCAATTATCGATCAGGACAAGGTGCTTGCCGTGCTTGAAATGAGCGCGCTTAAACCCTTTGACAGCCGGAAATCAGCCTTTATCGAAGCGCTGTTACCTATGGCGGCGGCAAAACTTCAGATTCTGTCCGGCAATATTGCCACGCGCGAGCTGCTGGAAGAGACCCAGTTGCAGGCAGAGCGGATGGAGCGGCAGGCTGCACGACTTGAGGAGCAGACCATCGAAATGGAAGCTCAGCAGGCTGCACTCAAGGAGAGCACCGATGCTATGGTTGTCACCGAAGAGCGCACCCGCCTGATTCTGAGTGCGGTGGGCGACGGGATCGTCGGTATGGATATGGAAGGCAAAATGAGTTTCGTCAATCCTGCCGTTCCGGCACTGCTCGGTTATACCGAAGAAGAGCTGATCGGTACGCGGATGCATGCCCTTGTGCATCACACCTACCCGGATGGCCGCGAGTTCCCGCGTGAGGAATGTTCGATGTACCTTACCTCATGTGATGGGCAACCACGCACTGTGGACACCGAAGTACTCTGGCGCAAGGATGGTACTGCTCTGCCGGTTGAATATTCCACAACTCCGGTATTTAAGGACGGAACAATCGTCGGATCAGTCATCGTCTTCCGAGATATCACCGAACGCAAGCGCATGGAAGAGGAAATGAAACGTGCCAACTTCCTCACAGACATTGCACTGGAGCTGACCAGCAGCGGCTACTGGTACGTTGACTACAATCATCCCGATCAGTACTTCCAATCTGAAAAGGCGGCGCGCATCCTGGGTGAATATCTTAAGGATGATGGCATTTACAAACTCGATTCAGAATGGTTCTCACGTCTTGAGGAGGCCAATCCTGAAACGGCGGCGCTTACTGCCGAGCGCTATCAAGGCGCTATTGATGGCAAGTATGATCATTACGACTCGATCTACGCCTATAAACGCCCTGTCGACGGCAATATCGTCTGGATTCATGCCGCCGGCAAACTGGTGCGCGATGAAACGACGAATAAAATATTGTTCATGTACGGTGCTTATCAAGACATCACAGCTCAAAAGCTGGCCGAGGACGAACTCTTTCAAGCTAAGGAACTGGCACTTGAATCCACCAAAACCAAATCCGACTTCCTTGCCAACATGTCGCACGAAATCCGTACCCCGATGAATGCCATAATCGGCATGTCGCATCTTGCTCTTCAGACAGAACTAAACCCTAAACAGCAGAATTACATCGAGAAAGTCAATTCGGCAGCCAAGAACCTTTTGGGCATCATCAACGACATACTCGACTTCTCCAAAATCGAGGCCGGCAAAATGTCGATGGAAAAAGTCGACTTCCACCTGGAAGATGTCATGGAGCACCTGGCCGACCTCTCCGTTATCAAAGCCCAGGACAAAGGGCTGGAGCTGCTGTTCGACCTTGGCACAGACGTCCCGACCGCTCTAATTGGCGATCAGCTCCGCCTCGGCCAGATCATCGTCAACCTGGTTAACAACTCCATCAAATTCACCGAAAAGGGCGAAATCACTGTTGGAGTACACAAGATTGCCGATGAACCGGACGGAGTGCGCCTCCGCTTTGACATCAAAGACACCGGCATCGGCCTGACCGAAGCACAGCGCAATAAGCTGTTCAGTGCCTTCTCACAGGCAGACGCCTCCACTACCCGCAAATACGGGGGGACCGGCCTCGGCTTGACCATCAGCAAAAAACTTGTGGAAATGATGGATGGTGAAATCTGGGTAGACAGTGAACCGGGCGTCGGAAGCACCTTCCGCTTCACTGCAAAATTCGGCGTACAGAGCGAACAGCGGCGTCTCACCGTAAATGTCGAAGATGTAAAAGGGCTGCGTATCCTGGTAGTAGACGACAACGCCAGCGCTCGTGAAATACTGCTAAACATCCTTGAATCGCTCAAATTTGACGCGACTGCAACCAGCAGCGGCGCCGAAGCCATTGGAGAACTGGAACAGGCCCACATCGAACATAGACCTTACGGACTAGTTCTTATGGACTGGATGATGCCCGGCATGGACGGCATAGAAACCATCAAGCGTATCCGCGCCGACAGCAAACACTCCGAAACACCCGCCTTCATCATGGTAACCGCCTACAGCAGGGAAGAACTGATTCACAAGGCCGAAGGTGTTCATATTGACGGCTTGCTGGTCAAGCCGGTAAGCCCCTCCACCATGCTCGACAGTATCTTGAACGCCCTTGGCAAAGAGGTTGCGCAAAGCACCCGCAAGCAGGACAAACATGCCAACTATCAGGAGGCCGCCAGGCAGGTAAAAGGCGCCTATCTGCTGCTGGTGGAAGACAACCTGGTAAACCAGGAACTGGCGCTGGAGATCCTGCAGGATGCCGGCTTAAAGGTGGATGTTGCCAACAACGGCCTTGAAGCGGTGGAAAAAGTTGCTCAGACTGCGTATGACGGCGTCCTGATGGATTGCCAGATGCCGGTGATGGATGGCTTTGAGGCAACACGCAAGATTCGTGAGGATGCTCGTTTTGCCGACCTACCAATTCTTGCTATGACAGCCAATGCAATGGCAGGTGATAAGGAAAGATGCGTTGCATCCGGCATGAATGACCACATAGCCAAGCCGATCGATATGTCTCAGCTCTTTCTCACCCTGTCGCAATGGATCAAGCGCAAACAGGAACCGGTGGTCGAAGAGAGTGTAACAGCAAAAGAAGCAAGAATTGACGGCGTCCCGAACATACCCGGGCTGGACATAGACAATGCACTGGCGCGCATGGGTGGCAGCGCCAAACTTCTCAACAAAATGATCCGGCGGTTCGTTGAAACCCAGAGTGAGGTAATGGCGCGTATCGATACGGCGATGGAAAACAGCGATGTGGAAACCGCAATACGTGAAGCACATACGGTTAAAGGGTTGTCCGGCAATATCGGCGCTACACCGATGGCTCTCTCTGCTGGTAAAGTCGAAGCGATGCTGAAGCAGGGAGTAACCGATGGCCTGAGCGACGCGCTTAGCGCAATGAAAAACGAGCTCGGAGAGCTGCTGGGGAGAATAACGGAGGCGATTGGAGAGCCTGCTGAAACGACTGCAGCTCAAACTGAAAAGCCGGCGATCGAAGTTGATAAGAGCGCACTGCAGATAGAACTCCGCAAACTTGCCGCACTGCTGGAAGATATCGATTCCGCAGCCGAAAGCGTACTGGAAGGGCTCTCCGAAAAACTGGGCGCACTCGGCCAGGGTGCGGCGGTCAAAGAGATACAGAAACTGGTCGGGGAATATGAATTCGACGAAGCGCTGGATAGATTGAAGGAAATGGCGAAGGCGATTGAGATTGAACTGTAAGATCTCTCGCGCTGCGCGGGAACGAGGTAGAATAAATCCAGCAAATGCGTTCCTTCTCGCTGAGGGAGAAGGTGGCCGACAGGCCGGATGAGGGGGAAAATATCCGCTATTATTCAGCATTTTCCCCCTCACCCTAACCCTCTCCCTCATGGAGAGGGGACTAAAAACAAAGTCAAAACCACGCAGCTTGCGGGAACGAGGAACCGAGGAAAACGAATAAATGGAATTTAAACAGTGATCGGTTCATACGCCGCAAAGCCCGACACCTCTCTGCTTGTCGCCGGTATAGGCGCATCTGCGGGGGGGCTTGAGGCGATGCTGCAGATGTTCGCTCAGTTGCGGCCGACCGGGCGGATTGCCTACGTCGTGGCGCAACATATGGCTCACGACGGGCATAGCGAGCTGGTTGTGCGCCTGATCAGCCGCGAATCGGCGCTGCCGGTGCTTCTGGCCAGGGATTCGGAACGGCTGCTG
>CAIMXI010000315.1 GCA_903845365.1 uncultured Geobacteraceae bacterium | reverse complement strand
GATGGTGAATTGGATAACTCCAGTTGGTGCAGTAAAATTGAAATAGTCCTTGTCGGTACTGCTTGAAAGTTGACCACGGAAATCACCGCCATTAAGGGTGATCGCTGTGGCGGTAGCAGTCGTGTTGTTAGGTTCGAGTTCATTTGCTGGATTATTCGCCAGCGCATATGAAGGAAAGAAAATAACTGTACCAAGTAGCATAAAGAAGAAAATTATCTTATTCATGTATTCCTCCGGAAAGCCTCTCTTAAGAAGCACCAGCTTCCAAAATCTAAACTTACCTACAACCCCAAAAAACTGTTTATAACTTTATTGTACTTCTTCGTTGGATAAGTCAAGAATTCTAATGTTTGTCAAACGGTGAAAGCGGTTCCATGATCATGTACCAAACGCGGCACGTTAAAAATACCGTATAAATCAAAACCGCCGACTCAGGATTTTCTTAGTCGACGGCTTTATTTTGTGTAAATGCAACAGAAATGCAACAGTGTCAGGTCTCCACCTATGACAAATGCAGCTTCAGGAGAACGACAAAATGTAACGCTTCCAAACACAAACCTAACCCCTCTAAATCTCCCCTTATCAGGGGAGACTTCAAGGCTTCCCCCCTGATAAGGGGGGACTGAGGGGGGTTGGTTTTAGGATTTTCTTTTTTTGCAGTTCGCCTAACTGTCTGATTTCTCAGTTGCTCTGTTGCTCTGTTGCTCTGTTGCTCTGTTGCTCTGTTGCTCTGTGGTTCATGGACTGCCGTTATTAGGATCAATAATGATACCGTGCCTGAAGAAAATCGATTCTGTCCTCACGAACAAGATAGACTATTCTGTGCTCTTGTGTGAGGCGCCTCGACCAAGTGCCGGATGAAAGGTATTTGAGCGGTTCTGGCTTGCCGATGCCTGTAAAGGGATCGCGCATGATTGCCTCTATCAAATCAAAAGCCCGCAACGCGATTTTTCGGTCAGTCTGCACCCAGTAACGCAGGTCCTCACGGAACTCTGGCTGAAAAACAGTGTCCCGTTGCTTAGTCTTCAAGACCAACCTCGGAACGAAGCGATTTCACTGAAGATGCTGTGCCAGTTCCTTTCAGAGCACGTTCCAGCGCAGAAAGAATTCTTTCTGCATTTTTGGGGGAACGCATCAGGTGAGAACTTTCCACCAAACTTTGCAGTTCATCAGCAGCAATCATAGCTACATTGTTACCCTTGCGACGACGAATGAGCACGATCTCGCGATTTTCTATTACCTCGTCACAAAGTCCGGCGAAATTGGCTCTAGCATTGGTATAAGTCGTTTGTAGCATGTCAACACCTCCTTTATACGTACAGGACTACTGTACAAAACAACTTGCTTTCTGTCAAGGAGTCAAATGCAGGAGTCAAATGCAAATTACATTTGTCCAACTTAACTTCCATCCCCCTTTGGATTCCTGGGCCGGTTCTGCGCCCCGTGAAGAAACCGCAGTATCTCTATTCGTTCACCTCTGATTCGGTATACAGCAATAAACTGGGTTCGGCTGATAACCAGCTCGCGGGTTCCTTCGGCTCTTCCGATTCGGCCCATTTCAGGTTGAGTTGCCAGCAGGTTCGTCTGCTGTTCAATTTCACTCAGTTGATTAAGTGCCGCAAACGGATCATCAATGGAGATATAGTCAATATTCGCTTTACGCTCTGTTCGCGCTTGTTGTGACCATGAAACGCGCATTAGTGGCTTATTCCGACAACTCTGGCCATAATTGCATCACGCTGTCGGTGCATTTCCTTCACGACATCTTCATGCGAAACCCATACCGCATCAGGGGCATCAGCCAGACGAATCCCTTCTTCTACCTGTTCCCGGAACCATTTGTCATGCTCTGAAGCAGCAAAAGTGTGCTTCATTCGCTCTGAAGAGTCTGGACGAACTCTCTTTGCAACCGGATCGTAATTGCTGGCATTGACGTTGAACTGAGAAATACCTATACTTTTCAGGTAATTAACCAGGGTTTCAAATCGGCTGAATATTCTTACGGCACCACGCTTGGCAGCCAGCGCCTGTTCAACCATTCCATATTTAACCAAAACGCCCCAGCCGCCCGTCTGCCCAACCACGTCTGCACCGCTTACAACTCCGGCTTCAACAAGACGCTGTAACGTTGCATGGTCAATTGTATTGCTCGTAGTTGCCACTTGGAATCACCTCTATATGCTTTTTTAGTAAATACGGCAGACCATACAATAATTAAATGGGAATCGGCAATGATTAATTTAAACATCCCCTACATACCGCACCCCAGCGACAAAGACCTCTTGCATCCTCCCCTCCCGCATAACATGCGCAAGAACACTCTTCTCATCACCAGCAATATTGCCGACCACCTGAAAATCGGCACGTTTGCCAATATCCAGTGAGCCGCACTCGGCGGTAATTCCGAGAGCTGCGGCGCCTCCGGTCGTTACCATTCTGAGGAGATCCAGCTCGGTAAGGTCGTCAGGAAATATCTCCAGGGCAAAACGGAGCTCATCCCACATTGACAGGGAGTTATTGCTGGCTAGCGAGTCGGTGCCAAGGGCTAGCGGGATTGCTGCTTTTTTAAAAAGTGCCACTGGGGCGCGCCCGACATCGAGCAGATCATTGCTGCGGGGGCAAAGCGCAATATGCGCACCGCTTTTTTTAAGGATGTCGACATCGGAGTCGGAAACGTGAACGCAGTGCACCGCAACTGTCTTTGGCGTCAATAGTCCGTGGCGCTGCATGAGTTCAGTTGAGCTGCAGCCGGGAGGATTCCCCAGAAATTGTCCCCAGCCGACAAAGGGGAAAAAAGTCACAGCCAGTTCACCGCTGCCATCAAAAACAAAGTCTACCTCAGCGCGTGATTCTGAAAGATGAATGGCGAGCGGCAGTGAGTGTGCTGCTGCCGTTTCTCTAATTGTGGCCAGATGTTCCACTGCAATTGTATATGGGGAGTGCGGAGAAAAGCCGGAATGAAAGTTTTTAGGCTCTTCAGAGAGCACTTCAGCCATGGCTGCAGCAAGTTTATGCCGAAAAAGGCCACTTTCCTGCCCCAGCAGTTCGAAATAAAGACGCCCGGCGAGCGGAGAGCGGCAATACTCTTCAGCCAGTGCCGGATTGCTGACGACCTCGCCGATTGAAGTTGTTCCGGATTCAAGACAGATTCTTACCCCCTCTTTAACTGAGGAGCGGTAATCATCATCGGTCAGGCCGCGTTTAATTTTGATCAGTTGAATAATCCATTCAGCAAAACTGCGCGGTGCATAATCAACCGGAGATTTGTGCAGCCATGAGGGGAAATGGCTTAGTTCGAAGTGCGTGTGGGCGTTGATAAAACCTGGGAGCAGCACGGAGCCGGGGTAGTCGACAACCGGGGCTGAGTGCCTGCTGCGGAGGACGTTCAGCGCGCCGGTTTCGACGATACTACCATTTCGAACGAGCAATGCCCCGCCGGCTAAAGGCGGGGCATCGGGATTAATCAACCAGGAAGCGGAGTAGATGACCTCGTCAGACATGAATCACCTCAAAATACTTGTAGAAAGTCAAAGGCAATAGAACGCGGAAAAGACGGATTTAACGGATAAAAGCGGATAAACATTCGGTGTTTTACGGTTTGGTTTTTGCGTTTAGTCCCCCTCCTTCCTTTTAAGGAGGGGTTAGGGGTGGTTGCTTTTGATTTTCATCAATCTTAAGAATAAAAACTCAGTCAAAAGCGAAAACCTCACCACCCCCAGCCCCTCCTTAACTACAGGAGGGGAGCTAAAAGCACGTTCAGACTGATGCCGCCACTCCGGATCGCGTTTTCCGTGCTGGAACCGCAGTCGCCTTGGCGGCTTTTTCCGGTTTTTTCTCCGCCGCAGGAGCAGGTGGTGGATACTTTTCCAACGCAAGTTTTAGAGCCTCTTCAACTTCAGAGACCGCCACAATTTTTACTTTTTTCAAAATTGTTGCCGGAATATCCTCCAGATCTTTTTTGTTCTGCTCGGGGATGATAACGAGCCGCATCCGTGAGCGGACAGCCGCCAGAATTTTTTCCTTCAGACCACCGATCGGCAAAACTTTTCCCCGGAGTGTTACCTCTCCGGTCATGGCAACATCTTTTTTTACCGGAATGTGACAGAGGATCGAGACCAACGCCACGGTCATGGCAACACCCGCTGAAGGACCATCTTTGGGAATACCGCCAGCCGGAACATGGACGTGAATTTCATGTTCTTCAAAAATTTTCGCTTCAAGATGCATCGCCTCGGCATGAGCGCGGACGTAGGAATGAGCGGCCTGCACCGACTCCTTCATCACGTCGCCCAACTGTCCGGTCAACGTCAATGCCGTTTTACCGGCCATCAGACTCGCCTCTATATGAAGCACCTCACCACCAACCGGTGTCCATGCGAGACCGTTGACAACACCTATCTCATTTTTGTCCAGATCTTCCTCACGAGTATATTTTTCAGCGCCCAAATAGTTATGCAACACCTTGGCAGTCACCTGGACGGTACGCTTGTTCCCCTCCGCCACTTTTCGAGCCACCTTGCGACTGACCTTGCCGATTTCCCTCTCCAGATTGCGTAAGCCCGCCTCCCTGGTGTATTTGGAGATAATTTCACTGATTGCCTCATCATCAAAACTGATATGCTTTGTTTTAAGACCATTTTCCTTGATCTGTCGCGGAACCAGATAGCGCTTGGCAATCTCCAGCTTTTCCTCTTCGGTATACCCTGACAGATTGATAACCTCCATTCTGTCGCGGAGCGGTGAAGGGATCGGATCCATCTGGTTGGCTGTCGCCACAAACATCACATTCGAGAGATCGAACGGCTGGTTAATATAATGATCGGAGAAGGTGTTGTTCTGCTCCGGATCAAGAACCTCCAAAAGAGCTGACGATGGATCGCCTTTGTAGTCGTAACCAAGTTTGTCCAGTTCATCCAGCATAAAGACCGGATTGTTGGCACCGGCCTGTTTCAACCCCTGTAGAATGCGTCCAGGCAGAGCACCTATATAGGTTCGACGATGTCCGCGAATCTCAGCCTCATCGCGTATTCCGCCCAATGAAATACGGACAAATTTGCGATTCATGGCGCGGGCTATTGATTTGCCGAGCGACGTTTTACCGACTCCAGGAGGACCGACGAAGCAGAGGATCGGCCCCTTCATTTTCTTCTTCAGCTTGCGCACTGCCAGAAACTCAAGGATGCGATCTTTTATTTTTTCGAGGTAGAAGTGGTCATCGTCCAGAATTTTTTTGGCACGAACAATATCAAGACTGTCCCGGGTAGCCTTACCCCAGGGGAGCTCTACCATCCAGTCCAGATATGTCCTGACAATACTGGCTTCTCCGCCATCAGGATGCATATTTTCAAGCCGCCCCAACTGTTTGAGCGCCTCTTTTTTAACCGGTTCTGGCATTTTTGCCGATTCAATAGCCTTCCTGATGTCGGCGAGATCCTCTTTTCCTGCGTTATCACCAAGTTCGCTCTGAATGGCCTTCATCTGCTCGCGCAGATAATACTCCTTATGGTTTTTGCCCATCTCCTCACGAGCGGCGTTCTGTATTTTGGCCTGCACACTCAGCAACTCAATCTCGCGGTTCAAAAACTCGTTAACCTTTGTCAAACGGACAATGGGGTTATTTATTTCCAGTAGCGTCTGGGCATCGGCAACCTTCAGGCCGATATTGCTGGAGACCAGATCGGCCATGCTGCCAGGATCCTGGATATTTTCGAGAATAACCATCACTTCCGGCGAAACCTGTTTGCCAAGCTCCATAACTTTGGCAAGCTGCTCACGGACGGTGCGGATCAACGCCTCTATTTCAAGTGATACTTCCGCAACTACCGTATCGTGTTGCCGCTCAACCCGAACCATATAGAACGGCTTGTCTGAAACATACTCAGTAATGCGGGCTTTAGCCAGACCCTGAACAAGGATTTTGACGCGGCCGTCCGGCAGTTTGAGCATCCGCATTATCATGGCGACCGTGCCTACCTCATAGATTTTATCGGCAGGGGGGTCCTCGTCACCTACATCATGCTGAGTAGACAGCAAGATCATACGATCACCTGCCAGAGCACTATCAACCGCCAGTACCGACATATCCCGTCCGACAAAGAGTGGTATGATCATGAATGGATACACAACCACGTCCCTGATCGGAAGCAGCGGCAGTATCTCAGGTATTTTCAGTTCTTCTGAGTTCTCTATAATATCGTTTACTATGTCTAACAATCTGAATCTCCTTTGGGCTATGCATAAATGTAACTGTCAGTTTTTCAGGGCAGCTCCTGAATAGGCACCAGATTCTCACGGCTCTTCGGGCAGATAACTCTCAGCACTCCCCGGCGGTATTCCGCTCGAATCAGAGCTGGGTCAACATTTCCTGGGATATGAACAGTGTGGTTAAAGTGGCCATAACTCCGTTCCACACAGATAAATTTGCCTTCGTTCGTTTCTCTCGGCTTGTTGGCGTCAAGAATCAGTGTCAAACCGCTCATCTTGAGAGAAATAGCGTCCAATTGACAACCGGGGAGGTCAAACTCAATGATGATATTCAGGCCGGTTTCATAGATATCCATTTTCGGGCGGGTCTCATCAACTTCAAAAGAGTCCCGTAACTCCAGGGCATGCAGCAGACTGCGCATCTCGTCAACATGCCGATTGAATATTTCCTGTGTAAACGGTTTCCTGCCTGAAAAGCGTGGCATATCGGCACCTGCGGATGAGATATTGAACCGGAGAGTCTTTTGATGATTGCGAAGGTAACCATTCGCTCCTGCAAAGTCAAGGCAGACATTTGTCCGTTGCAGGTTTCAGGTGACGCATAAATAGAATTTGACTTTGGCCAGAGTATGCATTAGTTAGGTAAGTTTGTTTTTGTATGTGACTAACCGAAAAAGGGAGAACAGCTCATGGAAAAATGGTCCATCAGTGAATCTGCCAAGATTTACAATATCGATAACTGGGGAGCTGATCTTTTTTCGATTAATAAAAGAGGGAACATCTGCGTTCACCCTTCATCAAATTCAAAGCACGCCATTGATCTTCGCGAGCTTGTCGACGATCTGATCAAGCGTAAAATCAAGCCACCCATCCTGCTCCGCTTCATGGATGTGCTGCAGGGGCGCATCGCCTCGATCAACCGTGTCTTTAAGAGCGCCATTCAGGAGAATGATTATCCTGCGAAATATCAGACGTTCTACCCGATAAAGGTGAACCAGCAACGTCAAGTTGTGGAAGCTATCGCCGCTTACGGAAAACGCTATAATATCGGCCTCGAAGTCGGCTCAAAACCGGAACTGGTGGCAGGGATTTCAATCTCCAGCGGCTACAACCTGCCGATAATCTGCAACGGCTACAAAGACGCCGAATACATTGAAACTGTCCTTTATGCCACCAAGATAGGCTTTGATATTACGATGGTAGTAGAGAAACTCTTTGAGCTGGAAAAAATTATTGAGATTTCAAGGAAGACCGGCATAACCCCGAAACTTGGTATTCGTGTCAAACTTTCCTCCAAGGGAACCGGCAAATGGGCCACGTCAGGGGGAGAAGACGCCAAGTTCGGCCTGCGTATGTCGGAGATAATTGCCGCCATCAGGATGCTTGAAGATCAGGGGATGCTTGATTCAGTCAAGCTGCTCCACTCGCACATCGGTAGCCAGATCACCAAGATCGATAAGATCAAGACGGCATTGATAGAAGTCACCCGTGTCTATACCGAGATGCGTAAACTGGGGGTCGGAATAGAATTTCTCGATATCGGGGGGGGATTGGGAGTCGATTACGACGGCTCAAAGTCGAGCTACTTTTCCAGTGTTAACTACACCATCGAAGAGTACGCCAACGATGTCATCTACCAGATAAAAAATATCTGTGATGAAGCTGGGGTTCAATGCCCCAACATCATCTCAGAGTCGGGACGGGCAACAGTCGCTCACTATTCGGTGCTGATTACCAATCTTCTCAACACAAATACCCAGCACTTGATGCCCAATTTTGAGGAAATCCTGGCCAAAACTGAAAAAATTGCCCCCACTGTCAAAAAGCTTCAGGATATTTACAAGAGTATCGACCGCTACTCCCTGCGTGAAGATTACCACGATACCCTGCAGTTGATAAATGAGGCGGTCAGTCTCTTTAATCTGGGTTATCTGAACCTCAACGACCGGGCTATTGCCGAGTGGCTCTACTCAAAAATAATTATAAAGATCAACAGTATCGTTGAAAAGATCAAGCCTGTTCCGGAGGAGTTGCAAAACTTCCAGCTATCCATGCGCCAGACCTATTTCGCCAATTTTTCTCTGTTCCAGTCAATACCGGACTCCTGGGCAATCGACCAGATCTTTCCGATAATGCCGTTGCAGCGTCTCAATCAGAAACCGGACGTGATCGCCTCCATTGCCGATATCACCTGTGACTCTGATGGTGAAATAACCAGTTTTGTCGGAGAGAGCGGACGCACTAAGTATCTGCCTCTGCACAAGATCAAGAAGGATGAGGAGTATTACATCGGGTTCTTTCTGATCGGCGCGTACCAGGAAATACTTGGTGACCTGCATAACCTGTTCGGCGACACCAACGCCGTCCATATAACCTTCAACAAGAAGACCGGCTATATGATCGATACCGTTATCAACGGCGACGCCACCTGGGAAACATTGAAATACGTACAGTATAAGGGGCCGGAGATCTTGAAGCAGGTCAGGGACAACCTGGAAAAGAACGTTGTGATGAAGAAAATTTCCATTGAGGAGAGCAGTCATTTTATCGAACTGCTTGATAGAACCTTGCTGGGATATACGTATCTAGGGGAATAAATCTATGAGCAAAGTCCTTATTATCGGCGCCGGCGGGGTCGGCCAGGTCGTCGCCCACAAATGCGCCCAACGGCGCGACATATTCAGCGAGATAACTCTTGCCTCGCGCACCAAAGCAAAATGTGATGCCATCGCCGCCCAGTTGGGGGGGAGCATCAACACCGCACAGGTTGACGCCGACAATGTGCCGGAACTGGTTGCTCTGATCAGACAACTGCAACCAAAACTGGTGATAAACGTGGCACTCCCTTATCAGGATCTGCATATTATGGATGCCTGCCTCGAAACCGGCGTCGATTATCTCGACACCGCCAACTACGAACCGCTTGACACCGCAAAGTTTGAGTACTCCTGGCAGTGGGCCTATCAGGAACGTTTCAAGGAAAAAAGTCTGATGGCGCTGCTCGGCTCCGGCTTTGATCCGGGTGTGACCAACGTGTACACCGCACTTGCGGCCAAAAAATACCTTGATGTTGTAGAAGAGATCGATATCATCGACGCCAACGCCGGCAGTCATGGTCAGCCGTTTGCCACCAATTTCAATCCTGAGATCAACATTCGCGAGGTGACCGCCACCTGCCGTCACTGGGAGAATGGTCGGTTCGTCGAGTCGCCGGCGCTCTCCACAAGGCGGCTCTTCGACTTTCCAGAGGGGATAGGCCCAATGAACTGCTATCGACTCTACCACGAGGAGATGGAGTCGCTGGTAAAGCATATCCCGACCATCAAAAAGGCGCAGTTCTGGATGACCTTCTCGGACAACTACCTGAAACATCTTGAAGTGTTGCAGAACGTCGGCATGACCCGCATCGATGAAGTGGAATTTAATGGTCAGAAAATTGTACCGATTCAGTTCCTCAAAGCACTGCTCCCCGATCCCGGTTCACTCGGGCCGTTGACCAAAGGTAAAACCTGCATTGGAGTCATTGCCCGCGGTACAAAAGACGGCCAGCACAGACAGGTGTATATATACAACATCTGTGATCATGAGGCCTGCTACAAGGAAGTGCAGTCGCAGGCAATCAGCTACACCACCGGTGTCCCGGCCGTTGTCGGAGCGATCATGATGCTGACCGGCAAATGGCGCGGCGCCGGAGTCTTTAACATGGAGCAGTTCGATCCGGAGCTGTTTCTGGATGTTCTTGGGCCGATGGGATTGTCGACTGTCGTCGTTGATGGCGGCAACTGGCCGGAACTTTAATAAACTTTTCACCACAGAGTCACTGGGAGTAATGAGAAGATTCAATGATTTTCCTGATTAGAGATAATCTTCAGCTACAACAACAAAACTGTCATTCCGGCAGGCTTCTGGCCGGAATCCAGACTTAAAATGCTAAAGGCTGGATGCCGGATAGAATATTTCCGGCAAGACAACCTCTTTAGCTGAAAATTATCACTACATACAGTATGATTTTTAGTATCTTTTTTACTCTTTCCTCCTCTGTGCTCTCTGTGACTCTGTGGTAAAAAAGGTTTAGCTTGTGATCGACATCGACAAAATCCTCCGGCTCGCCCCATCCCCTGCCTACGTCGTTGATCTTGGGCGGTTGCGCCATAATCTTGCCATTCTGGACGATGTTCAACAGCGCAGTGGCGCTAAAATACTGCTGGCGATGAAGGCGTTCTCCATGTGGAGCGTTTTCCCGCTGATGAGCCGGACGCTCCACGGCGTCTGCGCCAGTTCCCCCTGGGAGGCGAGACTCGGACGGGAGGAGTTCGGGAAAGAGGTTCACAGTTTTGCTGCCGCTTTCAAAGAGAGCGACGTCGTTGAGCTGCTCGGCATCTCCAATCATCTGGTATTCAACTCCTTTGCCCAGCTCGAACGCTTCCGCCCGTTGTGGGAGAAGGAACAGGGCCGCGTCTCCGTCGGCCTGAGGGTAAACCCGGAACATTCCGAGGGGCATACGGAGATGTATGATCCCTGTGCGCCCAACTCACGCCTCGGCATTCCACGAAGAGAATTTGTAGGACAGACCCTGAGCGGCGTTGAAGGGCTGCATTTTCACACCCTCTGCGAACAGCTTTTTGAGCCTCTGGAACGAACGGCCAAAGTCTTTGAAGAAAAATTTGGTGAATTTCTGCCCCAGATGAGATGGCTTAACTTTGGTGGCGGCCACCACATTACCAGTGAAGGGTACGATATTGACGGCCTGATCGAACTGGTGAAATATTTCAAGGAGAAATATGATCTGGAAATCTACCTTGAGCCGGGAGAAGCGATCGCCATCGGCACCGGAATTCTGGTAGGAGAGGTATTAGATGTGGTCAACAACGGCATGGATATAGCCATTCTTGATGTTTCAGCCACATGCCATATGCCGGACATCCTTGAGATGCCATACCGCCCCGCCATTACCAACGGCTTCGATGCTGGCGAAAAAAATTTCACCTACCGTCTCGGAGGCTCTTCATGCCTTGCTGGTGACATCATCGGTGACTGGTCGTTTGAAAAACCACTTCTTCCCGGCAGCAGAGTTGCCTTTGAAGACATGGCACACTACACTATGGTAAAAAGCAGCACTTTCAACGGCATTTTGCACCCTCACATCTGCACTTTTGAGCCTGAAACAGGAGAGCTGAAGGTTGTGCGCAGTTTTAGCTATGAAGATTTTAAAAGTAAATTATCGTAAAAGGCGCGCTGAACGGACGCTCGCCCACACAAGGATCTGAATTATGGGAATTAACACAAGAATCTGGATGACCGGCTCACTGGAATGGTTCGGCTATATTGGCGAGGTAGAAATGTTTCTGGGAAAGCGTTCTTTTCCAAACCCTCCTGAAGAAGGAGACGCCTGGACTACCGAAGTTGGCGATATGTTTAAAATCATCGATGGTGAGATTACCCATCTAGGCTATACGGAACCGCCAAAAAAACATTGGTGACTCAAACCGATGTCTTCCTTCGCACAAAAGCAGCAGACCGTATGACTGACCCTCTGCATATCATTGAAGTCGCAATTCCGCTCTATCTGGAAAAAACCTTCCATTATCTCGTTCCTGAAACCTTACTTGAACAGGCTCTTACCGGTCGACGGGCTCTGGTTCCATTCGGAAACCGGAAACTGACCGGTTACATTTTAGGATCCGTTACCGAATCCTCAATCGCCAATATAAAAGAGATAATTACCGTGCTGGACAATGAACCGCTCTGGACGGCGAAGGAGCTTGAGTTTTTCCGCTGGACCGCAACCTACTACCAGCATCCGCTCGGTGAAGTCATACGCACAGCACTTCCGTCGGGCATTAATGTTCAGATCCTCAAAGTGGTTGACAGTGAACAGGGGAGATTGACCGGAGGGAAAAAGGCTCTGCGAGAAAAATTCTACCTGCCAGGCTCTACGACTCCCCCCCTCCGACAGCCAAGTCCGAAAGCGCTCGAAATACTGGCCGTAATTCGCGACTCCGGAGATATTTCCGCTGCGGATCTTCGCAAGCGCTTCGGTGCCTGCGCACCACAACTCAAGCGATTAACAGAGCTTGGGCTCAGCAGGGTAGAGGAACGCGAAGTGTACCGCGACCCTTTTAAAGACCACCCGGCAGCGCGTGATGAACCACGAATTTTGCAAACACACCAAAAAGCGGCCTTGGACGCTATTTCAGATTGTCTTGACGGCAAGATTTTTACCCCGTTTTTACTCTATGGTGTGACCGGAAGCGGCAAAACCGAGGTCTACCTTCAGTCGATCTCGCATGCGCTTGAACTCGGCAGAAATGCCCTGGTGCTGGTTCCGGAAATTGCTCTAACACCACAGTTGACCGGACGTTTTCAAGCCCGATTTGGTGGTGGTATTGCCATCTTGCACAGCGGGCTCTCCGATGGGGAACGCTATGACGAGTGGCGTCGGATCCGGCGGGGGTTGGCGAGAATAGTCATCGGAGCGCGCTCGGCAATTTTTGCTCCGATGGAGAAGATCGGCATTATCATCGTCGATGAAGAGCATGAAGCTTCCTTTAAACAGTCGGACGGGTTACGCTACAACGCCCGAGATCTGGCGCTGGTTCGGGGAAGAATGGAGCAGGCCGCCGTTGTCCTTGGCTCCGCGACGCCATTGGTTACCACTGTTCACGCGGCTCAAGAAGGACGACTGACACTGCTCTCATTGCCTGAACGGGTTGCAGGGAGACCGATGCCTCTTGTTGAACTGGTGGCGATGAAAGGGAGTAAAGAGACCATCTCGACATCCCTGTCGGCAAAACTGACTGAAACATTTGAGCAGAGGCGACAGGCTATTGTTTTTCTCAACCGGCGCGGCTTTGCCACGTTTCTTGTCTGTACCGACTGCGGAAAGCCGTTGACCTGCCCAAATTGTTCCGTAACCCTGACCTATCACCGCCAGCGGGGAGAGAGCCTCTGCCACTACTGTGACTATGCCGTTCCGGCTCCCGGCACCTGTCCGGCATGCTCAGGAACGACACTTAGTGAATTGGGAGCAGGAACCGAAAAACTGGAACATGACCTGAAAGAGTTGCTGCCGACAGCCCGTATTCTCAGGATGGACAGTGATACGACCTCCGGCAAAGGGAGCCACGAGCGCCTGCTGTTTCGCATGAACGATGGCAGCGCCGACGTTCTTGTCGGCACCCAGATGATTGCCAAAGGGCACGACTTTCCTGAAGTAACGCTGGTCGGGGTAGTGAACGCAGAAGCCAGTCTCGGTATGCCTGATTTCAGGGCTGCTGAACGTACCTTTCAACTGTTGTCCCAGGTCATCGGACGAGCCGGACGGGGAGAGAATCCGGGAAGAGTCGTCGTGCAGGCGTTCGATACCGAACATTACGCCATACGATCTGCTGCCGAACATGATGCCGCCGGATTTTATCAGCAGGAGCTGGAGTTTCGTAGTGAAGCCGGCTACCCACCCTTTGCGTTTCTGGCGGCATTTGCCATCTCCGGGCTATCGGAACAGGCTGTAACCGAGCAGGCTGACATGGCGGCCAGCTTGCTGATGCGCCTTAAAGCCGAGCTGAGAGTCCGGGTTGAAATCCTCGGCCCCGCCCCCTCGCCACTTTATCGTCTCCGCAATCGTTTTCGCCGCCAAATACTGCTGAAAGGTTCCAGCCGGAGCGATCTTCACAGGCTGCTCTCCTTCTGGCGGCAGCGTGCGACCGTAGTATCAGCAGTGCGTATTTCTGTTGATATTGATCCGGTTGATATGATGTAAACCCGATTTTCAACTGGATAATTTATCCTAGAAATGGCAGTTCGAATAACACGGAGCAACGGAGCAACGGAGCAACAGAGAAATCAATATCTTACATGAGAAACTGCATTCACCATAAAGGTGAGTCTCAAAAAGGCTTTTTCAAGAAGATTCTTCTTTGTTTTTACTCCGTTGCTCCGTGTTTCAAATGCTTTTTTAGGTTTATCTTTGAGTTTAAAAGGTTTCATCCGCCTTTATCTTTCTTTATCCCTGTTAAAAAGCCTTTGAAGTTAAAAGTAAAACCTTTTATTTACAGGGATAAAAGGGATAAAGGCGGATAAAAGCGGATATCCGAATCTGGAGTTTCACCGATGCACCAAAGCGGAATCTACGAAGAAGAAATAGCCGGGAAAGCCTACGACACCCAACTATTGCGGCGCTTTGCTAGTTATGTGTTACCCTACCGCTTTGCCGTCATTGTTGTTGTGCTGATACTGCCGCTTGTCGCCGCCTGCCGACTTGTGCAGCCATGGGTCATAAAGATTGCCATTGACAGCCATATTATCTCCGGAAAGCTCGCCGGGCTTGAAATAATCGCACTCGGTTTTCTCGGCATCCTGATCGCCGAATCGCTCCTCTCTTTTCTGGAAGTTTATCTGCTGCAGTCCGTCGGGCAGCGGGTCATGTCTGACATGCGCGCGGAGTTGTACCGCCACGTCATGCATCTCCCTGTCACCTGGTTCGACAAAGTGCCGACTGGGAGTGCGGTTACCAGGCTGACCAGCGATATCGAAGTTTTGGGGGAAATGTTTGCTTCCGGCATCATCACGATCATCGGCGACATTCTGCTGTTAATCGGCATTATCTCCGTCATGCTCTGGATGAATCTTAAGCTGTCACTGGTAACCTTTTCCGTTCTGCCGGTGCTGCTATATGTCGCCTACACCTTCAGGCGCCGCATGAGAAAATCATTCAGGGAGGTACGGGCGCGCCTCGGCACCATGAACTCCTTCCTCAACGAATGTATTTCCGGCATCAGTATCATCCAGATCTTTAACCGCGAACGCGATGAAGAGCGTCGTTTTAGCCTGCTGAACGCATCGTATCGTGACGCCAATATGCCGGTCATCTTTTGGGATGCGTCACTGTATGCCATGGTTGAGGCGCTCTCATCAATTGCGGTAGCTCTGATCATCTGGTACGGTGGCGGCGAGATCTTGAAAGGGGCGCTGACCTTCGGTGTTCTGGTCGCCTTCATTCAGTATATAGAAAAATTCTTCGGCCCGATCCGCGACCTCTCAGCAAAGTATTCGGTCATGCAGGGCGCGATGGCGGCGCTGGAGAGGATTTTTGCCTTGTTAGACTCACCGGAAAGTCAGAATCAAGGGTCAGATAACAAAGGTCAGAAAAAGAGTTTGGGGCTTTCCCTTCAACCTTCAACCTTCAACCTTCAACCTTTAATCGAATTCCGCGATGTTTATTTCTCCTACCAATCCGGAAATGACATTTTGAGCGGTTTCAACCTCACCGTCCGGCGTGGGGAGCGGATTGCGATCGTCGGGGAGAGCGGCGGCGGGAAAACCACCATAACCAGGCTTTTGACGCGACTGTATGAAATCGAGCGCGGCACTATTCTGCTGGAAGGAATCGACATCAGCGAACTCGATCTGGCAGAGGTCCGCAGCAGGGTCGGCGTGGTACTTCAGGATCCCTGCCTGTTTGCCGGTAGCATTGAATTTAACATCAGCCTTGGAAACGAACAGGCCCGGCAGCGTGTCCGCCAGGCTGCAGCGGCGGTCGGCGCAGACCGTTTTATCGAAAGGCTTCCACGAGGCTATGACGAAGAGGTGCGGGAGCGGGGCAGCAACTTCTCGGTCGGCGAGAAACAGTTGCTTTCTTTTGCCAGGGCTGTGGCTTTTGATCCGGAGATACTCGTGCTTGATGAGGCCACCGCCAGCATTGACAGCGCCTCCGAACAGATGATTCAGGAGGGGATCACCGGGATGATGCAGGGGCGCACCTCACTTGTAATCGCCCATCGCCTCTCCACTATCAGGAATGCAGACCGGATTATCACCATCCAGAATGGTGTCAAAGCCGAAGAGGGGACACACGAAGAGTTGCTGCATGTCGGAGGGATTTATGCTCGGCTGCACCAGTTGCAGTTCAACGGCAGATAAAGTCATTTATCCTGTAAAGGGCTTGAAGGCTGTTGAAACAATTTTTCAACTGGATAATTTATCTTTGAGTTTAAAAGGATTCATCCGCCTTTATCTTTCTTTATCCCTGTTAAAAAGCCATTGAAGTCAAAAAGCAAAAGCTTTTATTTAACAGGGATAAAAGGGATAAAAGCGGATAAAAGAGAAAACAAAAAGTTTTTGGCTAAATCCATATCTTTTACAACATCTTGGTTCCGGCTTGTTTGAGTTAGGTGAAGTGAAAATATAATTACAGGAGCTATTTATGTGTACAACCTGCGGATGTTCCCCGAACAATCAAGATCAAGGTCATCACCACCATCACGACCATGAGCATGGTCACACGCATCACCACGACGGCAAACACTCTCACCATCATGGTGAAAAACACGGCAAACGGACTACCATCGCTATTGAAGAGGACATTCTCGGCAAAAACAACCGTCTGGCCGGTTTTAATCGCGCGCTGTTCAAAGAGAAGGGGATTTTTGTGTTGAACCTAGTCAGCTCCCCCGGATCCGGCAAGACAACCCTGCTGGAGCGGACCCTGCGGGAACTGTCGGACAAACTTCGCTGTGCCGTCATCGAGGGTGACCAGCAGACTGATAATGACGCCCGGCGCATCGCCGCCACAGGAGTTCCGGTGCGGCAGATAAACACCGGGGCCGGCTGCCATCTGGATGCCCACATGATCATGCACGGCACCGATGGCTTTGACATGGACAATCTGGATCTCCTTCTGATTGAAAATGTCGGCAATCTGGTCTGCCCGGCCGCATTCGATCTGGGAGAACATCACAAAGTCGCAGTTCTCTCCGTCACCGAAGGAGAAGATAAGCCGCTCAAATATCCCCAGATGTTCCGCAACTCGACCGTCATGCTCCTCAACAAGACCGACCTGCTACCGCACCTCGATTTTGACGTTGAAAAATGTAAGGAGTACGCACGACGTGTAAATCCGGACATCATCATATTTGAACTGTCGGCACGAAGTGGTGCAGGGATGGAGGCCTGGTATCAATGGCTGACTGATGGGGTGGGAAAAAGATAGAATATAATTTCTTGTGTTATTTCAGCTCATCACCACTAACTGGCGCTACATCCGAAGCATCGGCTAGCATTTTCATGTATGTGTTGCGATCTGAAAAAAGTGTGCCACGATCTATCTCAATAAATTCTGCCGGAGTAACAACCCGTATACCCTGATATACTACCAGATCGGTCAGATGATGATCGCTTGAAACAATATATTCGGCGCGTCCTTCAACAGCGCATATCAGGTATTTTGTATCATCAGGATCGGCGGCAAGTAGTGGGAGATTGAGGCTGCCAGGGGTAACGATGGCAACGGTTCGGAGCAGTTTAATGAAGTTTTGAAGTTCCTCGTCAGAAGCCGCAAGGCGTTTTCTTATTTTTGGGTAGAACAAAACTCTCGTTATTTCGTCGCAGATAGCATCTGAAATAAGGAGCAAAACCTTTTCTTCCCTGACCAGGGTGATAATTCTGTCCGGGTTTGAATCAGGTTTGAGAAGGGCACTGACAAAAAGGTTGGTATCCAGAACAACGCGAATCATTGCCGTGCAAAATTCAGAGCTTCAGAAAGATCGTCGTCAACAGCACCGGAAGTATCAGCGTTTTTCTGGAGGGAACTGTACAACCGGAAAAAATCTTCCCGGTTCGACTTCATATTTAAGTACTTTTCAATAGGAATGATTGCCACCAGCGGTTTACCGGCACGTTCAACGATATAGTCATCAGCCTTGATGGATACTTCGTTCATGAGCTGCCCTAGATTTTGGCGAACTTTGATGGCAGATACGGTTTTTAACATAGATTACCTCCATGACCATTATGGTTGATATGATTATAGTAGTCAGTAGAGTGAATTGTCAATAAATGATGACATAAATTATGATAGCTTGCAGCAACACGACCGAATATGGTACGTAATTAGTTACGGAGGTACACCATGAATCTTATAGAAGATATTCAACCAGTAACTTACCTTAAAGGGAATGCCGCCCACCTGCTGCAGCAAGTCAATGAAACGCGCAGGCCGGTAATAATAACCCAAAACGGCTTGGCTCGCGCCGTTTTACAGGATCCCGTAAGCTACGAAAGCATGAGGAATACCATAGCGTTGCTTAAACTTATGGTACAGGGCGAAGAGGATATCCGAGCCGGGCGTCTGGTAGAGCAGGATGAGGTTTTTTCCCGTATTGAGGCGAGGTTGACGGCTCGCAAGAAAGAAGCTGTATGACAACGCCGAATTTTTCTTTCCGGGTTGCCTGGACCAAAACAGCAGAAGCTGATCTGGACGGTATTATTGAATTCATTGCCGATGACAGCATTGATGCGGCGCTGGCCGTTTTAGCCTGGATTCGTGAACGCACCGCGACTCTTCGCCAATTCCCCAATAAAGGCAGGGTCGTACCCGAACTTTTGCAACACGGCATCGTACAATACCGCGAACTGATTCTCTCTCCCTGGCGCATAATGTATCGCATTGACGGAAATAGCGTCTATGTTACAGCGGTATTCGATAGCCGGAGGAATCTTGAAGATCTGCTGTTGGAGCGATTGACGAGGGGTTGAGGTGCTGCAGATGGATAAAGAGCTGACAACAGACAACCGGGGAATGAATTCCCCGTCTACCGTCACTACGTGACAAAAGCGGTGAAAGCCCCATCGGGGCGTTCGATGGTAGCCGTGGGATTCATCCCACGGATTGATACGACACACCATCAGTCGTCACGTACGTGACGGAATGAATTTGATGCGGTTCCACTTGCGATGATTCATCCCGGCGTTGAAACGCCGGGCTACCGTCAATCTGTCACTCTGTGACGCAGGTTGTGCAAAACAAAATATCATCCCAGCGTGACAAAGGGAAATCTCATGGCCAATACATACACGTCATTGCATTATCACATCGTGTTCAGTACCAAAAACCGTGAGCCGTGGCTTACTCCAGGCAGGGAAATCAGAATTTGGGAATATATCGGCGGCATTGCCCGCACAAATGGGATGAAGGCCTTAAAGATTGGAGGTTATGACGACCATGTACATATACTGCTGGCTTTATCGGCTACCGTTTCCGTCAGTAAAGCGGTGCAACTTCTAAAAGGCGCATCATCCCGTTGGATCCATGAAAACGATAACGATATGGTGGCGTTTGCATGGCAGGATGGATACGGTGCATTCACGGTAAGTCTTTCCCAGATTGCCGATACGGTGCGGTATGTTGAGGGACAACGTGAACATCACCGAACAAAATCGTTTCAGGAAGAGTATGTTCATTTTCTCAAAAAACACGATGTTAAATTTGATGAACGTTATGTGTGGGGCTAAATATAGCCCCATCGGGGCGTCTGATGGTAGCCGTGGGATTCATCCCACGGGTTTGATGCGACATACCATCAATCGTCACGTACGTGACAAAATGAATTTGATGCGGTTTCTCTTGCGATGAATCATCCCGGCGTTGAAACGCCGGGCTACCATCAATCTGTCACTATGTGACGTGATCCGGCGAGGCTTAAATAACCACAAATATACTTACCAACTACAAAATATATTATGCATCCACCCGAAATAATAACGCAGCCGCAGCATGACGCATACCGGTTTTGCTTTATGGCAGATTTTACAGAACAATGAGGAACGTCTTTACATGAAAAAAACAGATAAACCCCAGTTCACCAAGGATCTCATCTCAGCAACCACCGAAGAGGATGTGAAGAGCGCTTTTGCGCGGCACTTCGATATTCGCTACAATACTGCCGACCGTCATGATCTCTACACTCCGCAGGTGTTATTCGAGTTCAAATACGACAAGAACTTTGACAGCATTAAGGTTCGCGCCGCTGTTCTGGCCCAATTGCTCTACTATGTCCGCCGCCTGAAGTTTGGCCAGACCGATAAGGCAATTCCTCCGTTTCTCTGTTTGGCTGACAAAAACGAAACGTCTCTGACCGAAACATCACTGTGGAAAACATTTTATTGTGATGATTGCTATGACTGGGATCTTTCAGCCAGCACTCCTGATGTAGCCCTCATTTCTGTGCTGGCTGCGACACAAGAGCTGCGCGACATGCACATCTTCAAGGTGCAGCAGCCTGCCGATTACGAATTGTTTGCCGAACGTTTGACCGCCTGTTTTTGTAACCAGTTGAACCTGACCGGCGTAGCCGACAAAAAGCTGATTACCGAGGCAAATTTTGAGGAGGTTTACCGCTACTGGAACGGGATTTTCGGTGAATCGGTGCGGAATGGCCTGAAAGCTTCCAAGTATTTTGTCAGCGACATCCAGCAGGGGCGCTCCATCTGGCAGAAAGAGCAGGGAGCGGTACTTTTCGATATCGGCAACAACGATTTCCGTAAGAAAAAGATTCTCTCCAAAGATTACGAACATTTTTGGAGCCTGTATGAGCGCATCACCAGTCCGGATGTACTGCGGGGAATTCTGAACAAGCTGGATCGCTTGACAGATGATGCCTTGCGCCGTTTTCACGGTGAATTTTTTACCCCGCTTCCCTTTGCCCGCAAGGGTTTGGAGTATCTTGAAAAGACTGTCGGGCATGAGTGGTGGCAGGGGAACTATCGGCTGTGGGATATGGCTGCCGGTACCGGAAATCTGGAATGGTACATTCCGACCGATGCCTGGAGCAATGTGTATCTTTCCACCCTGTATTCTGAGGAAGTCGAACACTGTCGACGCCTCTTTCCCGACGCCACCAGTTTTCAGTACGATTACCTAAACGACGATATTAACTATCTTTTTTCACCAGCCACACTACCGTTTGCCATGCAGTGGAAACTGCCTGATAAGCTGCGCCGGGATCTGGCCGATCCGACAATCACCTGGATAATCCTTATCAATCCGCCATTTGCCACCAGTCAGACCGCCGGAACCAGTGGCAAGGCAAGCAAAAGCGATGTCAGCAATACCGCTGTGCGCAAGGCCATGCACCAGAAAAACTTGGGCGAGGTCTCGCGTGAACTTTTCGCCCAGTTCCTGTACCGCATTCGCCATGAATTTGAGGGGCGTCAGGCTCATCTTGGGTTGTTTTCAAAGATCAAATACCTCAATTCCACCAACGACCAGAAATTCCGTGACACGGTTTTCCGCTTCGGCTTCGAGCGCGGCTTCATCTTCTCATCGGTCAATTTTTCCGGTACCAGCAAGGCATCGCAATTTCCGGTCGGCTTTCTGGTGTGGAATCTTGCGGACAAGCGGGCGATAGAAGAGCAGCAGATTGTGCTGGATGTTTTTAATACAAGCGTGGAAAAAATTGATATCAAACAGATTCCAACTGATCACCGGGACAATTTCCTCAGCAAGTGGATCGATCGCCCGCCCGCCACACGTTGCTTTCCACCCTTCGGATCCGCTATTGCTGTCAAGGACGAAAACAAGGATGCCCGTGACCGGATAGCTGAAAATTTTCTGGTTTCTTTGATGTGCAAGGGCAACGAGCCGCTGAATCAAAACGCCACTGCCCTGTTTTCCGGCCCCTACGTCAGCGCCGGTGCCCTTTCGGTTACGCCGGCCAACTTTGCTCAGGCGTTGGTGGTGCATGCCGTGCGACGCTTGCCGAAAGCCGACTGGACCAACGACCGCGACCAGTACATGAGCCCGAAAAACGACCTGCCGGAAGAATTTATCAGCGACTGCACGATCTGGGGCCTCTTCAGCAGTTCAAACCAGTCCGCCGCCATGAAGGATATTGTCTACAAAGGCAGCGTGTATCAAATCCACAATCACCTTTTTCCTTACGCCGTTGCATCGGTAAAACGCTGGAAAATTACCGATGCTGACATCGCCTTGACTCTGGCATCTGCTGAAGACCGCTTTGCTACGACCTGGCTGCGGGAGCAGGTGCTTTCGGTTGAGGCGCGGGCAGTGCTGGCAATTGGCGAGGAGATTTACCGCTGCTATTTTGAAAACCTTGCCAATCTGCGTACGCCAAAGTTCAAAATAGAAACCTGGGATGCAGGCTGGTGGCAGATCAGAAATGCGTTGTCTGAGCAGAACCTGGCAGAAGATCTGTTCCTCCGCATGAAACAGGCACACGGCGTATTGAAAGAAAAACTGCTGCCACAGGTGTATAGTTTGGGATTTTTGGCAAAAGCGTGAAGTATTGAATAACTTGACAGTCAAAAGTTCTCCTAACTTATTGAGATCATTGATGCTGAAATATGAAGGCTGCCTCACTGTAGAAAACCACAATACTGAGTTATTTCAGCATGATATAAGAACTGTATGCTTCATCATTGTTGGTGCCATGTGAGAACTTTTGACTGTCAAGTGAATAAGGAGTTGAACGAATGCAAACCCTGCAACCCGCCCTAACTCTCAAAGACCTCCGCGACCGTATCGACGAGGCTATCTCAATAGCCGGTGAAAACGCCACCTGGAACGGTTTTGACGACGAGGCGATTTACATCTATCATCCGACCGACAGCAGTAAGTGGGTTGCGATTTTCCCGAGAGAGGTCCTAAAGCATGGCCACCCCTGACATTTCCAGCTACACCCATTTCCTTCACGACCTGAAGGCACGCATCCGTGCTGCAAGAACGCGGGCGGCTTTAGCGGTAAACCGCGAGCTGATCCTGCTCTACTGGCAGATTGGGCGCGATATTCTCGAACGGCAGGAGCGTGAGGGATGGGGCACAAAGGTTATCGAGCGACTGGCTACCGACTTGCGGGCTGAATTCAGTGATATGAAGGGGTTTTCTCCGCGAAACCTGAAGTATATGCGTAAGTTTGCCGAATCATGGCCAGATGAGCTATTTGTGCAGCAGGCTGCTGCACAAATTCCATGGTTCCACAATTGTATTCTGCTTGACAAAATCAGCAGCAAACCTGAACGGGAATGGTATATTCACAAAACTTTTGAGCATGGCTGGTCGCGAGATATCCTGGTAATGCAGATCGAATCACGCCTCTTTAGCCGTCAGGGGAAAACCGTAAACAATTTTGCAGCAACACTTCCGCCAGCACAATCCGATCTGGCACAACAGACTTTGAAGGATCCCTACATTTTTGATTTTCTTGGCCTTGGCAATGATGCGCAAGAGCGCGAAGTCGAGCGCGAACTGGTGAAGCACATCACCAATTTTCTGCTGGAGTTGGGCACCGGTTTCTCCTTTGTCGGGAAGCAGGTGCCACTGGAGGTAGAGGGGGATGACTTTTTTATCGACCTCCTCTTTTATCACCTGAAACTCCGCTGTTATGTTGTCATAGAGCTGAAGGCAAACAAATTCAAGCCGGAATATGCCGGGAAGCTTAACTTTTATCTATCGGCCGTTGATGCCACCTTGCGGCATGAAAGCGATAACCCTTCTATCGGTCTGATCCTCTGTAAAGACCGTAAAGGACTGATTGCAGAGTATGCACTAAAAGACATCTCTAAACCGATGGGTGTTTCCGAGTATCAATTAGTAGCCGCCATCCCGGAAAACCTGAAGGGGAGCCTGCCAACCATTGAGGAACTTGAAGCCGAGTTTTCGGATGTCAGTGCTAAAAAAAATGAATCGAGGGATCTCAGATGACTGAATACGAAACTATTTACCAGAAATTGTTTGCGATATATGACAAACATCGCCGTAAATACAAGAGCAATCCAAAATCTAAACAATTGTGCTGTATGTGGTCATCAAACAGACTACCAGATATTCTGGAGGGGACCCAACCGCTTTGTGATATCGAGAAAGCTTTTGGAATAGACATCGACGAAGACCTCGCTATCGAATTTTATGATATGCATCTTGACGAAGCCGCCAAAAAAATTATGGAGATGCGACGTGACCTCCATTCAGCAGAGACGCCTACTGAGAAGGATTGTTGTAAAAAAAGCGTGATCTGGACATTGACTGTTGATTGCATTACAGGAAACTGGCGGAAGGTGAAATGTATCCGTACCATTGAAATAAAATCAAATGACTCTTTGTATGCTCTCCATGAAGCGATTCAGGACGCCATTGACTTCGGTCGGGATCATCCATTTGAGTTTCACGCCGGGCGCAACTATCGGAATTGCAAGGTACTCTACTACGAAATTGACGGGCAAAAATGCGAATATGCCAACTTTAGCACCACACTTGAAGAGGTTTATCCGCTGCCTAAGAGCTGCAAGCTCTACTATCATTTCGACTTTGGAGATGACTGGTACTTCGAGATAAGGAGAAGCCGCAAGAAACCGCACGAACCGGAAGCGGGGGTGCGCTATCCTCGTGTGATAGAGGCAATTGGAGATAATCCGGTTCAGTACCCACCTCTAAAAGATGACTTTGAATTCTGAAGCAAAGTTACCGAATAATGCAAATCTTTTTGAAAAAGGAGGAATAAATCATGAGCAGAGTATGGAGGCAAGATCCCCATTCCGGAGGCGCTAAAATTTCCCCACAGCAGCAAAAAACTGTTGAACAGCGCATAAAGACTTATGCAGAACAGAAGTATGCAGGGAAATTTCTGCGCCTTGATGTACGTTTTAAGAGTCAGTTCTGCTACATTGACGCCTTTTCTGAGGCAACTATCCATGAACCCTACGATGAAGAGCTGTTCGGTCCAAAGGATAAATATATAGAACGGATGCGTAACACTCCGACACATCTGGTCAGGCTTCGTTTCCTGGGAAATATGGAGGCTTGGTCAGCAGCATTTTTCAAGTACAGCGATATGAAATATGAACCCTGTTTTTTTGACAACGGGTCGTGGACCGGTACGCCTGAGGAGGGATTTGAAATCGGGGCGATATACCTTGACTGATAAAACCGATACGGCGACGTCAGTAAACAAAAAGCAGGACGCCGTGACGATATTGCCACCCATGAGAATTTATGCCGTTGACCCGCAAACAGTATAATATCAGCGGCATCGTCCAGGGGGTCGGTTTCAGGCCGTTTGTGTACCGGATCGCTCATGAGCTGGATCTGACCGGCTGGGTGCGCAACACGCCCGCTGGTGTTGAGGTCGAGGTTCAGGGGTACCTTGAGCGGTTTAAAGATTTTGACGAAGCGCTCAAAAACAGGCTGCCACCATTGGCCGTTGTGACATCCCAAATCAGTACGGAAATCATCACCATTAACGGAGAAAGTTCCTTTATCATTCTTCCAAGCGGCACCGGCAGAGCCGATATCCAGATTGCCCCCGATACGGCAATCTGCTCTGACTGCCTGAAAGAGATGCATGACCCGACCGACCGCCGCTATCGCTACCCGTTTATAACCTGCACTAACTGCGGCCCCCGCTACAGCATAATTACCGGAACCCCGTATGACCGTCCCAAAACAACCATGGCCGGCTTTCCACTCTGCCCTGACTGTCAGAGTGAATACGAAAACCCGCTCGACCGACGCTTTCACGCCCAACCGATCGCCTGCCACGTCTGCGGACCACAGGTAAGCCTACTCACCTCTGCCGGAGAAAAAATCGCTGAACGAGATGAAGCGGTCACAAGAACTGTTGAGTTGCTTAAAAGCGGCGCTATCCTCGCAATCAAGGGGATCGGCGGCTACCATCTTGCCGTTGATGCCTGCAACCACGCGGCGGTGGAGCGATTACGGATCAGGAAAAAACGGGATGAAAAGCCGTTTGCCGTCATGCCTGACTCTCTAGAGGAAGCCCGCAAACTGGCGGATATGAGCGACATGGAAGAGCGACTCCTCACCTCCCCGGAGGCTCCGATCATCATTGTCAAGAAACGGCTCTCCACACCGCTTTCGCCGTTGATCGCTCCGAATAACGGCTGGCTCGGCCTGATGCTGCCATACGCACCGCTGCACCATCTTCTTTTTGCCTCTCACCCCTCACCACTCATCCCTCATCATTTATTAACCGCTCTAGTTATGACCAGCGGCAATATATCAGACGAACCGGTTACTTTTGAAGATGATGACGCACAGACCCGCCTGGCGGGAATTGCCGACTACTTCCTTATCCACGACCGGCCGATCCATATCCGCTCTGATGATTCGGTGATGCGCGTTTTTCAGGGGAGACCGCTTTTTTACCGTCGCTCCAGGGGATATGCCCCGCGTGCAGTAACACTCCCCTTCGCGCTGCCACCGCTCTTAGCGACGGGAGCCGAACTAAAGAGTGTCATCTGTCTTGCCGAAGGTGATCGTGCCGTTCTCAGTCAGCATATTGGCGACCTCCAGAACATATCCACCTTCGACTCGTTCGTTCATACGGTCACACATCTCTCAGAAACGCTTGAAATCAAGCCGGAACTGGTCGCCTGCGATCTCCATCCCGACTATCTATCATCCAGGTTTGCCGAAGATTCCGGCCTGCCTTATATTAAGGTGCAGCACCATCACGCCCATTTGGCCTCATGCATGGCCGAGAACGGCCTTGACGGCGACGTAATCGGTGTTATTTTTGACGGCACCGGATACGGCCCCGACAGCATGATCTGGGGTGGCGAATTTCTGGTGGGGGGCTATGACGGCTATCAGCGCGCTGGGCACTTCAGGTTGGTGCAAATGCCGGGTGGAGATGCTGCCGTGCGTGAGCCGTGGCGTATGGCGATGGCTTATCTGTATCAGGCACTTGGTGATGAGGCTTTTTTGCTCGATCATCAGATTGCCCGCATCCTGCCGGAGAGCGAGCGATTACTATTTGCCCGGATACTAAGGCGCGCCATCAATTCTCCACTGACCTCCAGTTGCGGTCGGTTGTTCGATGCTGTTGCAGCGCTGCTTAATATACGACATACCGTGTCGTATGATGGTCAGGGGGCGATTGAGCTGGAGGCGCTGGCGGAGAGAGTGGATCAAGGGAGGAGCTATTCTTATCAAATAGTACTAGATTATCCGCATCCCCTCCAACTCGACTTTTCTCCGATGTTTGTAGAAATCCTGCAAGAAATTAACAGCGCTGTCGAAACCTCAGTCATAGCCCATCGTTTCCACCAGACTGTTGCCTCAGCCGCAACCGATGTCTGTCAGCGTATCGCTGCTGCTACCGGCCTTGACCGAATAATTCTCTCGGGCGGTGTTTTTCAAAATCGCCTTTTGAGTGAAATGATATATACTGCCCTGACGGATCTGGGTCTACAGGTGTTTACCCATCGCCTGGTACCGCCAAACGACGGCGGGATCGCCCTGGGACAGGCTGCAATCGCAGGAAGGAGAAAAAACTGATATGTGTCTTGGCGTACCAATGAAAGTAGTAAGCAGGGATGGTGACACGGTTGTCGCCGAAGTTGACGGTGTACAGAGAGAAGCCAACGTCACGTTGCTGGAGGAAAATATTGAGATCGGCGATTATCTGATTATCCATGCCGGATTTGCCATATCAAAACTGGATGAAGAGTATGCTGAAGAAACCATCCGCTTGATGCGGGAAGTCTTTTCTGAAGAGGATATGGCATGACCGGGGAGATGAAATACAAGGATGAATTCCGCGACAAGTGGCTGGTGCAGAATATGGCGGCCAATATCCGCCGCATGGCTGAGCGACTCTCCGCACCGGTCAACTTCATGGAGGTCTGCGGCACCCATACCATGTCGATCTATCAGCACGGCATCCGCTCACTGCTCCCGGAAAATGTCCGACTGGTCTCAGGTCCCGGCTGTCCGGTCTGTGTTACGCCGACAGGATATGTCGATAAAGCAATAGCGTCTGCTGCCGACCCCGATACTATTGTCGCCACTTTTGGCGACATGCTGCGCGTTCCGGGGAGTCATTCGTCTCTAATGGAGCAACGCGCCGGTGGCGCCGATATCCGTATCGTCTACTCGCCGCTTGACGCCGTTGCTCTGGCAAAAAAGAATCCGGAACGGCGCGTGCTGTTTCTTGGAGTCGGCTTTGAAACTACCGCCCCGACGATTGCGGTCACTATTCTCGAAGCCGCCCGCCTCGGCCTTAAAAACTACTGCGTACTGGCATCACACAAAACTATGCCGGTGCCGATGGAGATTCTTAGCGGTGACCCGGAACTGAACCTCAATGGCTATCTCTGCCCCGCTCATGTCAGCACCGTTATCGGCGGCAACGCCTACAAACCGCTGGCAGAAAAGTACCAGTTCCCCTGCGTCGTCACCGGTTTCGAACCGGCTGACGTGATGCAAGGAATCGAGATGCTGCTTGCCCAGACTTTGCGCGGAGAGAGTAAGGTTGAAATTCAGTACCGCCGCGCCGTTTCGTGGGAAGGCAATCCAAAAGCACAGGCGATTCTCCGGCAGCTTTTTGAACCATGCGACGCGGTCTGGCGTGGGCTGGGTGTACTGCCTGGCAGCGGCCTGGCCATAAGGGGTGATTATGCCGAATTTGATGCGGAGCTGGTTCTAAAACTTGACATTCCGGAAGCGATTGAAAACCGGGCATGCCTCTGCGGAGAAGTCCTGAAGGGGAAGCTGACGCCATTCGGTTGTCCGCTCTTTGCCACAGTCTGTACACCTGAATCACCCGTCGGCGCCTGTATGGTTTCCAGTGAAGGGACTTGCGCCGCAGCCTATAAGTACGGCAGATAACGGTATGCCTTTCCCTGCCCACATTCTTGCCGGCTTTTCGCTCGGCTTTCTCCACCGCCGCGAACTGCGGCAATTACTCGACAGCACCCCGCTCTGCAGAAGCATTTCGGAACTTGACCCGAAGGAGTTGCAGCGGTCAGGAATCGCCGCCCTGGTGCTAGATTTTGATGGCGTTCTGGCGCATCATGGCGCCAGAGCTCCGGTACCCGCAGCGGTCGCATGGTTGAAACAGTGTGAAGCTGTTGTTGGCGGTGAGCGGATGTTCATCCTTTCAAACAAGCCGACCGATGGGCGGAGGGACTGGTTTGCAAAAAACTTCCCCGCCATCCGCTTCATTGCCGGAATACGAAAAAAACCGTTTCCCGACGGAGTGATAAAAGCCGGGGAACTTGCCGGAGTTCCCATCTCTTCTCTTTTGATGGTCGATGACCGCCTGCTGACCGGCTGTCTTGCTGCTCTTGTTGCCGGTGCCCGCCCATGTTACATCCGTTGCCCCTGCGTTTCGTTTACATATCTGCCAGTATTAGAGCTTTTTTTCCGGTTACTGCGGACGACCGAGCGGCTGTTTGTGCGGCTGGTTTCTCCCTTCTGAGGTTGAGTGTAAGCCCCGTTTTTTCGTTAGTAGCTGATATACTGCCTATTTTTTAGCTTTTGATGTATCGGACTATTATTGACCTGTTTACACTCTCCTTCAAAATAACTATTGACACGTAAATACAGGTAGTTACGCACCATGTTCATTCTCTGTGCAAACCGATGAAGCGCTTGATTTTACGTGACGTTTGTGTAACATTTCCACAGCGTCAACAGGGTTATCCACAAAAAATGTGGATACTCTTCCCCTTACGAAATAACAGTAACTTAGCCAGATTTTAGGTGGTAGCTGTCGCAGCTTGTTTTCTGAATCAACTCTTTTGGAGGATTCGTGTCAAAACCGTTTTACAGTTGGGAGGGGGATGTTCTGGTGCTCAACATTCTCGGCACTCCTAATGCCAAGAAGGACGCCATCGGCAAGGTGAAGGGGCACCAGCTCTGCGTCAGCGTCAAAGCGGTGCCTAAAGCCGGTAAGGCGACTGATTATATGGTGCGCTTTCTGGCAGAAGCATTTGATGTTTCGACGAGCGATATACAGGTCGTCTCCGGCAGGATGAATGTAAATAAAGTACTCCGCATAAAAGCACCAAAACGCCTGCCGGAAGTTATCGGCCAACAGGAATTACCTCTCTGATAAAAATGTTCTTATCAAGAACAGAGCATTTTTATACCTGCAAAATCATGTTCATCCCTCCCTAGGTGTATATTTTTTTTACACATAAAATAAATACAAAAAAAAGTGTTTACTTTTATTCCACTCTCGGATATTGTACACGTAAATAAAGTTGCTTATGTATATTTAGTGTACATAAAATTTACATCTAAGGAGAGTGCCATGACAGAGACAGTGAAGAACAGAGGATGGACAATGACATTTGCCGGGTTGGGCATCAATCTGGCGCTCGGTATTCTGTATGCCTGGAGTATGTTTAAATCAGCCATAGAGTCCTCCATTAAGGCGGGCGGGCCAGAAGCATTCACCTGGGATCTAGCAAAGGTAAATGACCCCTATTCTGTATGCTGTCTAGTTTTCGCCTTTGCAATGATCCTTGCCGGTAAATGCCAGGATAAATTCGGGCCACGCGCCACCGCTTGTACCGGTGGACTTCTTGTCGGCCTCGGACTTACCTGGATTTCACAGTCAACAAGCTATACTGCATGGGTACTAGGCTTTGGCGTGCTGGTGGGGGCTGGAATGGGATTTGGCTACTCAGCCTCAACCCCGCCCGGCCTCAAGTGGTTTCCCGCTTCTAAAACCGGGGTTATCGCAGGGCTGATCGTTGCTGGGTTCGGTGTGGCGCCAGTTTACATTGCTCCACTTTCGGGTTATCTGATTAATACAATGGGTATCAGTCAGGCCATGCTGGTATACGCACTTTCCTTTATTGTTATTGTCTGCGGCTTGTCGATGTTCCTGGAAAACCCTCCGGCCGGGTATGTTCCTGTTGAGACAGGCAATGTCGCACTGAAGAAAAAAGCTGTTCTTAATGATGTCCACTGGAAGGATGTCATAAAAACTGCTGACTTCTGGAAATTGTGGGCGATCTATTTCGTAGGGGCTGGAGCAGGCTTGATGATTATTTCCAGTGTTGCCGGTCTGGCAAAGAAAAGTATGGGAGAATACGCCTTCCTGGCTGTTGCAATCATGGCGATAGGTAATGCTGGCGGCAGGGTTATTGCCGGTATCCTGTCAGATAAAATTGGCCGATATCAGACAATTATGTCGGTGCATCTATTCCAGGCAGTACTGATGCTTTTTTGTATCCCCCTTCTTGGGTCACAGCATACCAGCGCGGTAACAATTGTACTCCTCGCCACCTTGATCGGGTTTAACTACGGCGCCAACCTCGCTCTGTTCCCTGCTATTACCAAGGACCTTTGGGGCATTAAAGCGTATGGCGTCAACTATGGAATTCTGTTTACCGCCTGGGGTGTTGGCGGGTTTGTGCTCAGCAAGGTTTCACAGATGCTGAATGCGACAACCGGGAGCATGACCTCCTCATTTGTAATCGCAGCAATACTCCTCAGCACAAGCGGAATGCTTACTCTGTCGTTAGGTGGCAAAAAAGTTAAGGAGAAAGAAGAAGGATTCGAAGGAGCATTTTTTCATCCCGGCCTCGGCTTAACCATGGCCGACGGCGGCGAGAAGATTAATCCTGATGATGAGAAAAAACCGTTATAAACAGCTATCGAACGTTATTTCAGGGAAAGCAGGGTGAACAGGAATATGTTTCGAGATGATTTCAATATGATGCCGGACAATGATGACATGAAGTGCGTCTGGATGACTTCCGGAATAATATCCTATAAACTCTGCTCTCTTGATTTCAAGTGTGAAGAGTGCGCCTTTGATAGTGTGATGCATAGCGGTACATTCACTGGTACGCAGTTAAAAACCATGAATAGGCCACTGACACAAGATGTCTCGTCAGTTGGCCTATCAAAAAACTGTCTGGACGGCTCCCTGTTTTACCACAAGAATCACTGTTGGATAAGAGTCGTAAACCCGCACGAAGTTGTAATCGGCATAAATGGAATTCTGTCTAAGCTGATGTACGGGATACGAACCGTTGTACTGCCAAGAATCGGGGAACCGGTAATCAAAAACCAGGTTTTCGCCCATATTATGCTGGAAAAACAGATCGTCCCGCTAATAATGCCGGTGAATGGCGAAGTAATTGCGGTAAATGAAACTCTTGGGGGAAAACCTGAACTGCTTAGGACAGAATTTTGTGACAAGGGATGGCTTGTCACAATTAAAGCCGACAATCTTGAAAAAGAGCTGAGAACGCTCTCTTTCGGAAGCAAGGCTATGGAATGGTACCGGGCTAAAGAGAGAAGTCTGAACGAAGCAATATATGCCGCTTGCAATACAAACAGGGAACAACTCGGAGCAACAATGCACGATGGCGGGGAGCTGATACCAAATGCTTCCGAACTGCTCACCTCAGAGCAGTTCAGCAAGGTTCTGGACGAATTATGAACTGAACAGCGAATATCTGGAAATCCAATCAAGGTTGGGTAACGTCACACCCCTATCAGCAGAGATGTCATTAATAAGCAGCGGTAAACTTCTTGTGGAAGCTTGCCGCTGTTTTTTTACTATTGTATCTGCTTCACGGTTTATCGTTATCGACAAAATGTCGCTACTTGTCAACCTATCCGACTCTGTGATATACAGTTCGCACTCGATTTCAGGATACAGGAGTTCCAATATGAAATTCACCAATGTTGTTCTGTTGTTTGCCGTATGTCTGACCGGATGCGCCTCGCAGACCGCGCTTGATAGTATCAGAAGTGATGTTGATTCTGTAAAGTCCCGCCTTTTTACCATGGAGAGGGATCTTGCCGGCATCCGTGAGGAATCAAAAGTAACTGTCGGGGCTGTTGAAAAGGGCTTCAAGGCGGATGTTGCTGCTGTGAGGAAAATGTCGGCTGACATCCAGGCTTCGATTGATGGCACGAAAGGTGAAATGCGGGCGCTGAATGGCAAGCTTGATGATACACTTCTCTCCGTTAAAAAACCTGCCGAGGATCTTGCCAGGTATCGTGAAGACGCCGACGCACGTATTATTGCCCTGGAAGAGCGCATCCTGAAACAGCAGGCGTTCCTTGACAACATGTCGAAAAAAATGACCGAGCTCGCCTTGGTAAAAAAGACAGAGGCTCCCTTGACCCCTGATGCGCTCTATCAGAAAGGGCTTGATTCACATAAAGCGGGTGAAGTTGTTGCCGCGCGGGAGCAGTTTACCAAATTTCTTGAGCAGAATCCGAAGCATGAGCTGGCGGCAAATGCGCACTATTGGATTGGTGAGACGCACTATAGTGAAAAAAATTATGAGTCGGCAATTTTGTCCTATCAGGATGTCATCAAAAATTATCCAGGCAAAGAGAAGGTCGTCGCTGCCATGCTAAAGCAGGCTATGGCCTTCAATGAGATTAAGGACGCCAAAAGCGCCAGATTTGTGTTTGAAAAACTGATGAAGGGCTACCCAAAAAGCGACGAGGCCAAGAAGGCCAAAGAGTTGCTGAAGGAAATGAAATAATTCCTCTACAAGACTCCTTTTGTTGACATGACTCCTGTAATTCGCGGATCAATCTGACTTGCGCTATCAAGCGCCCGGGCGAACGCCTTGAAGCAGGCTTCAATGATGTGGTGAACATTGTCGCCGTACATGACGTTTATATGCAGGTTGATGCCGCAGTGGTTGACAAATGCCTGAAAAAACTCCCGAGCCAGTTCAACGTCAAACTCCCCGATTTTCACCTTTGGCAGGTTTACGTGATAGACGAGATACGGCCTCCCGGAAATGTCAACGACCACACTTGCCACTGTTTCATCCATCGGAACGGCAGCCTGGCCATAGCGCCGGATCCCGTTTTTATCCCCGAGCGCCTGCTTGAACGCCTCCCCTAACACTATCCCGATATCTTCGACCGTGTGGTGAAAATCAATCTCAATGTCGCCTCTGGCCTCAACGCTCAGATCGAAAAAACCGTGGCGGGCAAACAGATTGAGCATGTGGTCCAGAAACGGTACCGATGTGCTGATGGATGAACGCCCCGATCCGTCAACGGTCAGAGACAGTTTTATTTTTGTTTCTTTTGTGATCCGCTCGATTATGGCACTCCGCGACATACTATCTCCTTTAACTTATCCAATTTCCGACAGAGCGAAACATGTTTTTTCCATCTCTTCCCGGGTACCGATTGAAATTCTGAGTCCATGAGCCAGGAGCGGATCGGAGAGGAGTCGCACCAGAATCTTGCGCTCATATAAAGCATCATATACCCTTTTCCCGTTTTTATCCGGCGGGGAGGCAAAAACAAAATTCGCCTGCGATGGTATTACGTCATAGCCGTTTGCAGTTAACTTTCCGGTAAACCACTCTCGCGTTTCAATGATTCTACGGCACGAATCACGGAAATAAGTTTGATCCTTCAGTGCCGCAACACAAGCCGCTTGTGCCAGTCGGTCAAGGTTGTAATGATCGCGGATCCTGTCCAGTGCTGCGATAATCTCAGGTCTGGCGATTGCCAGTCCCAGACGCATACCGGCAAGAGCGTAGCTCTTCGACAGTGTGCGGGTGACGACAACATTTTCGTATTTTTTCACCAGTTCGAGAGCATTCCAATCGGCAAAGTCGGCATATGCTTCGTCAATCACCAGCACTCCGCCGCATTTTTGTGCCAGCTCTTCAATGTATTCCGGCGGAAATGCAAACCCTAGTGGCGAGTTAGGGGTTGTCAAAAAGAACACCTTCCCATGATAATACTCCGGAAACGCTTCAATTCTGAACGAATCGGTCAAGCCATAAGTGCGAACCGACGCCCCCTGAATTTCTGCAAGCGTGGAGTAGTAGGAGTAGGACGGGTGAAGGTAAGCCACCTCCTGACCTTCGCCGGCGCAGGCTCTGATCAGATTGTTGAGCAGTTCGTCGGAACCGTTGGCCATGATGATCCATGAAGGGTCAAAGCCGTACAGTTCTGCCGCCGCTTCGCGCAATTTCAGGCTCGATGCAGATGGATATGTGCGAAGCGCTGCACCGTCAGTTCCAACCTCTGCCAAAATCGCTTCAACGACTTTGGGGGACGGCGGATATGGGTTTTCGTTGGTATTTAATTTGATCCACGATGCAACGTCGTCCGGCTGAAAGCCGGGGACGTAGCCGGTCATTGATGCGATATTTGGTCTAAGCAGGTTCATGGTTACATGGGGGCATTTGTCGCCTACCTTATTATTTTACATTCTGTTTTAGTGATGGATGTATTTTGGCTAAAGTCTAATAACCGTGGCGTTAAAAAAATGAGCATTTCTGTTTGCACTTTAGTAGAAGACTTGGATTTGAACAGGTTTCCTAAAAACGGAATATCCATTAAGAAGGGCACTCCTTGATCAAAATCAGTTTCTGAATTTGTCATTATACCCCCAATAACCGCAGTTTCATTATTAGGGATGGTGAGTTGAGTCATTGCCTGCTTTGTATTAATAGGCGGTGGACTGCCTGTCCCTGCAGAATCATTGCTGATCTTAAGATCCAGTAAAACGTTGCCTGAAGGGGTGATTTTTGGGGTAACGTCTAGTTTAAGCGCTGCCAAAATAAATTTTGTTTCAACTTGAGGGGGACTTCCTGAAGACGAAGTGTATGGAATTTGTTGCCCTTGAGTAATAGTGGCTGTTACACCATAACTGGTTACTACTTTTGGGCTGGAGATTATTTTTACTGTCCCCAGGGAAGCTGCAGCCGATAGGCGTGCATCCAGCCTGACAGTGCTTGCCAAAGTGCCAAATGAAATCCCAGTGGACATTCCTGGGCCAAAAGTGCCGCTTTGCGGGGCAGTACTTGCTATCCCGCCGAAGCCGGTATCCAGTGAATTAATTCCA
Organism: uncultured Geobacteraceae bacterium; assembly: GCA_903845365.1. GTDB lineage: Bacteria > Desulfobacterota > Desulfuromonadia > Geobacterales > Pseudopelobacteraceae > JACRCG01. Next base: position 37,966 of record CAIMXI010000315.1, on the reverse strand, counting down.
AGCAGAGAGGCGCTCCCATCCCGATAATGCGACCCCCATTGAATACCAAGTTCCTTTGTAAAAGAAGTAGAAGCCTCAATCAGCCTGGCCTCGATCAAAACCTGTTTTTTTGCAACATCTAATGCGGAAATTATTGTTTCTGCCTTCCGTATGATATCCAATCTGTCATTAATTATGATGGTGTTAGTATTTGTTTCAGGAAACATTTCACCATATTCCGCTTTGTAGACGCTTTGAGATTGGCGCGTCGTAGATTTATCGAAGGTAGCCTCCCCCGATAAACCTCCGCTACCAGCTATTCCACCTGTTTGCGGGGTTACATTTGCATCAGTTTTTGATGTGCTTACAGACACGTTGGAAGTTGCCATGGTCTGATATTTTGACAATAAGAGTTTAAGTGCTGGGAGAATGTCTGCAGCCGTTGCGTTCTGAACCTGGCACTGTGCGGTTACAACTTCGTCGGATTTATTTTCTTCAGCCAGCCCAATGGTTCTCATTCTTGCTTCTTCGCGCTTTTGCTCAAAAAGCTGTTTTTGTTTTTCCAGTGATTGATCTCTACGCTTTTTAATTTTATCATAAGTAATGATTTCAATAACATTACCATATCGAGCTATCTCTAAATTATTGTTTACCAAGATCATTTCAAGTGCCTGATCCCACGGCACCTCTTTGAGTTTAATGGTATAGCTCCCTTTAACATCATCTCCGATAATAATGTTATCCCCACTCACTTCGCCAAGTAGACGGAAAATTTGTCGTAAATCTGCATTATCAAATTCCATCGTAACCTTTTTTCCTGAAAAAGCTTTTGTACCAGGTTTCGAATCATTCGAAGCGGCAGAAAGCGACAGAGAAGGTGTTGCAGATTTTTTTTCTGAAGTGTCCCTGGAGATGGCTGGTGATGATACCGATGAAGCGCCGGCCATATCCAGGCTAATAAGCAGGCTCTGTTTATCCTTTGAAAAACTGAACCTGGTTTGCTGACTCAATTCGATAAGCATTCCAGCTTCAACATTTTTGCTGATATTTCCCGGAAAGAGTGTGACCGATTTGATAACAGGATTACTATTTGCCGTATCAACATTTCCCTGCCAGTTGGTTGGAACGATGCATTCGCCAAAAGATACTGAAATCCCGTTTAGAACAATCTCTGGGTCAGAAATTGAACAATTACCGGAAATATTTAATTTTACTCTAGTTGTTTCGGGGTTATGGTCAACCTTTACAGATGCAACATGGCCTTGAGAAGTTACGGCACCATCTACTTTAGGTTTTGCACGACTGACTGCAGTATCATTCTGGGTGACAGGCGAAATGTACGGCGTTTTCTTTGCTACAGCGACCGGTTTATCTCCTTCTGAAATGTTTATTACCAAACCGGTTGGAGTCGAATCAATCCTGGCATCAAAGAATACGGTATTTTTCTTAAACTCAATAATCAGCCTGAGTTTGTCGCTATACGAAACCACATTTACAGAAGAAAAAAGCCCGGCTTCGCTCTTATAAATCTGGTTACTCAACTGGTTGGATACTCCTGGCAAGTCTATGACAAGTCGGGCGGGTTTGCTGAGGTGTATGGAGGAAAATTCCGGCAGTTTCCCATCCGCTAATACTCGTAACACACTGTTATCAAAGACGATATCCTGAATCGATAGCCTACTGATCTCTCTTGCCGCAGAAGAGATGTTTTCGGCCGGGAGCGCAGAGGAATCTGAAGGAATCTCTTCCGCGTGAAGATTGTACGACACACAGATAAAAGTCAGTACAAAGAAGCATAGCCGTGCCTTATGCGCTATTATCACAACCCCCCCTGATGTTTGTAAATTAGATTAGGTGTCACTTTAAAGCTCTGGCTTATTTCGTTTCAATATCTTCAAGCCGCACTTTTACCGACTTGCCATGTGCTTCCAAACCTTCCAATTCGGCGATCCTTATGATGTCATTTCCGAGTCGCTTCAGGCCGCCCTTCGAAAAATAGACGATCGAAGATTTTTTGACAAAGTCATCCACCGAGAGCGGCGAGAAAAAACGGGATGTACCACCGGTCGGCAGGGTGTGATTCGGGCCGGCGAGATAATCTCCCGCCGCCTCCGGTGTCCAGTGTCCCATGAATATTGCGCCGGCGTTTGTTATTTGTGACAGGATGGCAAACGGATCGGCCACAGCCAGCTCCAGATGCTCCGGTGCGATGCGGTTCGAGAACGCGATTACCTCGGCCAGAGTGTCTGCCACAATAATCGCGCCATATTTTTCCCATGATGCCCTGGCAATTGTTTCGCGGGCAAGTGCGGTAAGCTGCTGTTCCACCTCTGCCGCAACTTTTTCTGCAAAAATCCGGTCGGTTGTTATCAGAATCGATGACGCCAGCTCATCATGCTCCGCTTGAGAGAGGAGATCCGCTGCAACATGGGCTGGATTGCCGCTGCCGTCATTAATTACCAGAATTTCACTTGGTCCTGCAATCATATCGATGCCGACCTGCCCGAATACCAGCTTTTTGGCGGTAGCAACATAAATGTTGCCAGGTCCTGTTATCTTGTCAACGCGCGGAATTGTTGCTGTCCCGTATGCCAGAGCAGCGACTGCCTGTGCTCCGCCGATCCGAAAAATTCGGTCAACACCTGAGAGAGTTGCCGCCACCAGAACAGATGGGCTGATTTCGCCGCCAGGGGAGGGCGCTACCATGATGATTTCGCCAACTCCTGCCACGCGGGCCGGAACGGCGTTCATAATCACGCTGCTCGGGTAGCTGGCTTTGCCCCCCGGAACGTAGATTCCTACCCGTGACAGTGGTGTGACCTTCTGCCCCAGCATGATGTCCGGTTCCTCAGTGGAAATCCATGTCTGCTGCTTCTGCTTCTCATGGAAACGGGTGACGCGCGTCACTGCGAGTCGGAGCGCGTCAATATCGTCTGCTGAAACAAGGGCAAAAGCCGCTTCAATCTCGGCAGCAGTAACTTCCAAATCGGCTACCGATTCAGCTCTCACACGGTCAAAACGACGGCTCAGCTCCAGCACAGCCTCATCACCACGCGTCCGGACATCGGCAATAATATCAAGCACGACCAGCTCTACTTCGCGACCACTCTCTTCACCGCGCGCAAGAATGGCGGCAAATTTCTGGTCAAAACCGGAATCGTTGATATTAAGAAAAAGCATAGTGGCGTCCTTATAAGGGTTACAGGCGTTTCAGAACATGTTTCAACTTTATTTTGTATGAATTCAAGAACAATATTTAAATCATAAATCATGGAACACGGATCAAATCTGATTGAACGGATTAAGACGGATTTGAAAGCTTTATGTATTTAGCCTTATCCGCTTTTATCCGTTAAATCCGTTTTTTCCGCGTTCTATTAAGGTTTTGTTTGGTTCCGGTTTCAAGAGCAATTGAGCTGCACCTACACTTTGATCTGAAGCAACCGCTCCAGACCCTGAATTATGTGAGAAATGTGCGCGTTCTTTGTTTTCAGACTCGCTCGGTTAACGATGAGACGGGTCGTAATTTCGGCGATGGTTTCAACCTCGACGAGGCCATTTTGCCGCATTGTCTCTCCAGTTGAAACGAGATCTACAATCCGGTCAGAGAGACCGACCAGCGGTGCCAGCTCTATTGAACCATACAGTTTGATGATTTCTACCTGCACACCTTTTGAGGCAAAATAATTTTCCGTAACTCGCGGGTATTTAGTCGCAATTCGAATATGTGACCAGCCGGAGGGATCAACTGTCTCTGACCGATTGGCCGGCTCGGCAACCATCATACGGCAGTAGCCGAATTTCAGGTCAAGCGGCTCATAGACATCCTTGCACTGTTCCAGCAGAGTGTCCTTGCCGACAATGCCAAGGTCGGCGCTGCCGTATTCCACATATGTGGGAACGTCTGTCGCTCGTACAATCATATAGCGCATCCGTTGTTCCAGATTTTCAAAAATGAGCTTGCGGGAGTCGGAGAGCAGTTCGCGGCAGTCAATGCCGATCTGCCCGAACATCTCCACCGATTCTTCCAGGATTCGCCCCTTCGGAATCGCTATTGTAATAAAATCGTTCATTCTTTTACTCTCAAGATATTAGCGCCAAGTGCGGCCAGCTTTTTTTCGATCGCTTCGTAACCTCGGTCAAGATGGTAGATGCGGGTGATTTCTGTCGTTCCTTCCGCCGCGAGTCCAGCCAGAATAAGTGACGCTGATGCGCGCAAATCGGTGGCCATAACCGGAGCTCCGGAGAGCTTTTTTACCCCTTTGACCGTGGCGGTGCTTCCTGCAACGGTGATGTCGGCGCCGAAGCGCTGCAGTTCGGAAACGTGCATGAAACGGTTCTCAAAAATATTCTCCGAAATAACACTGGCACCGTCGGCGACACACATCATCGCCATGAATTGAGCCTGCATGTCGGTTGGAAAGCCGGGGTAGGGGCGGGTTTTAATGTTGAGGCTGCCGATTTTCTTCGGCCCCTTGACCCGAACAACACCATCACGACTGGTTATTTCGACTCCGGCATCCTGCATCTTGAACGTTAGTGCATCAAGGTGCTCCAGCTTCATGCGGCGGATTTTTATATCACCACCTGTCATTGCGGCGGCTATCATAAAGGTGCCGGCTTCGATGCGATCCGGCATGACTTCATAGTTGGCGGCAGAGAGTTCAGAGACCCCATGGATGTTTATCGTATCGGTGCCGGCTCCTTCGATCTTTGCCCCCATGAAGTTCAGAAAGTTGGCTAGATCGACGATCTCCGGTTCGCGTGCCGAGTTTTCCAGTACCGTGTCGCCTTTGGCGGTGGCGGCCGCCATCATCAGATGTTCAGTTCCCCCCACGGTTGAAACGTCAAAGTTTATACGCGCCCCTTTCAGTCGCTTACAGCGCGCCTCAACATAGCCATGTTCCAGAACTATTTCGGCGCCGAGCGCCTGCAATCCTTTGAGATGCAGGTTAATCGGCCTGGCTCCGATGGCGCAGCCGCCGGGGAGTGACACCCGCGCCTTACCGAAACGAGCCAGTAGCGGGCCAAGTACCAATACCGAGGCACGCATGGTTTTCACCAGATCGTAGGTCGCTTCATGGCTGGAGATGTTTGTTGTGTCAATCCGGACAACATCGCCCTTGCCTTTGACGTCTGCGCCAAGTGATTCCAGTACCTTGATGGTGGTGTTGATGTCGCGTAGAAAGGGTACATTACTTATCTGGTTTATGCCGGGGGCCAGGATTGTTGCAACAAAAATTGGGAGCGAGGCGTTTTTGGAACCGCTGACAGTAACGTCGCCCTTAAGTTTTTTTCCACCTTCAATTATGAGCTTATCCACCGATGAACTCCTTTTATCCCGATAAATTTCTGCATATTACTGTATGGGGCGGCTCTTGTCCAAATAAAAGTTAGTGAAAACAGACTGTGTGATGCGATAGAAACTGTAAGTGTGAAAATTATTGCCGACGCAAAATTTGATATAAGCAATTTTCAAAATATATGATATTGTCCGGATCGAATATACCAGATGGATCACGGAACAGGTCTGCTCATGCCTCGATTTACCATGAAATTAAAAGCTACTCTGTTTTTTCCTTTGACCGTTGCGATCTCGCTCTTTTGCCTGTTGTTTTTGATGCAGCAACTGTTGCAGGGATACCTAAAGGAATCCATTTCCAATCAGCAGTCTCAGGTTGTATCAATAGTGGCAGAAGGAATTGATCGGGAACTTATGCTTGCCCAGAAGCAGCTACTTCTGCTTGCTAAAAAAATATCGCCTTCCCTGATTTCCAATCCGGATGAGGCTTTAAAATTCCTGCAGGAGCGAACGGAACTTGCCGAATATTTTGACAACGGCATTTTTTTGTTCGACGCAAAAAGCCGAATTGTTGCCGAGATACCTTTGGGGCTTTCGCGCGTCGGTAAGGATTTTTCCTACCGGGATTATCTTAAAATTACCATTGCTACCAAAATTCCTCTTATATCAGACCCCTTTATCTCTTCCCAATCTCACGGTAAACCAGTTGTCATGTTGACCGCTCCGATTTTGGATTCAAATGGCAACGTATTGGCAGTGCTTTCCGGCAGTCTCGATCTGATGGGGAAAAATTTCCTGGAGGGGGTCAGCAAGCGTAAGATAGGTCGTACCGGCTATCTGTTTCTCTTAGATACAAAGCGGATGATGATCGTACATCCGGATAAAAACAGGATCTTGAAGCAGGATATTCCGGTTGGCGCCAATCTTCTGTTGGATCGAGCCATAAATGGTTTTGAGGGCACGGGGGAAACCGTCAATTCCCGGGGCTTGCACACCCTGACAACGTTCAAACGATTGAAAGCAAAAGAGTGGATAATCGGTGCAAATTTCCCCCTGGCTGAAGCTTACCAGCCGGTATACCAGATAAGAAGTATTTTTTTGGTTGTCATTCCTTTACTTGTGCTGGCGATTTTTTTGTTTATGCGCCACTATCTCAAGCGCCTCACCGACCCGATTCTCCAGCTTGCAAGCCATGTTGAAAATCTGCCTGGCAAGACAGGCGGTGACGATCGAATATTCGCAGTTAGCGGGGAGACGGAAATTACGATTTTGAGCCAGGCTTTTAATGATCTTGTCCGTGAAACAGACCAGCAACGCCTGCTGCTCGAAAAGGAACTCGAAAAACATGTTCGCGCCGATGAGTTGCTGCACCGCCAGAACGAATACCTGCAGGCGCTCCACGAAACCACGCTTGGGTTGATTTCAGGGCTTGATGTCGCCAGCGTCCTCCAGGCGATAGTACTCCGTGCCGGCAGACTGGTTGGGACGGAGCACTGCTTTCTCTATCTGGTGAATTCAGCCAAGACGGAGATGGATATGTGGTATCGGAGCGGGATTTATGAATCACTCTCTAGTGACCCGATCCGTCCCGGAGATGGGATCTGCGGTAAAGTATGGGTATCGGGTAAGCCTCTCAGTATCGCAGATTACAATCTCTGGGGGGGGCGCCTGCCAGCGCCTGATCGCAACATCCTGCACGCCATGGCTGGCGTACCTATCAAAGTCGGCGATGAAGTGTTCGGAGTACTCGGCCTGGTTTTCCTGGAAAGTGGCGCATTTTTTAGCGAGCAGCAGATGCAGGCACTGGAGCAATTTGGGGAATTGGCCTCGCTGGCACTCGAAAATGCGCGGCTCAACGAGGAATCGCAACGTGAATTATCGGAGCGGAAACGGGTGGAAGAAAACCTGCGGAAGCTTTCGGTTGCAGTTGAACAGAATCCGGCTTCGATCGTTATTACTGATACTTTTGGGAACATCGAGTACGTCAACCCCCATTTTAGCCGTTTGACCGGCTATAGTTTCGCAGAAGTTGTCGGCCAGAATCCAAGTATTCTTAAAACTGGCGAAACCGCCACCGAGCAGTACCGGACATTATGGCAGACAATAGCTTCCGGAGGGGAATGGCGCGGCGAGTTCCATAACCGCAAAAAAAATGGCGAACTTTACTGGGAGCAGGCGCTCATCTCCCCGATTCGCGATGATAACGGTTTGATCACTCATTATATCGCCATTAAGGAAGATATTACCGATCGAAAACAGTTAGAGTCGCAGTTGCAGCATTCCCAGAAAATGGATGCGATCGGCCAGTTGGCTGGCGGTATTGCTCACGATTTCAACAACATACTGACCGCAATTGTAGGCTATGCCACCATAATTCAGCTTAAATTACCGGACGAAAGTCCACTGAGAAAAAATGCCGAGCAGATAACAGCCACCGCTGAACGTGGCGCATCGCTGACCCAGGGTTTGCTGGCGTTCAGTCGCAAGCAGACTTCTCAGCGGGTTACTGTAGACCTGAATGAAATAATCAAACGCGTCCATCAACTGTTACTGCGCCTTATCAGCGAAGATATTCATCTTGATATCCAACTTGATCCACAGACACTTTCTATTTCGGCCGACAGTGGCCGCATTGAACAGGTACTGATGAACATTACAACCAACGCCCGTGATGCGATGCCGCTTGGCGGCTCTATCGTCATCACCACGGAAACGATAACAATTGACTCTGCTTTTGTTCTTAATAAAGGGTTCGGCAAACCGGGACGTTATGTTCTTTTTACCTGCCGAGACAACGGTGAGGGCATTGATGAAGAAGATCTGAAGCATATCTTTGAACCGTTTTATACGACCAAAGAGATCGGCAAGGGAACCGGTTTAGGGCTGGCAATTGTCTACGGTATTATCAAAGAGCATAACGGTTATACTACCTGCCACAGTACCGTCGGCCAAGGCACAGTTTTTCGGATATATCTGCCACTGCTCAGTTCTGCTCCTGAAATTATTGTGGAAAAAGTTGAGGAGCAGAAGGCTCATGTTGAAGGCAGAGATTGTGTTCTGCTGGCTGAAGACGATAAGGAGGCGCTTACTCTCTGTAGAGAGTTGCTGGAAGAATTCGGCTACTCCGTCATTGTGGCGGTAGATGGTGAAGATGCCTTGGAGAAGTTCCGTGAACAGAGAGAAAGGATTACTCTGGTTATCCTTGATGTAATCATGCCGAAAATGAACGGTATGGAAGTATATAAAGCAATGCAAAGTGATGCGCCAAACACCCCTGTTCTGTTTTGCAGTGGTTACGACAGGGACGTTGTGGCTGCTCAGGGAGTAATGGAGGGGGGGCTGAATTTTCTGGCCAAGCCATTTACTCCGAAGGATCTGCTGATGAAAATCCGTGGGGTGCTGGGTAATGAGTAATAATAGCGGTGGTAAAATATTCGTCGTCGATGATGATCGTTTTGTTCTTGAGAGTGTCACAACGCTTTTGACCGAATTCGGGTTTTCGGTGCGAGCCTTTTCAAGCGGGCATGAAGCGGTAAGGCAGTTTGTTCTAGAACCTGTCGATCTGGTACTGACCGATATCAATATGCCGATTATGGACGGGCTCGAATTATTGGAAAAAATTCGTTTTCTTGACAAGGAAACGCCGGTAGTCCTGATGACGGCGTATGCTGACCTTGATGTTGCGGTCAGAGCTATTCAGAAGGGGGCGTTTGACTTTATTATCAAGCCGTACCGCCCACCGGCCCTGATACATACCGTTGAAAAAGGAATCAATTTCAAGCGTCTGACTCAGATGGAAAAAAACTACAAAGAGGAGTTGGAGCGCACGGTTGAGATAAGGACGGCTGAACTCAATAAAGCGCTGGGTGAAATCACCCAGATGAGCAGAGAAATTATTGAACGACTGACTACCGCTGCTGAGCTTCGCGATGAAGATACCGGTCGGCATATTGCGCGGGTCGGTATGTATGCCAAGTGTATTGCTCGTCACCTGAAGATGGATGACGTTTTTGTCGACGACATTCTGGTGGCAAGTGCCATGCACGACATCGGCAAAATCGGTATACCCGATTCAATCCTTTTGAAACCGGCTGCGCTGACAGCAGAGGAGTTTGCTGTCATCAAGCGGCACACCACAGTAGGCGAGAGCATTCTGAAGGGGTCTCCTCACAAAATGCTCCAAATGGGGGCTGTTATTGCAGCGACGCACCATGAACGATGGGATGGCGGTGGCTACCCGGCTGGTTTGAAGGGCGAAGAAATACCGCTGGAGGGACGAATCGTCATGCTGGTCGATCAATATGACGCACTGCGTAACACCAGGGTATATAAACCATCTTTTGATCATGCCAAAACCTGCTCGATCCTTTTGAATGGCGACGGTCGAACCATGCCTCAGCATTTTGATCCCAGGGTACTTGCCGCATTCGATGCGGTTAAGGATAGTATGCTCGGTATTTATGAGAAAAATCAGGGATGAAATAGTTAGAGCAATGAAAGTTACCAAAAAGAGTGGTTACAGCCTGAGGGGAAAAATAAAAACCACCCGGGGGCGAATTTCGGTACATCGCGATGGCTATGGCTTTGTGACTCCTGATGGCGGTGGCGAGGACATCTTTATCCCGTCAAAATTCCTTAAGGGGGCGTTGCATGGTGATCTGGTAGAGGCCAGTTCTTCTCCAAGCCGCATGGGGGGGAACAAGCTTGATGGACAGGTTGTAGCAGTTATCGAACGTGCGACAAGCCGTATTGTCGGGCGCTACGAGGAGACCAGAAGCGGCGCAGTAGTAATACCCGAGGATCATCGCCTCAATCTTGCCATAAACATCTCGACTAAAAATCGGGGCTCAGCTCAAAACGGGCATCAAGTTGTGGCGGAGCTGACGGCATACCCAATTGGCGGGCGACCTGCCGAGGGCAAAATAGTTGAGGTTCTCGGATGGCCGGATGACCCGGAAGTTGAGATACAGTCGATCATTCGTCGCTTCGAACTGCCGCACGTTTTTGGCTCTGATGTACTTGCCGAGGCTGAAAAAATTGCCGATACGGTATCTAATGATGAGCTGAAGGGACGGGTCGACTTGCGTTCAATGGTCACTGTAACCATCGACGGCGAAACGGCTCGCGACTTTGACGATGCCGTCTCCCTGCGCCGTGATGGTGAAAATTTCAGGTTGTGGGTTTCGATTGCCGATGTTTCGCATTATGTACGAAAAGATAGTCCGCTGGATCGTGAAGCCTACCTGCGAGGAACTTCCGTCTACTTCCCGGATCGTTGTATTCCGATGCTGCCGGAACGTCTCTCGAATGGTATCTGCTCCCTTAATCCGCACGTAGAACGCCTTACAATAACCGCCGAAATGCTTTTTGACCGCTCCGGCGCCCTCCTTGAATCGTCCTTTTACCCCAGCGTCATAAAAAGTGCGGCCCGCTTAACCTATACGATTGTTAAGCAGATAATTGTCGACGGTGATCATGAACTTGCCGACAAATATCGCCCGGTCTTGCCGATGCTTATGGAGATGAAGGAACTGACCATGAGTCTGATGGCGATGCGCAAAAAGCGTGGCAGCATTGATTTCGACCTGCCGGAACCGGAGGTTATCATCGGCCCGACCGGCCTGACCGAGGGGATTATCCGGGCCGAACGCAACCTGGCTCACCAGTTGATTGAGGAATTCATGCTGGCAGCCAACGAGGCGGTGGCACGCCATATCACCTCCCGTGGTATCCCTTTTCTCTACCGCGTCCATGAGAATCCCGACCCGGCCAAGCTTCTGGCCTTTCAGGAATTTGTTTACGGTTTCGGCTACGAATTCAAACTGGCGGACGAGAAGGTAAAGCCTTTTGAACTGCAGCGCTTGCTTGCCGAGGCGAATGGCCGACCTGAGGAGCGGATGATAAACTACTCTCTGCTCCGCTGTATGAAACAGGCTCGCTATGCTTCTGACAACGTCGGGCACTTCGGTCTGGCTTCAGACTGTTACTGCCATTTCACCTCCCCGATCCGGCGCTATCCTGATCTGGTGGTACATCGTATTTTGAAGGCCGACTTCGGCACCGCTCAGAGAGAAGTACGTTCCATGAGCGGAGTCGAAGGGAAGCGTATATCCAGGCAGCTCGCCATCGCCACTGAACGCCTCGGAGAGGTTGCTGAGCATACCAGCAAGCGCGAGCGGGTCGCCATGGAAGCTGAGCGCGATGTCGTAGAGATGAAAAAACTCCAGTATATGCAGCGTCACGTGGGAGAACAGTTTGACGGCTACATCACCGGAGTAACCAATTTCGGCTTCTTTGTAGAGTTGGAGGAACTGTTCATAGAGGGATTGGTTCATATCACTACCCTGACGGACGACCTGTACTGCCACGCCGAAAAGCAACACTCACTGATTGGACGTCGCAGCGGAACGGTTTTTCGGATTGGCGATGCAGCAAGGGTCAGAGTGGCATCGGTGACTCCCGCCACCCGGCGCATTGAATTTGTTTTGGCGGCTCATACCGCTTCCTCTCCGGTAAAACTGACGACAGTTTCAGGAGAAACCGATTCGGCAGGATATCTGCGCATTCCGTTGCGCGGCAAGCGTCTTACCGGCGTTCAGCCACGGAATGACGCGTGGAGCCGGAGCAGCAGAAGCGGCAGTGAGAGGAAACCGGGAAAAGGGAAAAGTGGCGGAAAGAAACGCCGATGATATGGATCAAGGTTAAACAGAGCTTTGAATAAAATATACAAACGCCTGATTGGAAAGCAACATGCCTCGACGTGTCAATGTTACTCTTTCGTAAGTCTGCAGGAGCAGCCCGAGTTTAGCTAAATCTTCCACTGCAGCACCGTATACGGAGTTCAGATATGTGCCGAACTCCCGCTCAAAGGCTCGCAAACTCACTCCATCCGCGAGGCGCAATCCGAGAAACATATACTCCTCCATGGCCTCGCTCTGCGTCAGCCGCTGTTCATCAACCCTTGTCAACTGGCCGGATGTCACTTCCCGTCGATACTCTTCCAAGCTACTCGGATTGCTGAATCTGACTCCATGCCCTTCCAGTAGAAACGAATGCGCCGCGACACCCAATCCCAGATAGCCGTCACGCTGCCAATAGCCGCTATTATGCCGTGACCGGTAACCGGGGCGGGCATAGTTGGCGATCTCGTAATGCTCAAAACCTGATTCGGTCAGAAACGCATCGGTATATTCAAACATGTCTGCCGAAAGATCCTCATCAGCTAATTCAGGGCTGTCCGCAGAATATTTACGCGCAAATGGTGTGCACTCTTCCACCGTCAGACCGTAGATGGAAATATGCTCCGGGTTCAGCCTGACTGCCTGCTGCAGATCAGCTCGCCACTGATCGATGCTCTGGCCGGGAAGTGAGTGAATCAGATCAATACTGACATTCGTGAACCCTGCGTTGCGCGCTGCCTGAAAAGCCTGCTGCGACTGTTCTGCCGTATGGATTCGTCCAAGATTATTGAGAAAACTGTCGTCAAACGATTGCACCCCAAGCGAGATTCGGTTGATGCCGGCGTCGCGGAACGCCTTCAAAGAGAGTTCATCAACAGTGCCAGGGTTTGCTTCCAAGGTAATTTCTGCTTCTTTCCGGATAGGTACTTTTCCCGCAATTTCAGCCAGTAGTTTGGCCACCTGCTCCGGCTTGAGCAGAGACGGGGTACCGCCGCCGAAGTAAATCGACTCAAGCGGTCGGGCTTCTTTTGTGTTGAGTTGCAGTTCACGGATCAGGAGAGTCGGATATTCCATAAGTTCGTTATTTTTTGGGGGTTCGGAGACAAAAGCGCAGTAGTGACATTTTTCAAGACAGAACGGCACATGAATATAGAGTCGGTTGAACATGCGGGCTCCTGTTATTTTAAGTGCCTAGAGAACAAAAGGTATGATACTGTCAGTACCCTGCTTGGTAAATACAAAAAAAAGAGGTTTTATGAACAAGAATTTTCTACTATCACTTTCCTGTGTAATTGCACTCTCTTCCGTAACGGTTGCGTCGGCCATGCCCGATAAAGCCGCTGTGAATGACACTCCCGCTAAGGATGCCACCACCTATAAAGGCAAGAGTACTTCCGGGGGGAGCAAGGCGGCTGCGGCAACCAGGGATGGGAAAATATCAGTAGCCAAAGCTACCGGCGCAAATGCCTATACTGTCGAAGAAATATTTGCCTACAGCGCCAAACTGGACAAGAAAAAAGTTGTCGTTAAAGGCAAGGTTGTCAAGGTGTCTGCCAGAATCATGGGGCGAAACTGGATCCATATTCAGGATGGAACCGGCAACCAGGCCAAAAAGAACCATAATCTTGTCTGTACCTCCAAGGAAATGGTAGATGTGGATGATGTTGTGACGGTAAGCGGAATACTTGCGAAAGACAAGGATTTTGGCGGCGGCTACAAGTACACCGCTATTGTGGAAGAATCAACCATCAGGAAAGAAGTCAGATAACATAAGGCGTTACAGCGAGAATGTTTCGTGTTGAAAATGGTGAAAATGTGGTGTTTTATGACTCGGACGGTACTGTTAGTTCGTGCAGATCAGATTCAAGCAGCAGAACAGATTCAAGGTCAGATTCAAGGTTGACGAGGTACTACGGAGGCTATATGATAACCCGGAACCAGATAGATGCCGTACCGCCTTGTTGCCATGGACTAAGTGGGGACGGACTGCTCAGTATTACAAAACAGATTGCAGAGTAACAACTATGAATATTGTTGTGGATACATCAGTTATTATTGCAGTGCTTCTGAATGAACCAATAAAAGCCTCTCTTATCGAAGCAACGTTGAGTGCAACATTGTGTGCTCCGGCATCTCTGCATTGGGAAATCGGTAATGCATTATCCGCAATGTTCAAGCAGAAGCGTCTTTCTCTTGATGACGCTCAAAAAGTGTTGAGAATTTACAAACAGATTCCTCTCAATCTGGTGGATGTTGATCTTGGCAAATCGGTACAGGTCTCATCGGATCATGGTGTCTACGCGTATGATGCCTATTTCATTGTATGTGCACATAAGCTGCACGCGCCTCTCCTCTCTTTGGACAAAGGGTTAAAGCTGGCAGCGATACAAGCCGGAATAAAATTAATGGAGGTAATTTGAAATATGCAGGTTTATACTTATACACAGGCGGAAAAAAATCTTGCGGGTGTACTGGATTACGCAAGAAAGGCAGGTCAAGCGATCGTAAAGCGCCCCAATGGGGAGTCGTTTGTAATCAAACCGCAGAAGCAGAAAAGCTCTCCGCTTGATGTGCCTGGTATTCAGGCTGGTTTATCTGCTGATGAAATAGTCGGCTTTATTCGAGAATGTAGAGAACGGTGAATTAGAGTAAGAGTAAATACATCTTCACCGTTTTTCCGGTTTGACTCGTCCGGAAGAGCGGCGTTTTTTTCGTTTGTAGGGCGTACCTGCTTTTGCAGCCTACAAAAAACTTGAGCTGAAGGTACTCTGGTAAAATACAATCAACCCTGTACAAACACATTATGAAAACTACCCCTATCCGTCCTATCCACTGATCGCCTCAGTACGACGCTGTGACACCTACGCCCTCAATTTGAAAACCATCTGGGCGCGCTTTAACAGTACTCTTCCCCCTGTTGAAGCAGAAAAAATACTGATAGCCGGGTGCGGCACCTTTGCTCCGTACCCGATGGCCCTTGCAAATCCTGACGTTCCGATTACTGCGCTTGATCTCTCGGAGAGAAGCCTGCAACGGGCACGGTGGCACTGTCTGCTGCATGGCAGGCGCAACGTTACGTTTCGTTCTGGAGATATCTCTCTGCCTGATGTCATCAGTGATCGCTTCGGTCTGATAGATTCCTACGGTGTTCTGCATCACCTGACGGATCCGCTGGCGGGGTTGAAAGTGTTGGCACGGCACCTTGTTCCGGGCGGAATCCTGAGAATCATGCTTTACAGTCGTTACGCCCGACGCGAAGAGGAGTCGATTCGCCGCGCTTTCAGGGCTCTTGGCATACATTCAAGCGATACTGCCCGTCACCTGTTTCGGAAAGCCAAGCCAGGATCGCGTCTTGCGAACTTCCTGGCTGCATCCGATGAGGCGTCAACAGCTTCCGGTCTCGCTGATGCCCTGCTTCACCCATGCGTACATACCTATCGAGTGGATGAATTGCTTGAGATGATCACTCAAGCCGGACTGGAACCGCTCCTATTCGCTCACCGTGGCGCGTTGGAGAAACCGGCAGAGGAGATTATACGGCTCAGGGTGCTTGAGAAAGAACGTCAATCACCCGGCAATTTTGTTCTCTACCTTGGCAACAAAGGTAAGCCGGCCTCTGCTGATTACGGAGACAGTTTTATAGTTCTGAATCCCTGCCTTGTCTCTTCAGTCAGTTGCTTCACCTTTGGAACGGTGCGGATTCCTCCCCGTACCGGTAGCGATAATCCGGCTTTGAATGGGCGAATCAGAAGTTTTTTGCGACGTTTTGTAACCCCTGTCCGGCGCAGCGATTTAACAGGAGATGAAGTGGAGATGGCAGCATTTTTTAAACGTCTTCTGTTTTTAGTGGAGTACCGCTGAGCTGCTCGTTTATAGTCCGGCCAGATTGAAATGTACCGAAAATGAATTATTCCCGGGGCGCTGGTGGACGGCAAGATCAACGCTCCAGCATTTGTGGCGATATTCTACGGAAGATACCGATTCAAGGAAATCATGGCTGTCTAACGAGTAGCGGATGGAGTAGGAAAGCTTGAGGGGTGCAATCAGCTTTGTTGCGAATCTCCCTTCGAGATATTCAACGCCATTCTGGGGCGGCGTGGCGGCTCCGCCGGGGGTTGATCGAGCCATCTGATAGCCGACACCGAGAGTATTACCTTGCCGGTCATCAAAATCAATGCCCGCTTCAGTTGTTGACAGATAGCTTTTGTAGAGGTTATAGCGGGTGTTAAAAGTGACACGCAGCATGTCAGTCAGCCAGGTATCGGTCTCCAAAATCAGATCACTCCAGGAGCGCTGACTTTCAGCCAGAGTTAACAGGTCACGCCGCTCTCCGGAAAACAGATAGTCCGCACCCAGTTTAACCCTCGAAATATCACGATATTCAGTTGATTCGCCCGAGACAAATTTCCCGGAAATCAAATTGGTTATTGAAAGCGCGCCCGCATTCTGTGAGATCATACGGTCGTTGTAATCATAGTACGGAAGTCGTTGTTGATCCCGCTCCGGTATAAAATTATAGCGTATTTCCGGGATGATTTCGTGCCGGACTTTTTGTAATGTGGATAGTCCGGCATCATAGACCCTGGTCAGAGCTGTTGATATGCGTGCCCCAGCTTCCGGCAGCAGATCGGCGCTGCTCACGCGGTTATTGCTGCTGTTGCGATTATCGGTTACATAGCCTCTCAGGTGGAGTCCGGCATACAGTTCTGTTTGAAGAGAGTCGCTTTTATACGGGTAGATGGTGATACGGGGAAACATCTGCAGGCGCTGCCCGCTTGGCGCAGTCTGCCGATAGAGATTTTCTACGGTGCCGTCGAAATCAACGTAAAACGGCGCTGAAAACAGCCCTTGTCTTACCGCTGCGCCGCCAAGTGACGGCAGAGTCTGGAGCGTGGCGTTGTTATTGTTTGTATAAAGATTGTCGCTATAACGCAGATAGGAGGTCAGGGCAAAATTATGCCAAATATTCAGGGTGTTGATTATGGTGTCACTCGATTGACGATTGTAATCGCCAGAGTTCTCTCCATAATCGTTTAAAAATGTAGAGTCGCTGTTAACGCTGACGGCCATACGCAAGTTTGCGCCAGGCGAAAATATCTCTTTATGCTCCTGAGAGAGGCTCCAGCGCCATCGATCCTCCATCTTGTCGTAAATTTGATATGTATTTATAAACCCTTCACTGCCCCGCTTGCGGATGTAGCGATAATTGAGCGAGGTTCCTACACCGCGAAGCGACATGATATTGATATCCAGCAGAAGATCCTGACTGGGAGAAATCACCAGATAGAGTGGCACATCAAGCCGGACGCCAAGCTTTTGTGATTTACTGAATTTGGGACGAAGAAGCCCCGAAGTTTTTCCTTCGAGAATCGGAAAGGCCATCCATGGAAGATAGAGAACCGGAACATCTTTTACGTAGAAGATGACATTTCTTCCCGTTGCATATCCGTTCAACTCGGCATTTATGCTGCTGCTGCCAAGTTTCCAGAAAGGATCCGGAAAGTCACAGGAGGTTATCTCAGCGGATGTTCCACTAAACTCGGTCTCGTTTAACCGAATAAGCTTTTCCGCCATGATTGTTATGGCTGAGTCGGGCTTTTTCGCCATGTCGGCCACGCCTGAAAGGGGAGCCTTCAAGAGCCCCGGATTAATTTCCGCTCGGCCGGTATCGATGTTCACAACCAGGGATTCACCGGTCAGGACAGCAGAATCCTTTGACAGTACAACCGAACCATTTGCGTGCAGCAAATGTGTTGTCGCTTCATAACGGACGCTGTCGGCGACGAGAGTCTGGCCCTGCCAGCGTACGACTACATTGCCTTCAGCACTGTACAGTTTAACAGCCAGATCCTGACTCATATTGTCGGCATTGATATGTACGTTGCCATCAGCAACGGGGGGCAGAGCAGCAGAGCAAACGGCTGCCCGGCAGATGACAAAGCAGAGTACAAAAAGAAAATAGATAAGCTTCATTACAGCGTTCAGCCTCTGATTCCGGTATAATCTACATGCTCAAGCCATGCTTTAACTTCACCAACAATAAACAGCGAACCGCATACCAAAATGAGATCGGACTCCGATGCCTGGCTGCGCGCTTTGGCGACACCACCTACGACCGAGCCGCACGGCTCGGATTCAACTCCACGTGTACGGAAAAAATGAGTCAGAATGTCATCTCTCATGGCCCGCTCAACAGCCGGCGTGACGGTATACACTTGATCTACCAGCGGCAGCAGCGGAGCATATATCTGTTCGATATTTTTATCGTCACAGACGCCGGTTACCAACAGCAGCCTTGAAAAGGAGTAATCTTGAAGCGCCTCTGCCAGCGCTGCTGCCCCGGCCGGGTTATGAGCGCCATCCAGCAGTAGTCGCGGCGTACCAGGTATCAGCTCCATCCGCCCCGGCCAGTCAGCTCCGGTGATTCCTTTTGAGAAAGCTGCGGGAATGATTTTAGTTCCGCCTGCTTCAAGGGTTTCCGCTGCGGCAAGTGCAAGAGCTGCATTCACCGCTTGATAGCGCCCGGGAATGCCTGGTGTGAGTTGCTCCAATGTTCGGCTTAAGCCGTGATACGTGAGGGTCTTATCGGGGGCCCAGGCAGCGTAAAAATCAATGCCGACTGTTGTCAAGGTACATGCTGCAGCGCGGCATTGCTGAGCAATCGCGAGGCGGGCAGATCCCGGCTGCTCTGCAGAGATAACCGAAGTGCGCGGTTTTATGATCCCTGCCTTCTCAGTGGCAATCTCCCTGAGAGTGGCGCCGAGGTACTCTGCGTGATCGAATGCAATCGGGGTGAGTACGGTCAACTCGCCATTAAAGGCGGCTGTCGCATCGGAGCGGCCACCCATCCCAGCTTCCATGATTGCAAATTCAACCTGTTCCTCACAGAAAATATATGCCGCCAGTGCCGTTGTTATCTCAAAAAAAGTTGCTTCGTCCGGGGCGGCTTCCAGCACACTCTTCAGCCTTTGCGTCAGTTTTTCGGCAGAATATTCCATGCCTTGTATTCTGAACCGTTCGGTGAAACGTACCAGATGAGGGGAACTGAACTGGGCAACCGAATGCCCCGCCTGGGCGAGAATGCTGGAGAGAAAGGCAGATGTTGAACCCTTACCGTTGGTGCCTACAACATGAATGGTGCGGAATTGTTTCTCAGGATTGCCAAGACGTTCGAGCAGCCTGCCGACCCTGTCAACGCCTGGTCGTATACCAAAACGTCGACGGGCGTACAGCCTTTCCAGCTCGTCTGTCAAAGGCATGTCAGGCGGCAGGACGATGCAGCATTTTCAACAGGGAAGCAAGTGTACGGCGCATTTCTAAACGGGGAATGATGGCGTCGATCATGCCATGATCCAGTAAATATTCCGCGCGTTGAAAGCCCTCCGGCAGTTTCTGCCGGATCGTCTGTTCAATAACACGTGGACCGGCAAAGCCGATCAGCGCTTTCGGCTCGGAAATATTGATGTCTCCCAGCATGGCGAAACTGGCGGTAACGCCGCCGGTCGTAGGATCAGTCAGGAGTGACACAAAGGGGATTCCGGCTCTTTTTAGCTTTGCCAGGGCAGCGGATGTCTTGGCCATCTGCATCAGGGAGAGGATGCTCTCCTGCATTCGAGCGCCGCCGGAAGCTGAAATAATAATCACAGGCTGGCTTTTCTGCAGGCCGCGTTCGATGGAACGAGTAATCTTTTCACCTACCACGCTTCCCATGCTTCCACCCATAAAGGAAAAATCAAAGCAGGAAACCTGTACCGGCAGCTCTTCGATAGAGCCTTCGACACAAATTACCGCATCTTTCGATCCCCCTTTGGCCAGAGCGGCGTCAATACGATCCTGATAGCTTTTAGCGTCTTTGAATTGAAGAAAATCTACGGATGTAACGTCGGCGTCATACTCTTGCCAAGCCCCGTCGTCGAGTAGCGCTTCGAGGCGTTTACGTGCAGAAATACGATAATGGTAGCCACACTTCGGGCAGACCTGAAGATTGGCTTCAATATCCTTGCTTAACAGTGTTTCCGAGCAACCGGGACATTTTACCCACATACCGTCGGGGAAAGTGACTTTTTTGCCGCCAGATTTTTCTATACCTGTTTTTTCCTTGGTAAACCAGCTCATAGAAGGCCTCGCATGTTTTGAAATTTAAAATAGTTTATCCAAGAGCCTGTTTCAAGCTCGCGACGTAACTCCCCAGATGTTGATTCAGCTCTGCTCCGGAATATTGTTCAAACAGTTTTACTATGGCACTCCCTACAACGATACCGTCAGCAAGCTTTCCTACTTGTGCAGCCTGCCCGGAGGTGGAAATACCGAAGCCGGCCATGACCGGAAGGGAAATTTTTTGCTTCACCCCGGCTAGCTCTTGCGCCAGTGAGGTAGAAACAGATGCTCTGGCTCCAGTCACGCCGGTTACCGTAACATAATAGACAAAGCCGCTGCCAAGCCTTTCTACGGCAGCGATCCGCTCTGCATCTGACGTCGGTGTAAGCAGGAAGATTACATCGAGGCCGTAATGACGAGCCGGAAGGAGCAACTCACTAGACTCTTCCGGTGGCATATCAACCAGGAGGAGACCATCAACCCCGGCTTCCGAGGCATCATGACAGAAGATGTCGTAGCCGTATGCATAGACCGGATTAAGGTACCCCATCAAAATAATCGGTACTTCAGTACGACGGCGAACTCTTTTTACCAGTTCCAGGATGCCGTGAAGAGTTGTTCCTGAGCTAAGAGCTCTCTCAGAGGAGCGCTGGATCGTCGGTCCGTCAGCCATCGGGTCTGAAAAAGGGACTCCAAGCTCAATAACGTCAGCACCGGAATTCTCTAGCAGCAGAATAATCTCTTCCGTTGTGGCAAGATCCGGATCTCCGGCGGTAACAAATGCTATCAGAGCCTTTGCATGGTCTGCTTTAAGGGCTGTGAAGCGAGCGGCAAGTCTACTCATAGTATGGCCACGTAACCGGTTATATTTTGAAACCGGTCATCTCCTTCTCAAGCAGGTAAATCTGCTGTGTCAGGTCGGTCACGGCGGAATTCATGACCGTTGTAGCGCGACTGTTTGCATTAGTGGCTCCTTCAATGTTGCTGACAGATTTTGCAATCAAGGCGCTGCTCTCTACTTGGATGCGGCACGCTTCCCGAATCTGGCCGACCATAGAAGTTACATTTTCATTTGAGCGGGCTATCATGCTGCTGGCAAGGCTCTGTTCACGGGTAGAGGTGCGGAGGCGGACGGTGAGGTTTTTCATCCGCTCGACCGCCGCTGCTATCATCTCGGTCTCCCGTGAGTGCTCCCGGGATGAAGCGGCGATACTGCTCACCATGTATTCAACGCTTTCCATCGCTTCACGGATGCACTGACTGCCGCGTGCCTGTGCCAGGGTCGTCCTGGCAATCTCGGCTACCTGACTTCCGGCGCGCTCAGCCCCTGAAACAATCTTTTCAAGTGCGGTACCGGAACGTTGCGATAATTTTTCTCCTGCAGCAATACTTATCTCGGCCTGATTGATTGCATCCACAGCGCGCCGTGTCTCTTCCTGTACGCCTCGTATGACCGTTGCTATTTCCCTTGTAGAGCTACTGGTACGTTCAGAGAGTTCACGTATCTCCTCAGCGACCACGGCAAAGCCTTTGCCGTGGTCGCCGGCCTGAGCCGCGATGATTGCGGCGTTGAGTGCCAGGAGATGTGTCTGTTCCGCAACTTCATCAATGACCAGCAGAATAGTTCCTATGTTGTTTACGCGCACAGAAAGTGATTCAACAACTTCCGAAGTCGTCTGCGAAGAGGCCCTGATCGCCTGCATACCGGCAATTGCCTCAAGTACGGCATTCTTGCCGGATTCGGCGTCGCTACGTACGGTTTCTGAGATGGCGGCGGAATCCATGGCATTTTTCTCTACCTGCTTGATGGTTGCATCCATCTCGGCAATTGAAGAGGCTGTTGATGTGGAGGCGTCAAGTAAATTGGTGATGTTGGTACCGATCTCTTTAATTGAGAAGGTGATTTGGGTAATGGAAGAGCTGACCTCTTCGACATTTTCTGCGACTCTCTCGGCACCCATTGCTATCTCTTCAATGGTTGCGGCCATCTCAAGCGAAGTGGCAGAGGTTTCTGTTGTTGACTCCGAGAGCTTGTCAATCCCGCTAAATATTTCCTGAACAGATTTGTTGATCTGCACGACAGCGCGAGACGTTTCATACACGGACTTTTCTTGCATTTGTGCAGAATTTACCGCCTGGCGGGCAGTGTTTTCCAGATTGCGGTCAATTGCTGTGAGTACCTCAGAGGTAGATCCGATGCGTGAAACCATGCTGTGGAGATTCTCGGCCATGGTGTTCATGGCATCAGCAAGGTCTGACGCTTCTCCACCCCCGCGTACTCTCAGGCGGGTATCCAGTTTACCGTCAGCCATCGCTTTGGCAAACTGAACACAGCTTTTGAGCGGTCTGGTTATCGAGATAGTGATGAAATATGAAAAAATGGCGATCAGGCAGACGGCGCCGACCGTAATCACAGCGGAAATTGTAGTTTTTTTTCTGATATTTGCTTCGGCAAGCTCCTCAGCAGTAGCAACATCATGGCGGAAGCGTTCAACCATCAGAACAACAGCGTTGCTTAATGTACGAAATCGTTCTGCCTGGATTCCTGTCATAAGATAACTGGCTCTTAGTACATCACCCTTTGTTGTCGCCGGCAGCACCTCATTCAGAAGTGTTTTCCGGTACTCGTTCCAGATGACGTTCGCCTTGTTTATGATCTCAAGCTTCCCTGGTGATTCAACAGACTCCAGAACAATGCCGAAATTGAGTTCAATATCATTAGTGAGATTTTTTATAGAGGTACTGTTTTTTTCGGCGACGTCCGGGCTGGCTTCCAGCATAAAACTCTGTATTTCACTCTTTATCTGAAAAAGATCGGATTTCAGAAGGGCGATGCTTTCAAGTGCATCTTTGTCTTTTTTTATGGCTTGATAGACGGTGCCGCCAATTATCACTTCGCGTATTGTAAACATGCTTATCAGGGCAACCAGCAGGATGCCGGCAAACGCCGCAGCAGAGAGGAGTGACATTTTGGCGCGAAGGGTGAGACCGGTCGAACTATAGGAGTATGTTTTTCTCTCCACAAACAACTCCTTTCCGCATTTATTTCATCTTTGTTTTGAAGATGGTCGTGAGCATGTTAACGTACGATTTTTTATCTGTTGACAGAAATGTCCGTATCAAAAAAAAGCCGCTCGACTATAGCAGAGCGGCAGCTTTCTTATCAAGAAAAAACACCTGTGGCGGCAGTCCGGAAGAGAAGCTTCTGTACAACGAATCAATGAATATAAATGTATTGTAAGTTGCTATTCCACGTTGGCCAGCTCTTTAAGGGTCACTCCTCCCAATAAGCTCCGGACCTCCCCATGAAGCTGCTTCCAGACCGGATGAACTTTGCATAGACCGGATCCTCCACAATTGGTTGGTGCGATTACACACCGGTTAGGAATAATCGGCCCTTCGACCGCCTCAACGACTTCCAGCAGTGTAATATTTTCTGCAGCTCGACCGAGCAGGAACCCGCCGCCGGTGCCACGAAAAGACTTTACCAAGCCAATTTTGCTGAACTGCTGGAATATTTTGGCAAGGAACGTGGGGGGGACGTCAACGGAAGTGGCTATATCATTCAACAGGCAGACCTTGCCAAGCGGCATTCCAGCCAGATACACGATACCTCTGATTGCATATTCACCTTTACGGGTAAGCTCCATCATTCTTGTAAAACCCTCCAAAAAGACTCTTTACGTCTTTTTATGGGTTTTGAAGGGACTTGTCAACAGATTTATCAAGCTGTTCTATACCGGAAGCTCTTCCTCTGAATTCGTCCTCTTCTTGCCGAAGATCAGGGCAACCCAAACGCTTATCTCGTACATAAGATACATCGGGATCATTATAACAAACATTGTTATCAAATCCGCATGAAAAGCGGCTACTATCGAACTGGCGAGCAGAGCGTATTTCCGTTTTGGCGCTAAAAACTGGTAATTTACGATCCCTAGGCGGGTCAGGATCAACGTCAGTACCGGAAGTTCGAAGATCAGTCCGAATATCAGAATCAGTCGCAGACAAAAATTTACGTAAGCGCTGATATTAAACCAGCTTTGCAGCCCTTCAGCCTCATATGAAAGAGAAAAGTTGATAATAACCGGCCAGATAATGATTAAAAAAAACATGGCGCCGATACAGAAAGTCACCGTTGCGGCGGTAACAAAAGGAACCACCATTTTTCGCTCACGCCTGGTCAGGGCGGGTGCGACAAACAGCCAGACCTGATAGAAGACGATCGGTAGAACCAGGACAAAACCGGCCATCATTGAGATCTTGCACTGAATAAAAAACGGTTCCAGAGGGGCGCTGTAGTTGAGAGGATGCTGTTTTTGCGGTTTGTTGACTTCCTGGTCAAGCTTGAAGTGGCTGTACATGGCAGGGGCAAGCTCTTTGACTTTGAGATACACGTCCTTTTTGATCTCCGTCAGATAGGTTTTGCCGGTCAGAGGTTTTTCTATAAACTTGAGTAGATCGCTGGAAAAATTCCACGCAACCCCCATTCCAACGAACACTGCAATAATAATTATTATCAGTCGTGTGCGCAGTTCGACAAGATGTTCAATAAACGGGGCTGTTTTTTCTTCGCTCATGCACTCTTCCTATCACAGGCGAGTACCAGCTTGCAACCAGGATTTTCCATCATTTTGCGGTTCTCAGGCGCGGTATCATGACTAGCATTGCTAAAATAATAAAAATGGATATACTGATGCGGCTCCCAAACATCTGCATCAGGAGGTTTTTAAACTTGTTATATCAGGATCAATACACAGAATAGCATCAACTACGAGGGAGTTTGACATGACTAAATTTGAGTGGGACGAGAGCATTGTATTGGGTATTCAGTTCATCGACAAGCAGCACAAGGCGCTTTTCGACTGGATGAACTCTCTGCACGAAGCAATAACAGAGGGTGACGGGAAAGTGAAGGTAGAAGAGATAATCAACAATCTTATCAAGTATGTCATAGTGCATTTCTCTGAAGAAGAGCGACTGATGCTCTCCTGGAATTATCCGGCGCTGGGCGCTCATCGCAAGGAGCATGACCACTTTACAACAAAGCTGCAAGATATCCAGAGCAGCTTTAATGCGGGTAATGATATGAGCGCCGACGTTCTGGTTTTTATGGTGGATTGGCTGGTCTGTCATATCAAGGGTACCGACATCGACTACAGCCGTTTTATCCATGAGGGGGGAGAAAAAAGAATAACCGCCCCAACCGTTTCAGCCGAATCAGGATCGGCATAAACGGCAAGACGTTCGGCAGCTCTAAAATTCATCTGTCTGTTTGAAGCGCCTCTCAATTTTTCTCAAATACACTCAAATTGCATTGACAGATGTTCATTTTGGGTGGTAACGTTTGCAGCCGTAATAGCAAAACTACTCTCCCTCTTTGTTATGGTACCGATCTATGGCTGTTTCAAAGTACGCTCAATACTTTCCTAAAGATCTGAAGGTCACGATCTGTATTCCGATGGAGTACAATGAGACTTTTCGTGACTGGGCAATAGTCCAGGAACTTGAAGAGGATGTCCTGACTCTTCTTCTGTCGCGTGATCAATTTCCCTCTGCGGTCAAACTGAGATACGGGGACACCTTTGATATCCGTTTTGGCAAGGAAGGGGCGGAGCAGCGCTGTAGCGCCAATTTTGACGGTAAAGCAGATTTGGGCTTAATTAAAGTGCGCCTTACCGGTGAAGTCGGTACCGGCGAACTTCGCGAATTTTATAGGATAGACGCGTTCATCCCATTCAGGCACGAGGTTCCGAAAGAACAGAACCTGAATGCTCTTATCGGGAAATTGCGGAAGAGAAAAAGGGATAGACTCGCGACTGAAGCCGCGCGTAGAGCCGCTTTTGAAGAGGAACAGCGGCTTCTGGTGTTGCGAACTGCCGCTGGTGAATTTGATGCTGGAGACGATGAGCAGCCCAAGAAAAAGGATCAAAAAGTAGCAGTGTTTAATCCGGTGGATGAATCCTGGGATAATGTTAGCGCCGCCGCATTGAACCTCAGCGGGGGGGGGATAAAGTGCGTTACTTCTGAGCTGTTTAAAGCAGAAGATCTTGTTCTTATGGAAATATTTATTCCATCTAACCCGCCCCGCATAGCTGACTGTATAGCGAAAGTAGTATTTAAGAATATCAATTACAGCATAAAGAGTGACAAGCTGCATTATAATGTGGCGCTCAATTTCGTGATCATTGACGACCGTGACCGGGATGCGATCGTAACCCATATAGCCCACCTGGAGTTGATGCGTATCCGCATGAAGGGTTCTTTGCCTAGCATTAATCTGGATAGTGGGCCAAGAAAACGGATGTCATTGCTAATGAAGGTTGTCTGGGCACTTTTGGTATTGGCAGTAGTCCTCTTTATCGCCTGGTACTCAAAAAATGAAGTAAATAATGAAATTATGGACTCTTTTGGGAATGCTGTAAAACAGTACAGAGAAAAGACCGGCACAGAGAATCTATGGAAGTAAGTCGACCGGAACTCTTGCTGTATAATCATGCATGAAATGCTGGACAATAATATAATTCTATATTATAACTCCCGCTCGCTCTTGCGGAGAGATGTCCGAGCGGCTGAAGGAGCACGCCTGGAAAGCGTGTGTACGTTAATAGCGTACCCAGGGTTCGAATCCCTGTCTCTCCGCCATAAAGTAATTTAGAAAAATGCAGTAAAATACTAAAGCCCCTTGAAAATAGGGGCTTTTTTATTGAGTTTTGTGCATCCAAAAATGCACAATAACCCCTTCAAGTCAGATAAATCAAATCCAAGTGACCTCTTACCCACCTATATCAAGCCGTAAGGATCTTGAAATGTAATAACGCTAATATTATTCTCCCTTCATAGTGCATATATCTGTCCGCTGCTGAATTCACTGGGGTCGGGGGTTACAGTGGTAATGATCGTTATGTCATAAAGATAGGAACCGTTGACGATGGTATGATTTTCGCCTGTTCAGCTCGCTGCAGCAGGCATGTTACAGCTTGAACCCCTTCGTCACCCAAGTCGGTTGAAAAATTATTGACGTAAAGAGCTATGTGGGCGGCGCAGACCTCATGACTCATCTCTTGGGCGTGTTCGCCAATGTAGCTGGCCGCCTCACCGGGGTGTGACAGTGCGTATCCGACCCCGGCTCTTAGTGCCCGCTCAATAGTGGCAATAGTTTCAGCCCCGAGTGACCGCCGTGCCACAATACCGCCGAGCGGGATTGGCAGGCCGGTCTCACCTTCCCACCATTCCCCTAGATCGACCAGTTTGCGCAGACCGAAACCTTGATAGGTGAAACGTGATTCGTGGATGATCAACCCTGCATCGACGTTGCCGCTTAATACCGCATCCATGATTTCATTAAAGGGCATGATGATGAAATTATCCAACTCCGGGTTGAACAGCTGCAGCAGGAGGAGCGCCGTAGTATAGCGGCCGGGCACGGCAATAGTCATGCCGCGCAGTGCGCACGGATCATATTTCTCCGAGGCAACCACCAGCGGCCCACAGCCGAGGCCTAGAGCGCTGCCGGAGCGAAGCAGGGCATACTCTTTACGAATATGCCCAAACGCGTGATAGGAAACCTTGCTGACATCCAGCTCACCCGCAAGAGCCAGTTGATTGAGTGTTTCGACATCCTCCAGTCGTTCTCGGTATGAAAGGCCACTAGTGTCGACCAGGCCGTGCACGAGCGGGTAGAACATGAAGGTGTCGTTGGGGCAGGGGGAGAAGCCGAGGGTAAGTTCTTTAGTCATCAATCACCGCTCCAGAATAAAGGTCACCGGTCCGTCATTGACCAGCGACACCTGCATATCAGCCTGAAAGATGCCGGTCGCCACCGGCAGACCGGCCTGTCTTGCGGATTCGACAAAGTATTCGTAGAGTCGCTTTCCTTCGTCGGCAGGGGCAGCTGTATCAAACGATGGACGCCTCCCTTTTGTATAATTTCCTGCAAGGGTAAACTGGGACACGACCAGCAGGGCACCGCCGATATCAATAACTGAGCGGTTCATTTTGCCCTCCTCGTCAGAGAAAATGCGCAGCCCGGAGATTTTATCCACAAGCCAATCAGCCTGCGCTGCATTGTCACCTTTTTCTAAGCCGAGCAGAACCATGATCCCATGACCTATCTTGCCGACTACAGTATCCTTGACGGTTACCGAGGCCGATGAAACACGCTGGATTACCGCTTTCACGGTTTCAGTCCCATCACACCCTCACCAACTCATATTTCCTGCTTCCCAAACCGATCTTCTCTCCATGCTCCAACTGTACTTCCCATGGTATCTGCGGCCAGCAGCCCCGGAATTTATCGCCACCCGGTTCATGGCCGGATTGCAGTGCAGAACCTTCGTTTCCGCGTGCATCGTTGACCAGATCGGCGCACGCCTGGTCAATCGCGACCGGATCTGTCGAGGAGCAGATGCCGATATCGTTGACGATCGGGGCGTCTGAATGGCCGTAGCAGTCACAGGCGGGAGAAACCTGGGTGATGAAGTTTATGTAGACCGCTTTGCCCTCCTTACCGGTCAGCGCTCCCTTGGTGTATTCAGCCATCTTCCGCATGACTTTGTCGGCGGCTTCGTTCCACTGGATGTTGATCGCCGTAACCGGGCAGACTGTGATGCAGCGGGAACAGCCAGCGCATTTTTCCGGGTCGATGAACGCTTTCTCCTTTATAAAGGAAATAGCGTCATGAGCACAGGAGCGGGGGCAGATGCCGCAGCCGATGCAACTGTTCTGCGCTACTTTGGGCGCCACATTGGAGTGCTGTATCAGCTTCCCCTTGCGACTGGCGCACCCCATACCGATGTTTTTGAGCGCACCACCGAAGCCGGTCAGCTCGTGGCACTTAAAGTGAGTCATTGCGACGATCGCATCAGCCTCGATGATCTCGGTACCGATGTAGACCTTATTGAGCAATTCGCCATCAATGGAAACCTCGGTTTCGGTGACACCGCGCAGGCCGTCGCTGATGACGAGCGGCGCTCCAACGCAGGCGTAGCCGAAGCCGTTCTCTATGGCACAGGTCAATGCCGAGATCGCCTCCTTCCGCTGACCGGGGTAGAGAGTTGAGGAATCGGTCAGAAACGGGATTGCGCCGAGTTTTTTTATCTCCTCCACTACGCGCCTGGCAAAGACCGGGCGGAGATAAGTGTGGTTCCCCTTTTCGCCGAAATGGATCTTAACTGCCGTCAGATCCCCTTCAGAGAGAGAATGAGGAAGGCCTGCCAACGTCAGCAGTCTGGCGATTTTGTCAAACAGATTTTCCTTATGGCTGGTTCGCATGTCAGTAAAAAATACTTTAGACATCTTATTTCTCCTTTAAAGTTAAATTTTTGACTACCGTCAAGTAATTTCCGAAAAATACGGTATACTGTTCCTACCATAAAAAATGAAAAAACTCATCATACGAGTTTAGTCAACCAACCAGAAAAAGGAGAACAGACATGAGCATGTTTTGTAACCAATGCGAGCAGGCAGCAAACGGTACCGGTTGTAACATTGTGGGTGTATGCGGTAAAAACCCCGAAGTGTCAGCACTGCAGGATCATCTGATGTACGGTCTGAAAAGCCTGGCGCTGTATGCCGACAAGCTGGGGCGCAACGCCGAGATTGACCGCTTTACCATTGAGGGGCTCTTTTCTACCGTTACCAACGTAGATTTTGACGCAACCCGTATCGGCGGCATGATCAAGCTGTGCTTTGATCTGAAAGAGAAGGCTAAAGCTGCTGCCGGTGTGACACTCTCCGGTTCGGTTGCCGACTGGAAACCGGCTGATGATCTAGCAGGCATGTCCGCTCAGGGTGAGTCGTACAGCTTAAGTTCATTGCATGCCAATGAAGATATCCGCTCCGTTATCGAGATTCTACTCCTAGGGCTTAAAGGTATGGCCGCCTATATGGACCACGCCATGATCCTCGGTAAAACTGATGACGAAGTCATGGCTTTTTTCCAGAAGGCACTCGCCGCGTCTACCGACGCAAATCTCGGGCTGATGGATTACGTCGGTCTATCAATGGAGTGCGGCAAGCAGAACCTGACTGTCATGGGGCTTCTCAATACTGCCCATACTGATGCGTATGGCCATCCGGTTCCGACCGCTGTGCAGCTTGGCACCAAGGAAGGTAAGGCCATCCTCGTTACCGGCCACGATCTGAAGATGCTCGAAGAGTTGCTCAAGCAGACCGAAGGTAAAGGAATCAACGTTTACACCCACGGTGAAATGCTGCCTGCTCACGGCTATCCCGGCCTGAAAAAATATTCGCATCTGGTCGGTAACTTTGGCGGCGCGTGGCAGGATCAGGCCAAAGAGTTTCTGGACTTCCCAGGCGCAATCATCTTCAACACCAATTGCATTCAAAAGCCTTCGGACAGCTACAAAGATCGCCTCTACACCTGGGGTCTCGTCGCATGGCCTGACGTAAAGCACGTTGACGGCTGGGATTTTTCGGATGTAATCAATAAGGCTCTTGAACTCCCGGGGCTGTCTGAAAACCCGGGTCAGGAGATCCTGACCGGCTTTGGCCACAACGCGGTGCTGGGCGTAGCCGATAAGGTAATTGCCGCCGTCAAGTCCGGTGACATCAAGCACTTCTTCCTGATCGGCGGCTGCGACGGCGCTAAGTCGGGGCGCAACTACTACACAGAATTTGCCGAAAAGCTCCCGAAGGATACCGTCATCCTGACGCTCGCCTGCGGCAAGTACCGCTTCAACAAGATGGATTTCGGCGATATCGGCGGCATTCCGCGTCTGCTTGACGTCGGTCAGTGCAACGATGCCTATTCGGCAATCCAGATTGCTGTGGCACTGGCTGGAGCGTTCGAGTGCGGCGTCAACGACCTCCCGCTCTCAATGATACTTTCCTGGTACGAGCAGAAGGCGGTCGTCATTCTCCTGACCCTGTTCCATCTCGGTATAAAGAACATCAAACTCGGACCGTCACTGCCGGCATTTATCACGCCGAATGTCCTTAACTTCCTGGTCGAGAACTTCAATATTGCACCGATTACAACCGTTGAAGCCGATATGAAGGCAATTCTTGGGTAGTCGCTTGACTGTGCATGCTGCAGAATGACAAAACGCCCCCGCCGGTTATTCCGGCTGGGGCGATTTGTCATGGGTTACCAGACAGAAAACTGATAAAGTGATGGCAAATTCCACTTCAGCGGTCAACCTCGAGTGGAATGGCTCTGGAATTTAAGCATTTAAGTTCAATCCTCATCGGGCACTGAGGGTACCCAGCAGCGATGGTTAGCTGGATCATGTTTGACCGCATGCTGACATGCAGGCTATCTCGGCAGCTACAGCATCTACTGAATGGCTAAAAATCTCTGCTTGTGAGCAAAGTCGGCGGACTCTGGACCACTCTGCTTTTACCGTACTCGTATGTGCCTGATAGTTTCTGATAGTCTTTTTGAAACGCAGTTTTTTTGGCAATTGCGCTAATCGATCCCCAATATTCGGCGCACATTCAAGTTCTCTCGAAAGATCACGGTTATCAGGGAATACGGCAGCCGCAAGCCAAGCCTCGCTTGATTTGGATGGAATGCAGAGTACGGTTTTATTCCCGATTTTATCTATTCCAAGCCAGGAAAGAAGTACCGTTTTCATATTATCGACGGTGGCATCAGGTGGCGGACAAGGCAATGAACATGGCAACAAACCCCATCCACCTTGCTGTGCGGCCTGTGCAATCTCCTGGCCGTAATCTGCGTATGATTTGCCTGCAACATCCGCATCTATATGGATAATAATCAGATCGAAAAACTCCATTGTCGGATCATCTTCCAACGATTCAGCACCACGGGCTTGAAACTCTCTGCACCACTTCAGAACTCCACCCCAGCCAGTTCCCAAAACAGACCTGGTACGTTCCGGCTGTAACAGAGAAATTTTAAAAGGACTCGGCAGTATGGCTTTTAATGCCGATTCAATGATGATTTCATCTGTTGGTCCCTCAGCAACTAATGCGATACGCAGGTCAGACATTTGGCACAGCCCCCAGGTTCCCCATCAACCAGAGTCTTGACAGTGGATAGTCTTTGTTCATCGCCCGTAGTTTTTCTGAAAGAGTGATCCGAGTAACTTTTGTATGACCATCACTGTTTCTATCTACTGCGAAAAGGCGAATTTCATCATCATCTAAATCGAGGCCATCGAGCACAGCAGGGTTATGAGCTGTGAACAACATCTGGCGTTTTGCATCCGCACATGATAACCAAACCCCCAGTTTACCAGTTAATCTCGATACAAGACGTGGGTTCAACGCCTGATCCAGATTGTCAATTGAAAACAGCCTTGGCGCATTGGGTGATAAACAGAGCATCGCACAGAACAGCACATATAAAGCACCCTCGCTGGCATCGTATGCAGTAAGGGTATTACGGTTTTTCTTCATGAACCGATCAGTAAATTTCAACACATCCTTGGTTCGTGGGACGGACGGTGATAGCAAAGAACCGGCAGTATTGCTGGTTTCGATGTCTGCCACCCAATCGATCAGTTCAAAAACAGTATCAAGCAGTTCTTCATTCTTGTCCAAAACGGTCTTGCGGAACTCAGCAAAGCTCTCCGCCAGTCGCCCACCGGAAAGTCCAAGCGGTTCACGCGATTGCGGATCACTCACCAAGGCACGTAAAGTTGGGGTATTTGGGGAGTAAATCGCATAGCCCTGCAAACATTGCATCAGCTTGAATGCCAGACTGTCAGTGCCAGTATCCACAAGTTTGAGTGCTGCCAGGCCCGCTGTCGGAGACAGGTTT
The DNA here is from genome assembly GCA_903845365.1 of uncultured Geobacteraceae bacterium. GTDB lineage: Bacteria > Desulfobacterota > Desulfuromonadia > Geobacterales > Pseudopelobacteraceae > JACRCG01. The sequence goes on along the minus strand of CAIMXI010000315.1, from coordinate 5,160 downwards.
TTCTTACTGCGTACGCCATCTGAGACAATTTCAGTTTGGCCATCAGACAGGTATTCGGTTTTATACGACCAGGCCGGATTCGGGTTTTCCAGAGGATTCAGAAGCGAGACACGAAAAGTCTCCTCTTTTGCCCCGGTTGCACTCAGAGCAATATGGGCTGGCGTCCGACCAGCCTCGAAGGAGGATTTGTAAAGACGGGGCAACCCCAATCGAACTCCCCGGTAACGCAGTGATTCATCATCGACCTTGCCGTTGGCAGCAGAGCCCAGCACCCCAATGGCTTCCAGGATATTGCTCTTGCCGACCCCGTTTGCTCCAATAAAGCAATTTACCCGACCTAATTCAAGCTGCATTGATGGTATCGATTTGAAGCCCTCAATCATGATGGTTCGTATCATCCCTCGCCTCCGGTATATTTATTCCTTATGAAATCACCAGACTATTATCCACTTAGGTGCCAATCCACCTCTACTAACGCATCCTGCCAACCAAATATCTCCCTTTTTAGCTGACTCCAATAACTCAGGTGTAGGGCGACCTCTGAAGTATCTGCATACTTTTGGTAATGCGCTATTAAAACCACGGTATTTAATATCAACACCTGTAAACGTCACTATCTCAAACATAACAAATGCATAAATTACCCAATTTGCCTTCTGTGAAAATATCCAATACAGTAATGCCACTATTAAGAGCACCGTTGATGGTATTGAGAGGGTTCTAGGAAACATGACTGTACATAAAAATGCAAAGACACTGATTGTTATAGATATATTGCCTCTATAGACTTTCCCGCTTTCGGCTTTATTCCATTCATCAGTAGAGGTATTATACACAACATTCTTTATCAATTTATTCCACCAATTCGACACAGCTAACTTATAAAAGTAACTCGAACGTGAATTACATTCCCATCTCGTACAAGTGCTAATCCGCCACCACCAGTCAAGGCGTGGCAATCTTCCCAGTACCAAATTTCATCATCTTTTTTGATACGTGTTCCTTGCCAGCATTTTATTCCTAGAAAAGGCTTTGCCATCGTAAGTTTCACCGGCATCACGTTAGACGACGGATACAGTCTGTATTTTAAAAGCTTTCTGAATGTGTTTTTGAATTTGGTTGTGTCAGAGGTTGTAAGTGAATTAAGCTTCATGGACTGATCTAATCCCATAAATGACAAAAACTTGGCCTTTGGCATCTCTGGAATCAGATCAATCATAACTTGTGTTGCAGCACTTCCAACTGCGACAACTGCTATTTTGGGTTTTTCACTCATTGCTTCAGTACTCCTGATTTCCGATAAAACATTACGACACGCCATTCACCAGAACAAAGTGTGGGCAGAATGGGCTAGATGTCAGCAATGGTGCCAGGTGGGTGCTGATCGTCGTCATAGCACATCGCCCTCGGTTGTCATGCGGATAAGCGGATCATCTTCCGGCAAGAGTGTAAAGCGTTCATAACTGCTGATCGAATCCAATACTTCGGGCGAATATCCGGTTAATACCATTACCAACTAAAATTGTTTTACCCATTATGGCTATACCCATATTTCTAAATTTACCACCAACTCCCATAATAATAGGCAATCAAAACATGGCAGTAGGTCACTTCCAATTCCCCATCAAAATGAACGGAGCCCAGAAAAATGGATGGGAATACGGTGTCTCAGCATTAAATGAGTATCGGTAACGTTGCTGAAGGTCTGACCGGTTGACCGGAAGATCACTCGATGCATTATGTGATCCATGCAAAAGCCCAAGTTGAGCGTATCGAAGCGCCTCGGTTTTTGATTTGCCTGATTCCCGCAGTTTGTAGAATTCCCTCATCAACAATGATGTGCTCTCGTCAGCGACCTCCCACAGGCTGGCCATAACTGCTTTTGCACCCTGTCGCAGTGCGAGATCAGCAAAACTATCGACTTCTTTACCGGTTGCAAGCGGATTGGAGGCAGCAGTGTTGCATGCTGAAAGTGTGAGCAATTCAGAGCCTCCAAACAGATTGTTCTTAAAACTGAGTTCCCGTAAGGTAATGGTCTGGTTGTTTCCGAGCAGCAGCGTAGAAGCAGGCATCTCAACCGGATTCAACTTAAAATGACTGGCTATGTGAATGGCACCAAAACCTTTTGGGGCAAGAGTAGCCCTCACTCGCTCCCAGGTTGCATCTTCATCAAGCAGGCGAACTCCGTCCAATATCCCTTCCATTCCCTGGGTATTACGAATAATGGCAGCTATCTCACCACGAACTGCCGGCAGTGGATTAAAATCATCACCACCCTTACTGATACCGATGCCGCAGCCTCGCCAGTGTGATTGTGGAATATCTTTTATGACATGCAATGTTGATGGCGTAAGTGATACAGAATTAAAACGCTCAACCAGGAATTGTTCCCCGTCATGAAGGGCGGCCATTGGGACATAGCGTAAGACCCCTTCCAGATTCCAGAGTATAGTGGTGGTGTTTCCAAGCTCTTTCTCAAGTGGTCTTACGATCACGTTGTACAGTTCCTGCGCAAGCGGGAGCGGGTCATGGAGTTCGCCATATTCATCTGGCTGTAACAGTTTTCTGAATTCAGCAATTTTGGTGGCAAGTTCTTTTGAACTCATCTGTTGTGATGCATGGTGCCGGTAGCCAGGCCCAATAAGAAAACTGTGGAACTTTTCTTTGTCAGACAAGGTATACAGTGCGCAAGTGCCATCACCGATCTCTTCCAAAGCCTGCTCAAGTGCAGATGCCGCTTCAACATCATGCACACGTTGCGGATTTGCCGCAGCACGCTGTTCAATGTCTTCAAGAGCTTCGTGGTAGGTCCGGGTTGCAGCTTCGCGTTTGTTTTCCAGTTCGTCAAGTTCTCGCTGCTCAGAAGTAGATCGGTTATCCTCACGCCACAGTTGAGCTATCCGGCCACTAACTTCCGCCAGTGTAAGTATGCAAGTTGTTGCAATTAGGTCGATGTTCCGCTCAATCTCATTATATGGTAACGGCTCTCTTGAAAATGAGGTATCGCACTCACTGCGCAGAGCAAGGAATACTTCTTTTTCCTTTAACAGATCCATAACATGTTCAGCTTCGATTAAGCGATCTGCCTCCATTAAAAGATTTGCAAGATGTATGTAATTATTTTCAACAGTTACATCAAATAACATCAGTGTCTCTTTGCCAAGTTTAAAAACATTGCGGCGTATTTGTTGGCACTCATTGACTGTTTTTTTGGCAAATAAAATAGCTGTAAAATTACGGCCTGTTGCAGCCAACAAATTGGAGTATGTGAAATAGGCATGCCTTTTTGAGCCATCTACCATTGCGATACTCCTAAGTAATAGCTGTTCGGATTCAGCATGTTTGCCAAGTTCATTCAAAAGTGCCGCCAGATTGTTCAGGCCTAACGCCACATCAGCATGTTCTGAGCCATAAACCTGCTCCCATATAGCCAGTGCCCGACGATAGAGCTGTTCAGCTTCTGCATGCCTGCCAAGTTCGTTCAAAAACCCCGCCAGATTGTTCAGACTACTCGCTACATCCGCATGCTCAGGGCCATAAACCTGCTCTCTTATTGCAAGTGCACGTCGATAGAGCGGCTCAGCTTCTGCATGATTGCCAAGTTCATTCAAAAGTGACGCCAGATTGTTCAAGCTTGTCGCTACTTTAGTATGTTCTAGGCCAAAAACCTGCTCCCATATTGCCAGTGCTCGACGATAGAGCGGTTCAGCCTCTGCATGATTGCCAAGTTCGTTCAACAGGAACGCAAGGTTGTTCAAGCTTGTCGCTACATGATCATGTTCTGGGCCATAAACCTGCTCTCTTATTGCAAGTGCCCGACGATAAAGCGGCTCAGCTTCTGCATGCCTGCCAAGATCGTTCAAAAGTGACGCCAGGTTGTCCACGCTTGACGCTACATCAGCATGTTCAGGGCCATAAACCTGCTCTCTTATTGCAAGTGCCCGACGATGGAGCGGCTCAGCTTCTGCGTCCCTGCCAAGATCGTTCAAAAGTACTGCCAGATTGTTCAGGCCTGACGCCACTTGGTGATGCTCAGGGCCATAAACCTGCTCCGATATAGCCAGTGCCCGACGATGGAGCGGTTCAGCTTCTGCATGCCTGTCGAGTTCCCTCAAAAGTTCCGCTATATTGTTCAAGCTTGTCGCCACATCAGTATGTTCAGGGCCATAAATCTGCTCTCTTATTGCAAGTGCCCGACGATAGAGCGGCTCGGCTTCAGCATGCCTGCCAAGTTCATTCAAAAGTAACGCCAGAATGTTCAAGCTTGACGCCACATCAGCATGCTCAGGGCCATAAATCTGCTTTCTTATTGCCAGTGCCCGACGATGGAACGGCTCAGCTTCTTTATGATTGCCGAGTACCCTCAAAAGCTCCGCTAGATTGTTCAGACCTAACGCCACAGCAGCATGTTCAGAGCCATAAACCTGCTCTTTTATTGCAAGTGCCCGACGATAGAGCGGTTCCGCTTCTGAATGCCTGCCAAGTTCGTTCAAAAGTAACGCCAGATTGTTCAGGCTTGTCGCAACACTAGCGTGCGCTGAGCCATAAACCTGCTCGCTTATTGCCAGTGCCCGACGATAGAGCGGCTCAGCTTCTGCATGATTGCCGAGTACCCTCAAAAGCTCCGCTAGATTGTTCAGACCTAACGCCACAGCAGCATGTTCAGAGCCATAAACCTGCTCTTGTATTGCTAGTGCCCGGCGACAGAGCGGTTCCGCTTCTGAATGCCTGCCAAGTTCGTTCAAAAGTAACGCCAGATTGTTCAGGCTTGTCGCAACACTAGCGTGCGCTGAGCCATAAACCTGCTCGCTTATTGCCAGTGCCCGACGATGGAGCGGCTCAGCTTCTGCATGTTTGCCAAGTTCACTCAAAAGTACCGCCAGATTGTTCAGACCTAGCGCCACATCAGCATGTTCTGGGCCATAAACCTGCTCCTTGATAGCCAGTGCCCGGCGATAGAGCGGTTCGGCTTCAGCATGCCTACCAAGTTCATTCAAAAGAGCCGCCAGATTGTTCAAGCCTAACGCCACGTTAGCATGATCAGAACCATAAACCTGCTCCTTGATTACCAGCGCCCGACGATAAAGCGGCTCAGCTTCTGCATGCCTGCCAAGTTCATTCAAAAGTGCCGCCAGATTGTTAAGACCTAAGCCCACATCG
>CAIMXI010000314.1 GCA_903845365.1 uncultured Geobacteraceae bacterium | reverse complement strand
GGTTAAGCTGGCACCGACCTTACCATTTGACACAAACTTTCCATTCTTCCATATGGATAGAAAATTCATGCACCTTGGATTTCACATCTACGACGTCGGTTTTCAGTCCCCTAACGTAGAGGCGGCTAAACCAATGGTGTATGTCACTACCATGCTGCTGCTCGCAATAGTTGTCCTAGCCAGCAGTACGGCCATTTACCTCCGTAACCGGATGCGCGGCAAATACACAACCTCAACATTTTAACGCCTAATCAAGGAATCAGCGAATGCCACATACTAAAGAACTAACAGCGGCAGCACCAATTCTTTCGGTATCCAACCTGGATCTTCATTATGGTGACGCACATGCCCTCAAGGGAATCAACCTTGACATGAGACGACATCAGGTGACATCCTTTATCGGACCGTCAGGTTGTGGAAAGTCAACTCTGCTCCGCTGTTTCAACCGGATGAACGATCTTGTGGAGAGCGCCAGGATTGAAGGGAGTATCCGTTTTAACGGAGACGAGGTAAATGATGCCTCTACCGATGTTATCTCATTGCGACGCAAGATCGGTATGGTCTTCCAGCAGTCCAACCCCTTTCCCAAGTCAATCTACGAGAACATTGTCTACGGTTTACGCATCGCTGGTGTCAATGACAAGGCAACCCTTGACGAGGCGGTCGAGCGCAGTCTGAAAAGCGCGGCCATCTGGAACGAGGTCAAGGACCGCTTGAATGATTCCGCCCTGGGTCTTTCCGGTGGTCAGGCTCAGCGTATCTGCATCGCACGGGCAATAGCTGTTAACCCTGAAATTATCCTGATGGATGAACCATGCTCGGCGCTTGACCCGATTTCGACACTCAAGATAGAGGAATTGATAGAAGAGCTGAAAAACAAGTATACTATTGTCATCGTTACTCATAACATGCAGCAGGCAGCGAGGGTGTCCGATGTGACGGCATTCTTTTACCTTGGAGAGTTGATTGAGGCAGGAGGAACCCGGAAGATTTTTACCAACCCGGAGAAGAAACAGACGGAAGACTATATCACCGGAAGATTCGGTTAGGAGAGATAATGGAGCGCGAACACATCAGTACCTCATTTGACGTTGCGTTGAATGAATTGAGACAGAGCATTCTGGTAATGGGGGGCAAGGTGGAGTTGATGATTGCCAACTCGGTCAAGTCACTGGTAGATAGGGACACTCCTTTGGCAGAGCGTACTATTGCATTTGATCATGAGGTCAATGCCGCCGAAATCTCAATCGATGAATGCTGTCTGGAATTGTTAGCACTTCGCCAGCCAGCCGCCCGTGATCTGCGCTTCATCACGATTACGCTCAAGATAGTCACTGACCTTGAAAGAATGGGCGACCAGTGCGCCAACATCGCCAAACGAGCCCGCGAGTTGAATGAAGAACCACCGCTTAAGCCCTACATCGATATTCCCCGTATGGCTCACTGTGCTGAGGTGATGGTAAAGCAGGCTTTGGACTCATTTGTTATTGGTGACGCTGATTTGGCCGTCAAGGTATGCAGGGATGACAGTTTTGTAGATGGCCTTAATAATCAGATTCAAAGAGAGTTGCTGACTTTTATGATTGAAGACCCAACCACGATCTCACGCGCCATGAAGCTCAACTATATCTCAAAATCATTGGAGCGAATTGCAGACCATGCTACCAACATTGCCGAAATGGTGATTTTTATGGTCAAAGGGAAGGATATAAGGCATACGATTGCTTAAAACTGCTACTTGGACACCCAGGGGGAACATTCCTTTTTGCTACCGACAAATTCCTTTCTACCCGGCGGCCGTGAGCGTTATTGCCGCAGTCACCGCATAGCGGACAAGTTTGCCGATAGCGACCAACAGAGAAAACATCCAGAAATTGATCCGCAATACTCCCCCCGCCAGACAGAGCGGGTCTCCGATTATCGGCATCCAGGAGAAGAGCAATGAATACACGCCAAAGCGCTGGTAATACCCTTTGGCCCGTTCCTGCTGCTGCGGCGAAACACGCATAACCTTTTCTATCAGCCAACTCCCACCCCAAATGCCAATCAGATAGGTCACCACGGCTCCCAGGTAGTTACCAAAGGTAGCAACGGCAACTGTCATCACGGGATCATAGCCACTGACCAGCATCATCACCAGCAGCCACTCTGAGCCAAGCGGCAGCAGCGTGGATGCGAGAAAGCTCATGAAGAACAGTGAAGCATAGCCGGGCTGGTTGAGCCAGTCATGCAGCATGACGGTATATGTCAGAAATTGATTGTCAAAATGACTCAAATTGCTACAATGCTCCGCTCATTTTATCTAGCATACTCCGGACATTGTAGCGATAAATCCAGTTTCGGCAAGGGGGAACAATGCTGAAAGGTAAACCGGCGAAAAAATATTCTCAAGCGGGGCGGTTGCACTCGATTATCCGTCTACTGGAAACCAGGCGCGGCCTGACTCTGGATGAACTGGCGGAAGAGTGCGACGTTGATCGGCGCACCATTCACCGCGATCTGAATGCGGTGGAACAGGCCGGTTATACGCTGACAACGGAGTGGAGTGATGGGAAAAAGGTCTACAGCTTCCTGACCCGATCTCGGAACCTCCCACCGATTACCTTTACTCTGCCGCAATTGATGTCGCTATACCTGCTCCGCTCTCTTGGCGCCCACTTGGCAGGCACGCCGTTCCAGGCCGAGATTGACGAGCTGTTCAAAACCGTTCACTCCGTTCTCCCGGATCGTCATGCCGCGCATCTGGAGCGGATTGCACGGGTTTCGCTGCCGCTGCTGCACGGAGCAAGGGACTACTCCCCGGCAGCCGCCTTTGTAGGTGGTCTGCAAAAAGCGCTGCTGCAGCAGTACCGCATTCGGCTGAAATATGCGAAGAAGGGTAAGGGCGAAGAAGATTTATATGAGGTTGAGCCCTATACGCTGGTCTTCCACAAGGGGGGGATTTATCTGCTCGGGAATACAATCAACCGCTCCGGCATGCGCCTGTTTGCCCTGGAACGCATACGTGGGGTAGAGATTACCCGCCAGCGCTTTGAGATACCTGACAGCTATCAGCCGGAAGCCCATTTCAGCTCCGCTTTTGGCCTGGTGAGCGATACACCGATGAAGGTGCGGGTTCGCTTTTCTGCCAAGATTGCTCACACAGTCAAGGATCGGATCTGGATGCCGGGACAGAAGATCAGCATCGATCCGGGTGGACGGGTGGTCGTCGAATTTGAGGCGGCGGGGCAGATGGAGCTGATTTCCTGGATACTCTCTTATGGCATTCACGCCGAGGTACTGGAGCCGCCGGAGCTGCGCAAGGAGGTCAGAAGTCAGGTGAAAGAGATGCGTGAGATGTATCGGGGTAAGGAGAAGGAAAAAAGAGAGAAGAAAATCAAATTGGCCTGAATATATCACGAGGAATAAATGAAACAGAAAACCATCTTTACCTGTCAAAAGTGTGGGAGCCAATCCCCCAAATGGCTTGGCAAATGCCCTGACTGTGGAGCCTGGAACAGTATGGTGGAAGAGGCTGTTATCAAGGCTTCTAGCCCGCAGCGCACAGCAGGAAGCGCACAGCCGATACCGATTTGTGATGTCCCACCGCAATCTGAAACCCGGAGGCCGACCGGCATCGGAGAGCTCGACCGGGTACTTGGCGGCGGCATTGTACCCGGCTCGCTGGTACTTATCGGCGGGGACCCCGGCATAGGAAAATCGACTTTGTTGCTGCAGGCGATGCACACCCTGGCGGAGGAGTCGGGGAAAGTGCTCTATGTTTCAGGCGAAGAGTCCGCTTCACAGACCCGGCTTCGCGGTGAGCGACTCGGCGCTTCAAGCAAAAATCTGCTGATTCTGGCTGAAAACTTCCTTGAAGCGATTCTAAGTCAGGCTGCGGCTCTCAAGCCGGCTGCAATGGTAGTTGACTCAATCCAGACGGTCTGGACTTCCGCCCTCGAATCGGCTCCCGGTAGCGTCAGTCAGGTGCGGGAATCTGCCGGCAAGCTGATGTTGCTTGCCAAGGGGAGCGGTATCCCGATATTCATTGTCGGCCACGTAACAAAAGATGGATCGATTGCCGGTCCACGGGTGCTGGAACATATGGTTGATACGGTGCTCTATTTTGAAGGAGACGGCAGCCACCCTTTCAGGATTCTGAGGGCGGTCAAGAACCGCTTTGGTTCGACCAATGAAATAGGCGTTTTTGAAATGAAGCAGGAGGGGCTCTGCGGAGTGGCAAACCCTTCTGAGCTGTTCCTTTCTGAACGCCCGCTCGGTGTCTCAGGATCGGTAGTAACCACCTCACTGGAGGGGAGCCGCCCGCTGTTGGTTGAGCTTCAGGCGCTTGTAACACCATCTTCATACGGCGTACCCAGAAGGACAACTATCGGAGTGGATCATAACCGCCTGGCTCTGCTGGTTGCCGTGTTGGAAAAAAAGGTCGGCCTGCATTTGACCGGCCAGGACATTTTTTTAAATGCGGCCGGCGGCGCACGGCTGAATGAGCCGGCCGCCGATCTTGCAATGATTATGGCCGTAGCCTCCAGCCACCTCGACAGAGCCATTCCGCCAGATACTGTTGTATTTGGTGAGGTCGGTCTGGCCGGCGAAGTACGGGCGGTCACTCAACCTGAATTACGCATTGCCGAAGCAGAAAAGCTCGGTTTCAAACGCTGCATCATCCCGGCTGGCAGCTTGAAACGCCTTAAAAAACGTGGTATTCGTCTTGAAGGGGTTTCAAATGTTCAGGGGGCACTTGATGTTATTTTTGAGTAGACTGATAAAAACAAAACCGAGGAGTTTACCAGCATGACACAGAACATTCTTGAAGCACTTGCCGAACGCATACTGGTTATAGACGGCGCCATGGGCACCCAACTGCAGACTTACAATCTGACCGCCGATGATTTTGGAGGCGCTGAATATGAGGGGTGTAACGAACATCTGACCCTGACCCGTCCTGATGTGATCGAGGGGGTTCACCGCGCCTATCTTACCGCCGGGGCCGATATCGTCGAAACTAACACCTTTGGCGCAACTGATATCGTTCTTGCCGAATACGGACTGCAGGATCAGGTCTTTGAACTGAACCGGCAGGCGGTGCTGATCGCCCGCCGCGCCTGCGCCGCCTTTGCTACTCTGGAGAAACCGCGCTGGGTTGCCGCTTCGATGGGGCCGACCACACGTACCATCTCGGTTACCGGCGGCGTGACCTTTGATCAATTGGTGCAGGCATTTCGGGGGCAGACGCTGGGACTACTGGCGGGCGGCGTCGACCTGCTGCTGCTCGAAACAGCCCAGGACACCCTGAATCTGAAGGCCGCCGCTGAGGGGATCAGGTTGGCATTTGCCGAGAGCGGGCAGCGGGTGCCGCTGATGATCTCGGGCACGATTGAGCCGACCGGAACGATGCTGGCCGGACAGGGGGTTGAAGCACTCTACGTCAGCCTGGCTCATCTGGAGGATAGCCTCGGGCTGATCAGCATCGGCCTGAACTGTGCCACCGGGCCGGAATTCATGACTGATCATCTCCGCACGCTTTCGGAGCTGGCCAACTGCCATGTCTCTGTCTACCCTAACGCAGGTCTCCCCGATGAGAACGGCAACTACGCCGAATCGCCAGACTCTCTGGCTGCAAAGCTCTCCCGTTTTGTTGATGAAGGGTGGCTGAACATAGTTGGCGGCTGCTGCGGCACAACTCCGGCTCACATCGCCGCTATCGCGCGGATGGTGGCCGACAAGCCGCCTCGTCGTCCCTCAGCGCCACGCCGCCGGGTCGTCTCCGGGATTGAAGCCCTTGTGATAGAAAATGATGCCCGTCCGCTGCTGGTCGGCGAACGTACCAACGTGATCGGCTCACGCAAATTCAAGAATATGATCGTGGCGGAGCGTTTTGAAGAGGGCGCCGAAATTGCGCGAGATCAGGTCAAAAACGGAGCTCAGGTGATTGACATCTGCGTGGCCAACCCTGATCGGAACGAGTCGTCCGATATGACCCGCATTCTGGAGTTTCTCCCTCGCAAGGTGCGGGCGCCGATCATGATCGACTCTACCGACCCGCAGGTCATGGAGCTGGCGTTGCAGCGGCTGCAGGGAAAATGTCTCTTTAATTCAATCAATCTTGAGGATGGCGAGAGTCGCTTCGCTCAGGTTTCTGACCTCATTCATCGCTACGGCGGTGCCGTAGTGGTAGGCTGCATCGACGAAGACCCGCAGCATGGCATGGCGGTCTCGCGCGAGCGCAAGCTGGCGGTCGCCAGGCGTTCATACGACCTGCTGGTCAACAAATACGGCCTGCGCCCGGAAGACCTTATCTTCGACCCGCTGGTGTTCCCGGTCGGGAGTGGCGACGCCGCCTATATTGGTTCGGCGGTGGAAACCATCGAAGGGGTGCGGCTTATCACAGAGGAATTTCCTGACTGCAGTACCATTCTGGGGATTTCCAATGTCTCCTTCGGTCTGCCTCAGCCGGGACGTGAGGTGCTGAACGCCGTCTTTATCCATCATTGTGTCAAGGCCGGTCTCACCTACGCTATCGTCAACACCGAAAATCTCGAACGGTACGCTTCCATTCATCCCGATGAACTGCGCCTGGCAGAGGATCTGATCTTCTGGCGCGGTGAAGATCCGGTAGCCGTCTTTGCCGCCGCCTTCCGCGACAAAAAGCCTGCTTCACACGCCCCGGCAGCAGAGCTTCCGCTGGACGAGCGGCTGTCACTCTACATAGTCGAGGGGGTCAAAAACGGTCTTACGGCTGACCTCGATGCTGCACTGGCGAGGGGTGACAGACCGCTCGACATCATCAATGGACCATTGATGGCCGGTATGGCCGAAGTAGGGCGGCTCTTTAACGATAACCAACTGATTGTTGCCGAGGTGCTGCAGTCGGCGGAAGCAATGAAGGCAGCCGTGGCGCATCTGCAGCAGTACTTGGAGAAGGGTGAAAGCTCTAGTAAGGGGAAGATGCTTCTGGCGACGGTCAAGGGAGATGTCCACGACATCGGCAAAAATCTGGTGGAGATAATCCTCTCCAACAACGGCTTTGAAGTCGTCAATCTCGGGATAAAGGTCGGATCGGAGACGCTGATAGAGGCGGCCAGGCGCGAGCAGCCGGACTTCATCGGGCTTTCGGGGCTGCTGGTAAAGAGCGCCCTGCAGATGGTGACGACAGCAGCAGATCTAAAGGAGGCCGGCATAAAAGTACCGCTGATGGTTGGCGGCGCGGCGCTCTCCCGCAACTTTGCCGACAGCCGCATCGCACCGGCGTATGGCGCGCCGGTGCTTTATGCCAAGGATGCAATGGCCGGCCTGGAGCTGGCCAATCACCTGTTTGAACCGGCTGAACGCGCAGCTCTGCTGGAGGAGTTGGCACGGCGTCAGCAGGCTGCAGTGGCAAGCCGTCAGACTAGTCTGACTAGTCCGACCGGTCAGGCCAGTCTGAAAAGCCAACTTCCTGAAGCGCCGATCCTGCCGCCGCCTGATTTTGACAAGCACATTCTGCGCGACATCCCGCTCAAGCAGGTGCTCCCCTTCCTGAACCGACAGATGCTCTACACCAAGCATCTCGGCTTGATCGGTTCCGTGGAAAAACTGCTGGCGGCAGGTGACGAAAAGGCGCTCAAGCTGCACGAGGCGGTGGAGGAGATGCTGGCGCGAGTCGAGCGGGAGGGGTTGATACAGCCGCAGTCGCTCTACCGCTTCTATCCGGCCAATAGCGAAGGGAACGATCTGATCCTGTTCGATCAGTCTGATCAGGATAGTGAAGCCATGCGCATCGGCTTCCCCAGGCAAGCCGCAGGAGAACGACTCTGTGTTGCAGATTTTGTCCGTCCGAACACCGGCGCATTACGGGACAACATGGCGCTTTTTGTGGTCAGTTGCGGTATGGGAGTCAGGGAAAAAAGCGAGGCGATGAAGGAGGCGGGCGATTATCTCAACTCGCACCTGCTACAGGCACTGGCTCTGGAGTTGGCAGAAGCGACCGCCGAATTTCTGCACAAGCGTATTCGTACTTCATGGGGTATTATTGATGATCCGGCACTCAGCCTGAAGCAGATCTTCAACGCTGAATACAGTGGTATTCGTGTTTCGTTCGGCTATCCGGCCTGCCCGGAGCTGAGCGATCAGCAGAAACTGTTCCGGCTGCTGGAGCCGGAAGCGATCGGCGTACAGTTAACTGACGGCGACATGATGGATCCGGAGGCGAGCGTCTCGGCGCTGGTCTTTCATCATCCGCAGGGGCGCTATTTTGACGTGTTACGGTGACAATAATTCCGCCATAACCAGGCGATTGCGCCCCGCTTCCTTGGCACGGTACATGGCTGCATCGGCAGACTTGAGCAGCAGCTTTTCGTCGCTCCCGTGCTCTGGGAAAATCGCTATTCCGATGCTGGAAGAGATGTTGATGGGGTGACCGGCGATGTCGAAAGACTGGTTGAGTGATTGAAGAATTTTTTCTGCAACGAGCCTGGCATCTCCGACGGTTTCAATTTCCTGCAGGATTACAACAAATTCGTCTCCCCCCACCCTTCCAACGGTATCCGACTCGCGCCGCAGGCATTCCCGCAAGCGGCACGCCACCTGTTCAAGCAGCAGGTCGCCCACTTGATGCCCGAGCGTGTCATTGACCGGTTTAAATTTGTCGAGATCGATGAACATCAGCGCCATTTGGGATTTGTCACGGCGCGCCTTTGCTATGGCCTGCTGGAGACGGTCAGAAAAAAGGGTTCTGTTCGGTAGGCCTGTAAGCAGGTCGTAATGTGCCAGGTACTGAGTACGCTCCTCGGTCGCCTTCCGCTCGGTAATATCGGAAAATACGGCGACATAGTTGGTCGGCAAACCCAGGTCATTGTATACCCGTTTGAGGGAAAGCCATTCCAGATACAGGTTGCCATCCTTGCGGCGGTTGCGGATTTCACCCTGCCAGGCGTCAGTGGCAAACAAACTCTGCCACATCTCCTGGTAAAACTCCGCCGATTGAGTGGCGGAGGCAAGCACTTTCGGATCCTTTCCGATAACTTCATCCGGTAAATAGCCGGTGATACGCGTGAACGCGGGATTAACAGAGACGATTCTATTTTCAAGGTCGGTCACTACGACCGCCTCGTCCATGGTGTTTAAAACCGTGGCCGCCAGCCGCAACTTGTCCTCCCGTTGATGTCGCTCGGTGATGTCGCTGTGCGTGCCGATCATGCGGAGCGGCTTCCCTTCCGGATCACGCGATACCACCATACCCCGCGAAAGAACCCATTTCCAGCTTCCATCCTTACACTGCATGCGCCTCTCGCTGGTATAGCTCTGCTGCTGGCCGGCGAAATAGGCTTCCCGATCCGCATTCACCTGATGTAGATCGTCGGGGTGGACTCGCGCGTACCATGATTCCTGATGATCGACCAGTTCATTTTCGGAAAAACCGTAAATTTCCTTGTAGCGTTTCGAATAGAGCACTTCACCGGTTTGCAGATTGCGATCCCAGACGCCGTCGCCAGAGCCTTCCAGGGCGAATTCCCACCGCTCCTCACTCTCGCTGAGGGCTTGCAGATAGCGCCGACTTTCTTCATCCTGTCGGATAATCCTGTTCTGAGCCCGTTTCACGATGACAGACAGCGTCAGATAAAGCATGGAGAGCAGCCCCAGGATAGCGCCAACGATATACCACTGCCTGTTGCTTATTTGAGCCACTCTCTGGGTTGCATCTCCATAGATTTCAAATACACCGCTGATCTTGCCGGTTGCAGAGTCGTACAACGGAACATAGCTTTCGACCAGGTCAATATTCTGTATCTCCCCCTCGAATGCACTGAATGTGTTCCGATGCGTCAGCTTAGAGCTGGTTCTCCCCTGCAAGCCGGCGACAACACCCGCGTTCTTGCTCTTGTCCTCGCCAATCTGCTTTAGTTCAGTTGAGTAAGTTGTGATACCCTTCAAGTTGTATAGCTTGACTTTGAAAATCGAAGTGCCCTTGAGGACAGAAGTTACCTCCTCGTTCATTGCAGTTATGTGGGGTGGCTGCCCTTTCTGCCCGGAATCATGCTTGACCTCAGTGGCTTTTAATAACAATTCCAGTTCGTGGTTCACTATTTCATTAGCAAGAACCTTGGCCAGATTGGTGTGCTCACTTTCACAACTGGCGATCATCGCGTTAATGGATAAAGTCCTGAATATGTAACCGAGCAGAGCGGCAACGATCAGAAAGGCAACCAGGCTGGTTGCCGTGAAATAACGGAGGAGCTTGAAATCCTTATGATCCGGAATATCTGCCATGTCAGACTCTCGTGTATATCGACATTGTGGGTCGATTTTATCTACTTGATACTGGCGGATAATACATCGAAGTAATGGGGTGGGTCAACAGCCATTGTTCAGGCGATTTTGTGCCGGATATCCTTCTCTTTGACCATGAAGATGACCATCTCGGCGACATTGGTTGCATGGTCGGCGATACGCTCCAATGACTTTGAGATGTAGTTAAGCTTCATGGCACGTGAGATTGTCGCCGGGTCTTCAATCATGAATGTCGATAGCTCCCGCTGGATTTGTATATTCAGATCATCCACAATAGGTCGGTAAAAAACATAGTTCAATCTGAAGCTGTTCAGCAGTACTCATGACCAAGGCACATTTTTGATAGCGGGCATTATCCAAGAAGAGCGTGATTGGCACCTCCAGTTTCTGTGCCGCCAAGAGATGCAAAAGTTCACAGACTTCGTATGCTGTACTGGGCTAAATTGGAAGCCTCACATGTATTAATGGACTGGTGACCAGTACCGCAGCACTACCTATGAGGGTTAGCACGCATATCGCTTTGAATGATTGACCATGTCAAGCCAGCATTGATATATCCATTTGTGTTCTGACGAAACAATGGACTATTAGTATTTGCTGTCCCGCCATAATATCCAATCCCTCCGGCAACGGTAGCCTGAATTCGTTCCGTAATACCATAAGATAATCCAATAGCTATACGGCTACCGAGATAACCACCATCTGATTCATATGCATGACGGGTGGGCGTAGCGTATTGTGGTTCGACAGCGTAATAATATTCGTGTAATTTTTGGGAGGCAAAACTCACACCAACAGAGCTGTACATATCAATGAGCGAATTGAAGACGTTACGCTTTTTGTAGGTGATAGTTGGCTTTAAGACAAAGCCTCTATGATCAATTCTGCTAATATCCGTTGAAAATACTGCATGGATAGGTAGGAGTAATTCGGCCTTGCCGCCATGAAAGTCACCTAACTTTATCTTTAACTGGGGGCCAATTTCAAAGAGGTAATCCAAATCCGGCATGCCACGCCGAGCATCATTATCATTAGAATCAGAATTGAAGGAGGCAGCGACACTTATATCAAATTCGACAAAATCATTATCAATAAATACACCCTTCAAAATACTATCTTTCCCTAAACGTAAAAAATCTCCACGATAGATCACATAGGGAAGAATTAGTCCATGCAATGAATTCTTTTCTGCAGCCGGATAATCAGGAGTATAAAACCCGCCAGCCGATAAACCTAGCTCCCAGAGTGGTATTGTGGATTCTGTTTTTGAACCATTATCATTTGCCTTAACTTCAGCAGAAAACAGGATGATCAAAACGGTAACAATAATAACAATCGTTCTTGATACCATAGCAAGATTCGTAATTGTGACTATCATAAAGACGCAGCGCTTTTCGGAATCATCGTCATTTATCAATCTGGCCGGTATAGGCTTTGGCTGTGTAGTTGCGTCGGCGGAATTCAGCAAAACAACTGAAATCTGTTTTGACTGCTGTAAACAGTTTGAAAGTGAATGTCAAGAATTGAATTCGGCAAAATCCCTGTTGCCAGCGTGAGCAAAACCAACTATCTTGTCGGCATCAGCAAAAAAACATCCGGAGGTTTATAAGAATGAAGAGTATCAGCAGAATTGTTGTGTCAATTTTTATGGCGGTGCTGCTTGCTGTCCCGGCTTTTGCCGCTCAGGAAGCAAAGAAGGATGGCGGCAAAACAGTGACAACAGCATCCGGACTCAAGTATGTTGATGTCGTCACCGGTAAGGGAGCAGCGCCGACAGCCGGTAAGATGGTCAAGGTTCATTACACAGGGACACTTGAAAACGGTAAAAAGTTTGACAGCTCGGTTGACCGAAATGAGCCGTTCTCCTTCACAATCGGAGTCGGTGAAGTTATCCCCGGGTGGGACGAAGGTGTCATGACGATGAAAGTCGGCGGCAAGCGCAAGCTGATAGTCCCTGCTAAACTTGGCTATGGCGCACGTGGCGCAGGCGGAGCAATTCCGCCTAATGCCACTCTGCTGTTTGATGTTGAACTGCTTGACGTCGCAAAGTAATCTTGCCTCTGAATGACGAATTTGATTTCTGCTGAAGGGCTGAAAAAACTGTGCGATGAATATGACCACCTATGGAAAGTCGAACGCCCCAAGGTTGTCAGGGGAGTTGCTGACGCTGCTGCGGAGGGTGACCGCTCAGAAAATGCCGAATACATCTACGGGAAAAAAAGGCTGCGCGAAATTGATCGCAAGCTGAAACACCTTGGCTCACGTCTGAAAGTGCTGAAGGTGGCAACCGTTCCGGCAAACCCGAAGCAGGTTACCTTCGGCTGCTGGGTCACATACGAGGAAGAGGGGGGAGACGAGCGGAGCTACCAGTTGGTCGGGCCGGATGAGATTGATGTCAGCATCGGCAGAATCAGCATGGATTCACCGGTTGGGCAGGCGCTGCTGCACAAAAAGCTTGATGATGAAGTAATTGTTCGTAAACCGGGGGGTGAAATAACGCTGTATATTACCGGAATCAGCTCAACCCGGCCGGGTCAACCTTAACCTGTTGCCCCCTGTAATCTCCGCAGAAACTCCAGTTGACCAGATATCGTAATATCAGAGCAAACAGCGCCACCCTGTTCAAGCAGCGGCAACAGCGCCTCCTCCGGCGGTATCCTCGGATAGGCCCGGTCACTCAGCTCATGAATAAGCCGCATGGTACGGAAGGCATCAAACCAGCCGTGGAATGACTTCATCAGTGCAGAACTCCCGCTGCTGTTTTTCTTCAAATTTTCCCAGGCTCTACTGAAGTCGACCTGTTCCAGATAATCGCGGAGAACCGGCGAAATCAGCGCCGCACGATTTTGCAGCAATAACGCATCTTCCCCGCTATGTTCCGTTGCACACGCCAGCCACTCTCCGACTTTTGAAAAAACAGCCGGCTGATAGAAAAGGAGCCGCTGCTCTCCGTTTGCCAGCATCTCTCCGACAGCGCGCCCCGTTCCGAACGGAACCCGGTGTGACGAACGGGGCGAAGGGTGGACGACTGTTCCGGCCAACCGTGCGATGCCAGATGTTTTGTGAACCTGCTGCAAAAAATAGAAATCTTCGCCGGCCAGACGCCGGTTCATGCCGCCTGAGGCAATATATGCCGATGCTGTGCAGGCCATGGCGCTCCCAACCGTATGAAATGCAAATGGAGAACTGGCGCGTTCAAGCCCCAATGCGTAGAGACGCAGAAATAGTTCATAGCGGTCAATGGCCGACTGCCCTGCCGGGTCAGAAGCCGGACGGTGTCGAAATGGGATTACGGCACCACCTGCGCATGAACCGGCAAAATGCCGGGTGATCGCCGGGAGATAGTCAGGCTGTACCAGAGTGTCGGCGTCGAGGCAGATGAGCAGCGGGTTGTCGTGGCGATAATCGAGTAGCGGTAGAGCCAGATCAAGGCCTATCTTGCGCGCCAGACCTACCCCCTGCTTCCGGGGCAACTCTTTACCGGTTGAAGCAGAGTCAACCCAATAGAGATTGCGTAACCCATACTCCAGTCTCCAAAACGGCAGCATCCTCAATGTTTCAAGATTGTCTGCTTTTTCCGCATCTGATGCATCTACACGCTGATTGACCACGATCAAAATCAGGAAACACTCCAGCAGATCAGGTGGATTGCGTGAAAGTGACTCTAATGTCAGTGGAAGGTTGGCTGTTTCGGCCAGGGAGGGGACGACGACTGCGCCGGAGAAAAGGGTGGAAGGTGGTTCGTTGATCAACCAGGGACCAACGGCCGCCCGTTTACGCAGATAAGCGGCTGTATGAACAGATCTGTGCAGAAATTACAACTCCTCTCCAAGAACGGTATTATCGATGAGTCTGGTCTTTCCGATTTTCACTGCCAGCGCCAATAGGGTGCTGTCGTCAGCTACTTCCAACTCCTGCAGTGTTGAGCCCTCACGAAATTCGATGTAATCAATTACGGCGGAGGCTTCCTTTTCAATGACAGCTCTTGTCTCATTCAGCAAGATGGCAACCGAACGTTCTCCGGCTGCAAACATCTCGCGGGCATGAATGAGCGCTCGCATCAGGCAGGTTGCGCTCTGCCGTTCAAATGGCGACAAGTAAGCGTTACGCGAACTCATCGCCACACCGTCTGCTTCACGCACAATCGGCATTCCGATAATCTCAACCGGCATGTTCAAATCTCCGGTCATGCGACGGATGACGGCCAACTGCTGATAATCCTTGGTACCAAAGAGCGCCACGTCAGGACGGACAATATTGAACAGCTTGGCCACGACGGTTGCCACGCCTTCAAAATGTCCGGGACGGCTTGCACCGCAGAGCGGCAACGAGAGATTCCTTACGCTGACACCCGTTTGAAATCCGGGAGGGTAGACCTCCGCAGCAGTCGGCATAAAGACGATATCAACTCCGCAAGCTTCGGCGATCCGGCAATCACGCTCAACATCTCTCGGGTAACGATCCAGATCTTCGTTTTGTCCAAACTGGATCGGGTTGACAAAAATCGAGAGCACCAGAACATCGCCAAGGCTGCGCCCGTGCCGAAGCAGTGAGGCGTGCCCCTCATGCAGAAATCCCATAGTCGGAACCAAGGCGATCCTCCTCCCCTCACGTTCTGGGGCAATGGCAAGCGCCTGCATTGCTACGATGCTGTTAATAATTTTCATCTGATCCTCAACTGAATGAATGCTCTTCTGTTGGAAACTCGCCGTTTCTGACCTCGGCAACATACTGCGTAACAGCAGCGGAGATGATCGGCCCCAGATCGGCATAGCGTTTGACGAATTTGGGTGAATATTTATCGCAAAGGCCGAGAATATCGTGGATTACCAGCACCTGGCCATCACATGAGGGGCCGGCTCCGATACCGATGGTAGGAATGGTCAGTTCGGCAGTTATCTCTGCCGCCAGCGCTGCCGGTATTCCCTCCAATACAACGGCAAAAGCCCCAGCGTGTTGCACTGCATATGCATCATCCTTGATCCGTTCGGCCTGCTCGTTTCTCCCCTGAACCTTGTAACCACCCATGCGATGAACCGACTGCGGCGTAAGCCCGATATGCGCCATAACCGGGATGTCGATTGATGAAACCGCCCGGATAACGTGGGCCATATTGCTCCCCCCCTCAACCTTGACAGCCTCGGCACCACCCTCCTTGATCATGCGGCCGCAATTACGGCAGGCGTCTTCGATGCCGGTTTGATACGACATGAAGGGCATATCTGCAACGACAAGAGCCTTCGGGTCGGCTCGCTTGACAGCCCGCACATGATACAGCATCTCATCCATCGTAACCGGCAGCGTAGTTTCATGACCTGCGAAAACGACGCCGGCGGAATCTCCTACCAGAATTACGTCCACCCCGCCACCATCAACTAGTCGCGCAAACGGAAAATCATATGCGGTCAACACGGTAATGCGCTGGCCGTTAAGCTTCATCTTCAGGATGTCAGGAATTGTCGTTTTCTTTTTCATCTATCATCCGCCTTTATAAAACCGGTCATATCGAGCGTGTAAGGCCTTTCATCTGCTCCAGTTCCTTAACAACTTCCGCACTCTGTGCCCTGCGCATCTCCATATTATCAAACAACTCGGTAACCATGCCGCTGACCGATTCCACATTGCGTCGAATCAGTCTGCCATCCTCAACCTGACGCGATGTTGAATTAACCATTTCATGAGTCATATCCTTAATTGTTTCAATTGACCGGGCAATACTTTTTGTGGCTCTGGACTGATCGGTAGACGCGGCGAAAATCTGGGAAGTCATTGAACTGATCTCTTCCATCGAGTGCGCCACCAGCTTAACTCCGGCCACCTGCTCCTGAGTTGCCTGCTTGATCTGTCTGGTCATCTCAAGTGAACAATTTGAGCTGTCAAAGATTGCTTTCAGTGACTCCCCGGTAGTGTTACCCAATTCAACACCACGTTGCACCAGATCCTTGGTTATCCCGATATTGCTGGCCGCAGTTTTGGACTCGCTCATGATTTTTTCGATTATGGAGGTTATTTCGCCGGTTGAATGACCGGTTTGCAGCGACAGATTACGGATTTCATCGGCCACAACACCAAAACTCTTGCCGTATTCACCCGCCTGAGCGGCAATAATGGCAGCGTTCAGCGCCAGAAGATTGGTACGTTTGGTGATGTCATTAATAACGCTGACGATATTTTCAATACGGGTACTATTCTCAGCCAGTCGCTGTATGGCGTCAAATGAAAGGCCGACCGATATTTTAATTTCGTCAAGGGAAGATATAGTTTCCGTGACGACGACTCTCCCCTCTTCTGCACGCTCTTTTACCTGTTGCGAAACTCCGTGCGAAATCGCCGCATTCTGTTCAACGCTGCCGATAGTGCCGTGGAGCTGTTCCATTGCTGATGCTGATTGGCGGGCAACCCCCGCCAGGTGATCCAGATTTCTGGTAACCTGTTCTATGGCAACTGAAATTTGGGTAACTGCTGAACTGGTTTCTTCAACTGACGCCATAACACCTTCAGAGGAAGAAGCGATAATCGATGTCCCGTCAGCAACAGAATCAACGCCCTCACGCAGATTGCTGACATTTCTAGAATACTGGTCGCGACTTGCCAATAGAAATCTGAATGAGCTCTCCATCTCGGATGTCAACGTGTCAATTGAAGTAAGCAAACTGATACGGGTTATGGCGGATGACACCTGGTCTGCAAAGAGCATGATGGTATCGACATCCGAGTCATTAAGGGATCGGCGGCTGTTCTTATTGTCGATGGCAAAAATCCCGAACGTATCGTTCTTAACGACAATCGGACATAAGATAAAGCTTTTCGAACGGAGCGGCGACAGAGCGTTGTGGGGGGGCTTCAAATGGTAATCATCGGGATAGCGCGAGATGTCGTCGATCAGAAACACCTTACGTTCATGAAAACATTTGGCAATAATACCGATACTCGAATCGATCGGCATAGTAATGCCGGACGGGTCAAAAGCCTCCGTACCGATGGCGGCAAAGAAACGAAGCCGTCGACCATCTTCCGCCAGCAGGATATTGACCCGCTCGTAACCCAGAACGTCGTGCAACCCTTCAGCGCAGAGAAACAGGACTTCATCAAGATTGAGTGATTTCTGGATTTTGCTGCTGATTTGATGAAAATTTTTGATGTTCCTGTCCAGAATTTTATAACGATTTTCAAAAATCTCCTTCTGTTCGTTCACCTCCTGGTGAAGAACGCTGAGTTCCGTTGCCCGTTCACGCAACTCGTCGTCATACTTGCCGATCAGATAGCCAAGAACGCTGATTACAACGGCGGTTCCCCCCCCCATATACGTATAATGGGCAAAATGTTCACTATCTTTGACAATGTCGTAAAATATCTGCTCCGCAAAGCCACGCTTGGAATCAAAAAAAAATACTACTCTGACCAATGACCAACCGACCGGAGCAAGTACGCCGAGCAGAAATCCACCGACAGAATACAGAATTGAATGTCTTTTCATAGTGCCTTCCACAACCGTAGGAAATCAGGCCTTTCCTGCCGAACCGAGAACCGTTTCATTTTTGTGCTTTACCAGCTTTACCAGCTCTTTACGTGCTTCACCCAGGTATTTGCGCGGATCAAACTCTTTCGGATCCTTGGCAAAATATTCGCGAATTCTGGCGGTTACCGCCAATCTGCCATCGGAATCGATATTTATCTTGCAGACAGCGCTAGCTGCCGCCTGTCGGAGCTGCTCTTCCGGGACACCTAAAGCCCCTTCAAGGTTGCCGCCGTACTGGTTGATCAATGCGACGTACTCCTGAACAACCGATGAGGCGCCATGAAGAACGATCGGAAAACCGGGAATGCGCTTTTCGCACTCTTCCAGTATATCGAACCTGAGTGGAGGAACCGGCTCGCCAGCCTTAAATTTGTAAGCGCCGTGACATGTTCCGATCGAGATCGCCAACGAATCGACGCCGGTCCTTTTGACAAACTCTTCAACCTCTTCCGGCTTCGTATAGGTGGAATGCTCCGCAGAGACTTCATCTTCAATACCGGCCAAAACCCCTAATTCAGCTTCTACTGAAACATCAAACTGATGAGCATATTCAGCTACTTTTTTGGCAAGTGCCACATTCTCTTCAAATGGCAGGTGTGATCCGTCAATCATGACAGATGAAAAGCCGCTATCGACGCACGATTTACACAGCTCAAATGAGTCGCCATGATCAAGGTGAAGGCAGATCGGAATATTGGAGCCTGCCTCACGCGCCATCTTCACCGCACCCATTGCCATGAAGCGAAGCATCGTTTCGTTTGCATAGCTGCGCGCACCCTTGGATACCTGAATAATCACCGGGGAATTGGTTTCCGTACAGCCGGTCACAATAGCCTGAAGCTGCTCAAGGTTATTGAAATTGTAGGCTGGAACGGCATATTTACCAGCCATCGCCTTGCTGAACATCTCTTTCGTGTTGGACAGGCCCAATTCGCTGTAATGAACTTTCTGCTTTTCCATTTCGTCCCCCTCTGTTTTTTTATGCGGGAATCAATTTATTGAGTTCCGCGTTTCCGATAGCTACAAATACCATGCAACGATTGCAGGTATCCAGCTTCTATCTCATTTCGTAGGCATCTGATAACACTCAGTTTTTATACCAGTTCCGACTGTGTACTAAACCTATGTATTTGATGAAAAATCGGAGCTATAAAAACTGAAAAACGTTAACAATATGTATTAGTTACAAGAACTAGATACAAATACCACGTAAGACTCTAAAACTCTATCAATAGCATAGTAACATAGTGAGAACGTTCAGCTTTTATTAACTCAGAAAAATAGCTTTTTGGATGCTGCTGGGAAACTGTGTACCAACTCTGTGTACTAGATTTGTGTACCAAGCTGAGTGCTAACTCAGGTATCCGGCGTCAGTCCATTTTCTTTGGGCATCTTAAACGATACGGGTTGCTTTTAACAGTAATTTTTGTAGTAATTTTGCAGTTGACGGCGGACGTGGTAAAACGTGAAGACTCGTTCCGCACTAGGTCAAGTGCAGGGCATAGGCACTGTGACCTGTTCAAGAGAGAGCTTTCGACGTAGATAAGCGTAAAAGAAAAAGCGAAGACCGAGCTTGAGTTCGCGGCTTTCGCAATAGTTACAGAGAAGAAACAGGAGACGCTCGACAGAGGCGCTAGGTCGATCGTTACGTGTCTCATGAGATTTGCAGAACCGCCACCAAAGAAGAGCTGAGCTGAGAGGTAGTGATTCAATACTCAAACCAACAGCTCCTGGGCGCTAAGCTGGTGACGGACACACTGTTTGTATCTGGATTGTGGTTGGCAAGTGCAATGTTCCTGAGAGTAGTGAATCTTGGGAATAAGAAACAGAACGATAACATCATTAACAGAGGGAGGTGAATTATATGAACTTTCTCTACGTCGGTGCTGTATTGGGATTGGTTACCTATATCAGCTGGATGGGTTACTACTGGATCTACCTACCAAAGAAAATTCGGCACTGGTTTGAAAGGTCACTGAGTAGGCTATTTATCCTGGATATTGCCTTGACTGTTGTAGGTCTTGCGGCATTCACTAAAGTGTCAGATAGCCTGATTGCAGCAATAGCGGCTTCAACACTTGGACTGTTGGGAACTTTAACCACGGTAGGGATAATTACCTATCAGCGCATCAGGTCAACTATCAGCACACGGGCAGCTAAGAAAAATCTTGCCGCTGCTGGTAAGTAATGATAGTTTCCAGACTTGCTGCTGAGTTGTAATTGTTGTCACTAATCTGGTGCAACAAAGCTTTGTAATTGTATTCACTAACCTTGTGCAACGAAGCTGCTTGTTCAATCCTCATAAGGCAAAAACATTAAAGTCACCGCGTTGGATTGACACTGTGGTAACATTTCCTGAGTAACTGCATGCAATTATGACAGAGTCGGAATTAATGGTGATTTTTGTATGTACCACTCTGATCTGTAAGGTAAGTAGAATTTGTCCACTCTGTAAGCACGAATGCAGTGATTCGCATAAAAGTCTACAGTATTCGGTCACTCAAGATCGATTTGCGATGAAGCCGCAAACCGCTCTTTCGTGATCCGAGCTATTAAAAACCGTATTGAATTGGGCAGTTATCTTAGCTTGTGTATCATGGAATTTTATAGCATTTTACCGAACTTAAGTTCCTCACGATGTACCCTATATGTACCCTATGAAACAAAACAGGCACCCACGAATTAACGTAAGTGCCTGGAATGATTGGTGAGCCGCGTTGGGGTCGAACCAACGACCACCTGATTAAAAGACATGTGGGCTAAGTGGTTGATTTATAAGAACAATTTGACTGCTGGAGGCTCTTTCAGTAGGGAATTGGAAGGGTCAAAGGATAGGCTCTTTCAGTAGGGAAATTGGAAAATGGCTTGCGAAAGTGCTTTCGTAGTGTGTGATCAGAGAGTCTATTAGAGGCTCAACATTTGACTTTTGGCGTCCAATTGTGTAGCCTTATGTGTAGAAAGGAGATGCGCCATGCCTACTAACCTCGCCATTGATGATTCGCTTATTCAGGAAGCCGTAAGAATAGGCCACCACAAAACCAAAAAGGCCGCTGTTACCATTGCCCTGAATGAATACATTCAGCGGCGTAACCAGCAGAAAATTGTCTCCTTATTCGGTGGTGTTGATTACGAGCCATCCTATGACTACAAAGAACAGCGCAAGCGCAAATGATGGTCTTAGTTGATACCTCGGTCTGGTCATTGGCTCTACGCCGAAGAATAGTGGACACGTCTCAACACGTTCAGGAGTTGATTAAGCTGATCAACAACATGCACGTGCAGATGATCGGCCCAATCCGCCAGGAGATACTGTCCGGTATCAGGGTGGAGTCACAATTTGTTGCTGTTCGGGATCAGTTGCGTTCGTTTCCTGATCTGCTTCTCACCAGTGATGATTTTGAATATGCCGCAGAGTTGTTCAACATTGTACGCGCTAAGGGTATACAAGGTTCGAATACCGATTTTCTAATCTGCGCGGTATCGTTGCGTCACTCCTTGCCGATATTCACTACCGATAATGACTTCAATCTTTTCGCCAAGCACATTCCCATCAAGCTGCATGTAGCACGGTAGGCAAAATCCCCACCCCAATGATTTCACCGTATTAACCACCTCATCTTTTACCGATACCTCTCCATCAGTAATACCCATGACAATTGAGCTGTTTATGATTTTTTTGACATCCAGGTGGTAAGTTAACTTTCCAGAAGTCGGCAAAATTTCACCACGATACTCCACTACACCAGAACCAAAGGCACGACCTTTTACCTTTTTAACCTTTCCAACCAAGATAAAATCCGAGCAGTTGACACAAGCCATACAGCGACAGACTCCCCGGCATGATCGGATCATCTTTGAAGTGGCAACCGAAAAACCACGATTCCGGGGTTACTGCAAATTCGGCAATAACTTCACCACGCCAATATTTGCCGCCTTCGTCGGAGATGTGGGTTATGCAATCGAGCATCAGCATGTTTGGCAGCGGCAGACGCGGATATGCAACTCCGTCAAGTTCGCCGGTGCCGCAAGCGAGGAGCTCAGATTTGGTGAAGGCGGTTTGAATAATGCGACACCAGGCGACTCCAGCAGCAATTTGACAACTGCCGCATTATGCAAATAGTGTGTGCGGTCGATATGCGAAGAGAACATGGCTCTTACCCGACTGTTGGGCAGCTGCCCCCGCCACTGTAGCAGGACTCAATCTGCCCCAGGTAAATATTTTGCAGGCGCTCGATAGCAATAGCGTCAGGTTTGCTTTCGGTCAGTCCCTCGTGCATATCAAGCCAGTCCAGATGCGCCAGTGCGGCAGCCAGTTCGCTTCGCAACTCCGGCATCTCCTGAAACAGGGTTGCAAGGGCGCTGGTGCCAAGTTCATAAATCATAGCGTTGCTTTCGGCGAAAACAGTGGCCATCTGCGACTCGGCGCAAAACAGGGCTTTGTGGCCAAAGGACTGGGTCGCGATAAAACGCTTCAGGATCAGCATTGAACCATCGCGGTTGGTGCAGTTCTGCTTGACAATCCCTTCACCCACAATAAACAGCGAAAAGCGTCGCTCCCCGGCATGTACAATGGTTGTGCCTTTCTGGTGATAATGTTCGGTCAGTAGTTGAGCGATACGATGGCACGCTTCGTCTTTCAGACCACTGAAAAGCCGACACTGCTGTACAAGGTAAAAAATGTCGAGTGAGCGATCCGCAATGCGGAGACGTTTTTCGGACTGAACAGTTTCGGACTTTGGTAGAGCAACGTTTACACCGGCGTTGCGCATGCATTGCAGAATGCTCTTGATGACTGCATGTTCGCTGGCATCGTCATCAAAGTAGTTGGTAATGGTGAACGATACTACATAGGCAATTCCGTCCCGATCCATTCGACGTGCATAGACGGAAGGCGTTTTGGCCAGCTTGACATCCACTGCGCCGATAACGGCGGCATACAAAATGCGCTCGACGCTCTCGACCGAGGTGTCGTAGTCTATGACCACCTCGATACGGCGTTTGGATGTCATATCCGGTTGCGCAAAATTGACAATGATCGCGTTTGACAATGTAATATTGGGAATAGTCACGCAGCCGTTCGGAGTCTGCAATACGACGGTGCGCCAGGTAACCTGCTTGACCATTCCGGTGTATTTGTCATTTACCTTGATCACGTCTCCGGGCCGAAACGGTTTTTCAACGTTAAGCAGGACGCCGGTGAAAGCTGCAAGCAACAGATCACGTAGCGCAATACCTAACAGCATCAAGCTGGCTCCACCGGTAGCTACCAGTGCCGTAATGTCCTTCTTGAAAACGAATGACATGATCAGGCAAATGCCGGCGAAAAGAACCGTCACGCCTGACAGATCGCCAATCAGTTTCGGCACCTCACTGCCGGAGCGGCGCTCAAGCAGGCCATGCACTATGTCGCGGCGGACAAAGCGCGCCGCCAGCAGCGACAGAGTGAATAGGAAGGCTGCAAGCCCTATCTGATTCAGCGAAGTTGCTGGAATTCCCGTGACAAATGCAAGCGGACCGGTAAAAAGGCTGTCCAGGACCAGAACCAGACCAAGGAGAAGTAACACAACAAGCAGGCGACCGTAGGACTTTAAGAAGTTGACCATATTCGTGCCTACACCGCTACCGGTAGAAGTATAACAAAGCCGGGATTCGCCTTATCCCCAGTGGAAATTTCGATTTTTCCGCCGTAATATTCAACGATCAATCTGGCAAGTACGATGGAGATAAATGTCGCACTCCAGTCTGTCGCCTTATGTTCAGTACCCAGACTCGACAAAAACTGGCGTGATTCATCCAGTAGGGCATCGGTAGGGGCGCCCGCCAGTTCGAAGGCGGAACCGGTGATGGCCAGCTTCAGCCACCCCTGCGCATTGATGCTCCCCTGCAAGACAATGGCACCCTGCCCGGCGCCGCGCACCGCATAGTTGACGAGTGCACTGATTGCTCGCCGCAAAAGATCCGCATCTATACGAATCTGGGGCAGGCTTTCCGGCAGATCGAAGCTGATTTTAAGTTGCGGCAGACGCTGCGCCATCGCCAGCTCTTCGGCCTGGACTTTGGCAACCACTGCAGACAGCAACACCAGGGAACTGTCGCTGGAGACAAGATTCTGCCGGAACAGTTCAATTTGCTGATAATCGTCAATAAGTGTGCTTAGACGAATGATTTCGGTGTGTGCAAAGCGGAGACGATCAGTCATTTGCTGATCACCACTTCTCTGTTTGCCAGAATCGGTACCGTTCGCACGCTCTATCGAGGGAAGAGCAGTTCTCAGCGTCCCGGCGACAGCCTTCAAAGGTTCGTTGATAGCACTGATCAGATTGGTGAAAAAACCGCGTTTAAGCAGATCGACATCTTTTAGTTTGTCAACTGCCGATTGGTAAAACGCCGCCTTTTCCTCGAACTCCAGGCGCTGCAGTTAAATCGCCCTGGTAAAGCCATCACGCAGTTCCCTGAATTTGAAAACGGCGACAATTGCAATGACGGTGATGACCAGGAATGCTATGACTCCCTTGATCAGCACTGAGCGAAAGATAGCAGCGAAATCTTTGGTCAGATCGAGCACAGTCGCAACAACAACTGACGGTGAACCTGTAAAATCCTTGATGGTAAAGGCACTGACGAAAATAGTATTACCGCCGGACTTGATAATCTGCGGCTTTGTGCTACGGGAGTTGAAACTAATGCTTCGAAGAGTTTTCCCGACTTCGGGCTTTGAGTACAGATAAAATACATCACTCCCCTGCACGGAGTCATTCTTTGCATCTACAGGCCGTTTAACGCCTTCAGAGCGCTTAACATCCATACCTACCGCAAAATCCATCCCCGTGGTTTTAGCGGCACGCTGCAACAGGGAATTAAGCTCACTCCCCAGCTCAATGACCCCCACAAACCGGTTGCCGTCCACCACCGGAACAATAGCACGAAGGGCAATGACGCCGTTTATGCCAACCTCCAGCCCAAACACATCATTTCGATTTTTAGTGGCTTCAACCACAATTAGACGGGAGTCGGATGAGTCAACACCGAATACCTTTGGCTCATGGGCACGAAAGAATGATGTCGCCGGCGGACTCCAAAAATTGACCCGGTCAACATCGTGCTTCTTTTTGAAAATGCCTTCATAGAGTGGCAGCACTTTGTCCGACAATGCGGCCCGGTCATCCTTGGAGAATGCAGAAACAATCTCACCACTCTGCAGCAGCATATCTGCTCCAAAACGCAATTTGCTCGTCCGGCGAGCTGCCGCGTCGATATAAATTTCCTCGAACCGGTCCGAGTTGGCGTCGGCAGCTTTGATCAACGCTGCGGTGGCGCTAGTGTATTCGCTTAGTGCGTAAAAGGATGAGAGCGCACCGGAAATGATCAGCACAGCAATGATAATGAGCCAGCGCCCCTTGCCTCCATTTTTTGCATCAGGTGTGACGACTTCATTTGTGTTCGAGTCAGTTTGGTTTTTTTTAAATTTCATGGTTAGAGTACCTGCCTGGTTGGTTACAAAATCACTTCTTTTTAAATTTGTTTTTTGCCTGACTCTGTTCCACATCAGCACCACTCGGTGCAAGCTTTCTGCCAGCCACCATGTTGACTACGGCTGATTTTATAGAGTCGAGTTCCTGCTTGATTCCCTGGCACTCCGTAAGGGGAAGCCCGGAGAAGGGCAGGCGTTTCTCGTGATTTTTCAGGTTGGTTTCCATGGTTTTTAAGGCATTATCCTCGTCCACGGATAACACACCGTTACTCTTTGCCTGGGCTACTGTTTTCAATGTTTCGGCGAGGGTAGCGGTGGCTTCGGCACGGCAGACGTCGACCGGCGTCGCGGCCATTGGCGCAGACGCAAAGACCGCAAGGAACAGTGATGGAATAAGGGTGACGGGGGAATACTTCATATATTACTCTCTGCTTTAAGAATTAATTGAGACGACCCCAGCCATTCAAGTGAGTGGCGGGGGTCTTGTTGAAATCACTTCATCAGTAGCTGGTAACTTACAAATAATTATCTTCAACAGGTTTCATCCGCCTTTATCCTTCTTTGTCCCTGTCAAAAGCCTTTGAAGTCAAAAGCAAACTCTTTTATTTACAGGGATAAGAGGGATAAAGGCGGATAACAGCAAAAACACTTCAGCCATGCCAAGGCATGAACATGGCTGAAAGCCGGGAACTAATAATTGCTGCAATCAAACCTTAAACACATTCGGTTATTTACTGTATCATCAACGGGTTCTACACCAACTTTATTACAGGCTCTGCCGCTTTCGTTTTTGACTTCGTTTATATATTTACTCATATTCATTGCACTTTTCAACTTCGAGCTTGCAGTTCTCGTGTTGCCTGTGCCGCCCGCTGGATTGTATTTAAGGCAGACATCCACGGGACCACTGAAAGTATATCCTGACGGATCAAATGTGTAAGAAGAAACACCTTGTTCAACAAGATTTAAGATAAGAGGTTGTTCTGCTACTGTGTTGTTGTTTGTAGGAGGTTTAATTTTTGAGCCCCCACCCGGCAAGTTAGCGCCAAGACCGCCGGCGTACGCTGATGTTGCGCACGAGAGCATTGCGACTACCGCTAGAGCTAGCAACTTCCTGAATACTCTTCTCTGTTTTTCCATAATCCTCTACCTCCGTTTTTGATTTTGGTGATCGTCTGATCACCTGTTGGGGATGACCATAATCCGGACAAATAAAAAAACAATACGTAGTTCTACGTATTTTTAAGCTGATTCGATTTAAAATGGATGCTCGGCATGGGCAACCAGCAGTTGGAACAGCAGTGGCGCGTCCGCCGGGAAAACGGTTTTTTATCTCTTAAGCCACAAATCGCGCGCCTGTTCATGCTGCCCCGAGCCGATAAGGTCTAAAAGCGTGGCGGCCAGCAGATACCTGGCGCGACCCGGGTTCAGAACCATCTGTTTTTCAGGCTATTAAATTTGCCTGAGATCGAAGCCGGATATTATCAAAATAATCCTACACCAGCCCCTTTTCCCTGGCATAAAGAGTGAGGCCGGCGGAGGTGTGGATATCCAACTTTTCCATGATGTTAAATCGGTGGGTTTCGACTGTGCGGTGACTTAAGCAGATATTGTCGGCGATCTGGCGGCTGGTCAACCCCAGGGCGACCTGGCGCAGGATCTCCTCTTCGCGGTTTGTCAGTTTACACCCGGTTTTCGGGGTGGATATATCCAGGGACTCCTGAAAGGCTCCCAGGTAGATTTTTCCGGCAGCAACCCGGACGATGGCGTCGGCTATCTCTGCAAAAGCGGCCTCTTTCAGCAGATACCCCCTGGCACCGGCATCAAGAGAGCGGCGTACCGTCTGAAGGTCGTCTTTCATCGAAAGGATAATGCATCTGGTGCTGCTCCGCAGGGCAAGGGCCTGGGTAATGACCTCGATGCCGTCCGGCCGTGGCATGGAAAAATCAAGCACGGCGACCTCAGGTGACAGTTCGCGGATAAGCTCCAACGCCTCCCGCCCGTTCTTTGCCTCGCCAATAAGTTGAAAACGTTCGTCACTGGAGAGAAGCAGCTTCATCCCCTGCCTGAAAACCGTGTGATCGTCAGCAATAATAATGGTTATCAAGGCAGCTCCAAATTGACGGTAACTGTTGTTCCCGCCTGGCTGGATGTCAGGTCGAGGCTGGCGCCGATCATGGTCGCCCTCTCCTTCATGATTCGCACTCCCATCCCCTCTTCCCCGCTGTTCTCGCTAATGCCGCATCCGTCATCGCTGACAACTAGCTGCAGCCCGGATTCATGGCGGTACAGCCCCACCTTGATCTCTCCGGCATCCGCATGACGGACGGAATTTGCGACAGCCTCCTGCATGATGCGGTAAAGATTGTCTTTGACAATATACGACAGCGACGAAAAATCCCCGCTTTTTTCGCACAGAAGCGGCATCCCACGGTGGCGCAGCATTTCACAGCGGCTGGATATTGCGGCATCAAGGCTCTTTTCATGAAGATAGGATGGATGCAACTGGTGTGATATCTCCCGCAACTCGGTGGCGACATCGGAGACCTCCTTCGTCAGCTTGGCTATCATCTCAAGAGGTGCATCACCCCCCATTTTTCCGCTTTCGAGGAGTTGCAGGTGGAGTCTGATCGCCTGTAGCGATTGACCGGCGCCATCGTGAAGGTCACGGGAGAGGCGCGAGCGCTCCTCGTTCTCTACCAATTCCCGGATACGCTGCTGCTCCTCCTGGTGGTGCTCATTCATGATTAAGGCTCGCAGCTCGGTAATGTCCTGCCCCTGGGCAATAGTCGAGAGTGGTGCATCCCGACCGTCCAGATAAACGGTTGCAGAATTCCAGATAACGGTTCTGATGGAACCGTCCAGATGTTTGATCGGAATTTCAACCGACTCCCACAACTCACCGGCAAAGGATTTGTCGACCATGATCAATACTTCATAAAAGTGGATATCAGGAAAGAGCTGGGAAATGTGTTTTCCGACAACTTCGGTTGCGAGCATCCCGGTCAGGTTTTCAAAGGCCCGGTTGAAGCGGGTAATCAGCAGATTTGCATCCCAGACGATGATTGGAGCGCTGGCATGCGTGAAGAGATTTTCTATATTTGCGTTTGCCTCTCGAAGAGCCTCTTCACTGAGTCTCCGCTGGACAATCTCGGCCTCAAGATGACCTGTCTGTCTCTCGACCTGGCGCCTGAGTGAAACGCTCCAGCTCCCGATGAGGATCATCCCACCAAGGAGGGAACCTACTCCCCACCATAAGGCTGGTGGCGTCTTATGCGGCGCACTGTTGCTGATCCATCTTTCGTAGCTGTCATAGAAAAGTGATCTCTTGTCCGCCTTTAGCGATCTGATCTCTTGATTCAGGCTTGCCAGAAGCGGATCATTTTGCCCCTTTTTTACCGCATAAGCCAGTTTCGCCGGTGAAAAAACAATGCCGGTACGCTCGGCGCCAAATTCACGTTCGAACTGCAGCCCGGTCAGGCTGGTCGAGACGCCGGCATCGACCTGCCGCCTGTCAATGGCTCGAAATACGTCGATGAAGTTTTTCTGGTTATGGAACTCGACAGCTATGTCAAACTGGGTCAGGAGCTGGGAGAGACCTTCATAATAGAAGCTTTCCGAAAGAGCTGCGACCCTCTTCCCCTTCAGGTCGAAGATTGATTCGATGCCGATTCCGGGGCGTGCGTAGATTACGCCCCAATCAAGGAAGAGGTAGTCGTCGCTGAAGGAGAGAAATTCCCTGCGGGTTTCGGAAGTGGCAACACAGGGGACCAGATCCAGCTCACCGCTCTGCAGCCGCTGGTAAATGTCCGGCCACGTGCTGAAGTCAAACTGCAGCTTCCACCCCTCCTTGTGAGCCACGTGGTCCAGCACGTCAATGAACAGGCCGACAGGATCTCCATTGCTGTCTTTAAACACAAGAGGCTTGATATCGTAGTAGCCGACTTTGACGACCTGTTCTGCTCGTCCCGCAGACGGGCAGATGATGAAAAACAGAAACAGTGCCAGCCAAATGCCTGTCTTTAGCATGAATACGTTACTGAACTAACAAATCCCGGTATGTGGTAGCACTGTTGTCCATCTTTCTCTTCTCTTCCATAACATCGGTAATCTGCTTCTGGTGCATGTTCAACTGCTTGATGACCGGTCTTATCATGAACTCGATTTTGGTACTGCTGGAATCCTTAGTCCTTGATGAAAACAGGGCGCCCAGAAACGGTATGTCCTTAAGAAACGGCAGACCCGATGAAAACTTTGAGGCTCTTCTCGTTTCAATCCCGCCAATCGAAATCATCTCCCCGTCATCAGCTACAACAGTCGTGTAGATGGTGTTCTTGTTGGTGGCAAGAGTGATTTTGCTGTCGCTGTTCGGGACGAATTCGCTCTGCTCAATGGCGAGGCGGAGTGATATCTTGTTTTCATTCAGAATTATCGGGGTTATCTTGAACGTTATACCGGACTCCACACCTTTCAGATCAGAAGTATTCACACCCTGTGTCGCCACATACTGCACGGAGGTAAGGGCAATGGCCGCCTCTTCACCCGGTTTCATGACAATTCGCGGCTCTGCAAGAATCTTCACCAGGCCGTCACGATCGTTTAGCACCAGATTTGACAGAAGGGACAACTTCTTTTCTGCATCGGTGTATTGAAAGAACATAGCAGGCAGCATAGCTTCGGGAATTCCGAGCCCTTCCTGGAGCAAAGTCTTGACGCCGTGAGATGTAGAAGCACCGTTATTCTTGCTGTAATCCAGCGCTACGCCGATTTTTTTCGAGATGGAGTCATCTACCTCGAACACTTTGGTTTCTATCAGCACCTGAGGGTATTTCACGTCAAGAGAGGCGATGATATCCCCCAACAGGTTCAGCAGTTCAAGTGGTGCTTTAATTATCAGGGCGTTTTGTGTTGCGATGCCAACAATAGTGTCGTTAATTATTTTGGCGCTGGGAAATGTAGTATAATTTGTTGGCCCAGGCGTCAGGGGTGGAGGAGGCACATATTGGCCAGAAGATGAGATCTGTATGCTCGGTACCCCCTGGTTTACCACCTGGAACCCGATCTCGCGGGCAAAGTAGAGCCTTTTTATACCCTCCTCGGCTTCCTTTGTAGTGACGTTGTTTAGAAACACTTTTTTGTAACTTCCGGGGAACTCCGGCGCTTTCGAATTTTTGAGCACGACGCCATCGCCAATTGACTCAAACTCAATAGAGATGGATTTTCCGTTGCCATCTTTCATGGTGTTTAACAGGTTAAGTAATTCCTCCATGCTGGCAAAACCGCGCGTCTTTATCTTGGACCAGTTTGCCCTGACGAACTTTTTATTATCACTGTTCTTTTCGCAGTTATCGAATACCGTAATGGAATATTGGGAGAGATCCGCCAATACCGTGTAATTGACCCTCAGTTTGTACGCGACCTCATCAATCAGCGATAACAGGGTGTTGCTCTGTTTAACGTCCCTATGTACGGTATGACTAACAGTGGCACTGACCTCTATTTGACGGATAGTTACAGAATCCGCAAAATTTCCTCATCAACAGGTACCGCTCCCGCCATCACCATCAACTCCGTCGCCGCAACCACCAAAACAACCAGCGTAACCCTGGCCCTCTCCGCATCTGACCCATCCGGCGTAGCCAAAATGACTATCGGCAACACATCGGATTTGTCTGACGGCACTGAGGAAACCTACGCCACAACCAAAACCTGGACCCTGACCACTGGCGACGGCACAAAAACCGTCTACGTTAAATTCAAGGACACCCTAGGCAACTGGTCATCGGTCTATAGTGCCAGCATAACCCTTGACAGCACCGCGCCAATCACAATCATCACCGCCAAACCACCGGCAACCGACACTAACCGTTCGGCAACTTTCAGCTTCTCCTCAGAAGCCGGAGCAACTTTCCAGTGCCAGCTTGATAGTGAAGCATTCAGCGCCTGCACAAGCCCAAAAACCTACACCAACCTCACCCCCGGCAGCCATACCTTCACCGTCAAGGCCAGTGACACCATCGGCAACATCGAAACTGTCAGCACCCAGGATTCCTGGCAATGGACCATCGCCACACTCCTCACCATTACTAAAAATGGAACAGGCAAAGGCACAGTCAGCACCACTAGCGGCACAATCAACTGGAACGGCAACAGCGGAGCGATGGTTATCCCCTACAACAACCAGCTCACCCTGACCACCGCCAGCGACCCTGGTTCCACTCTGACGGCCTGGGGCGGCTCATGCAGCGGGACTGGTGATTGTATCCTCACCATGGATGGCGACAAAAATGTCACAGCCACCTTTAACGATACAACTGCGCCGGTTGTCAGCATTACGTTCCCGGCTAATGGAAGCTATCAGAATGAGGTATTTGATCTGGATGCCAACGGAACCGATAATATGGGAGTAGCTTCACTTGAATTTTCGGTATATTTCACTTCAAGCGCTAAAAACTACTATCTGAACAGTACTGCATCAACTTTCAGTTTTGTCCCCGAAGTGTGGATACCAGCAGTATATGAACCGACGGGTAAATACTGGTACATCAATACATTAGGCACCCCCTGGCTAGATGGTCGTGCTTACACAATCCGCGCCCGTTCAACTGATCTGGCAGGTAACGTTTCCTACCCGGTGAGTCTGACCTTCACAAAAGGTATTCCGCCAGCCAACCAAGCCCCAACTATCACCCAGGGCTCCAGCGTCAACGTCTCCATGTCCAAAGACGGCAGCCCCACCCCATTTGCCCTGACGCTGAACGCCTCCGATGCGAATAACGACACCATAACCTGGAGCATCTCATCGGCTGCAAGCCACGGTACAGCCGCAGCCAGCGGCACCGGAACGTCTAAAGCCATCGGCTATACCCCGACCGCCAACTACACCGGATCTGACAGCTTTGTAGTGCAAGCTTCCGATGGAAATGGCGGCACAGCCAGCATAACCATCAACGTCAGCATATTTGTCAACGGAACCTGCGGCAGCAGCAACAGCGGCACCTTCACCGTCACACCGACCAGTAACCTGTGCACAAGCGGCACCGCATCCACAGTAACCGGAACAGGTCCGTGGTACTGGAACTGTGCAGGGCTGAACAACGGCACAACCGCTAGCTGTAGCGCAGCGATTACCAGCTACAGCGTAACCTTTGCAAGCGATGCCAACGGTACCCTGACCGGCTCTGCCAACCAGACCGTCAACCACGGTGCCTCTGCAACAGCCATAACCGCCGTCTCTAAAACCGGCTATCATTTTGTCAACTGGACTGGTAGCGGATTCACCACAACAACCAGCAACCCGCTGACGGTCAGCAACGTAACCGCAGCACTAAGCATCACCGCCAACTTTGCCATCGACTCGGTCAACGGATCTTGCGGCAGCAGCAGCGGACAGACTTTAATTACGGTTCCCTCCACAAACCTCTGCACGGCGGGAACCGCATCCACCGTAACCGACAGCGGGCCGTGGAACTGGACATGCAGCGGCAGCAACGGCGGAACCTCGTCCAACTGCTCGGCGGCCATCCAGACCAACAGTATCTCCATCAGCAAATCAGGCAGTTCAGGCGGCAGCGTAACCTCCGACGGCGGCAGCATATCCTGGGTCGGCAGCGGCGGCAGCGCTGCTTACAACTACGGGACAGTCATAACCCTTACCGCAACCCCTGACAGTGGCAACATCTTCACCGGCTGGACAGGCGACTGCAGTGGCACAGGAACTTGCCAGGTAACCATGAGCACGGCAAAAAGCGTAGCAGCGGTATTTGCCCCAGCCCCTAGCTTCAGCATAACCTCCGGCGCAATCTCAGTTGTACAAGGTGACACCCGCCAGGCCATCGTAACCCTGACCGCCACCAACAACTTCAACACACCGGTCGCCATCACCTGGAGCACACTCCCCAGCGGAGCAACAGCCGTTATCACCACATCACCGGTAACGCCAACTGCCAGCGGCAGTTCAGCCATATTCTCCATCACCGCCGGCAGCACAACCCCTATCGGCGCATCAACGGTTCGCCTGACCGCCACCGGAGGAGGTGTCACCAAAACCTTTGACGTACCGGTCACGGTTGCAGCCCCGCTTGCTATTACCACCACCTCCCTGACTGCCGGTCTGAAAGGGCAGGCATACAGCGGAACAATAGCGACAACCGGCGGCATTGGGACTCTTGTCTTCACCCGCACCACCGGTTCACTGCCGGACGGCCTCTCCCTGAGCAGCAGCGGCGTTCTGAGCGGCACACCGACAACAAAAGGGAGCTTTACCTTCACCATCAAGGTACAAGACGGCGACGACCACAGCACCTCCGCTCAGTACACGATGAAGATCTCCGATCCGAACTACCGTGCTCTGGTACTGACTGCAACAGGATGGACACTGCAAAAGGGAGTCTCTGGAATACTGACAGCCAAGGTAATTGATGATTCGGGCAATGATGCTCCGGTAAGCACAAACACCAACTTCACTATTTTATCTACCTCAACAGCTGGCAGATTCTCTCTTGATGACTTTACTTACAATTCCAGCAATACAGCGACACTGACTATCCCCACAGGATTTAATGCGGTTGAATTTTTCTACAAAGACACAACTGTTGGCGTAGCGACCCTTACGGCATCCGGGAAAACCAGCACTTCCTCCGCCGCATGGGATAGCGGCAGCCACACAATAACGATAGCCGCCCCAGGCTTGATTTCCACCGTTATAACAGCGGGCGTCTCCTCAGCCACCTACGGCCAGTCTGTAACGGTGACCGGTACACTCAAAGACGCCAGCAGTGTGGCTCTTGCTGGCAAGAACGTCTGCTTTATCTTCAGCACCCCAGTCCAGACCCAGACATCTGAAAACTGCGCCCAGACCAGCAGCAGCGGAAGCTACTCCTACATTGCCGACACCAGTTACATCAACCAGGCAGGATCATGGAGCGTTAATGCATCCTTCAAGGGAGACAGCAGCTACAACGCCGTAACGACGATTACACCCTTCACCATTGCCAAAGCTGACACCACCATCCAGCTCACTCTGGATAACCTCAGTATCTCTCCCAACGGCTCTCTTACCGCCACTGGGAAAGCATCGTCAGCCACAGTAACGGATCTTTCAAACATTGCCATTGCTGTAGACTTCATCGACCCTGACGGCACGGCACACACAGTAACCGCCACACTTACCGGCACTCTGGGGCATTACACCGCCAAGTACACTCAGTTTTCCGGTAAGGAAGGTGTCTGGAAAATCAAAGCCCGCGTAATAAACGACACAAACTATAACGGCATCGAATCCGAACTGAAAAACGTAACTGTGGCGAATGCCGCCGGATACGCCATCTTGATCGAAGGGGACAACAACGGCCAGTACCGTGCGCACTATACCGCGAGCCTTGACGACATCAGAGCAAAACTGTTGTCCCGCTCCTTCACCGATGACACCATCCAGTATCTGAGTTACGAAACCGGCCACGCCGGTGTGGATGGCGCGACCACTAAGGCAAACATCCAGTCAGCCATAACAACCTGGGCTCTGAGCAAAATAAAACAGTACGGCGTAGCTCCTCTGTATATCATCATGATGGATCACGGTGGGCAGGGGGGAAAATTCTACATCCAGCAACCGGGTGACGCCAAGGCCACACCGCAGTTCATAACCCCCGGTGATCTGAATGGCTGGTTGACGTCGCTGGAAGGAAACGTCAAAACCGACCTTGGCAAAGAGCTGACTACGGTGGTGATCAACGGTTCCTGTTACTCCGGCAGCTTTATATCGGAACTGTCAAAAAAGAACCGGGTAATTATCGCCAGCAGCAGCCAGGGCGAACTATCCGCCCAGGGGCCGAGCTTCAACCAGAAAACCTACGGGGAATACTTCATCTACTATCTGTTCAACAGTCTCACCGCAGGGGAAACTGTCGGCAAATCATTTAGTGAAGCCGCCGAACTGACGCAGCAGTTGAGGAAATGCAACACTGCAGCATGCCGGCAGAACGGAGTCGGCATGGGTGACGACGCAGCTCAGCACCCGCTTATGGACGACAATGGCGATGGCGCCGGCAGCCCGTTACTGACAATCGGGCAAAATGACGGAAGCATCGCCGACAAGATGAGACTGGGACTCGGCTCAAACGCATCCGGAGTTGTATGGCAGGGGATAATGCCCACCGGTAAAATAGCGCAAGGAACCGCATCTACAACCGTATGGGCAGCTATTGATCTTACCAATACGGCGTCATCATGGATCGAGATCCGCAGGCCCGACTATCTTCTTCCCGACGATGGCGGTACCGGCCAGGTTTCGATGAACCTTCCGGTAATAAGCGGTACGCCAAATCAGGGATCCGGCAGATTTGAATACCTTATCCAGCCCGACCTGAGCAAAGGCTTCAGCGGGCTGGACATTCCGGGTGCATACACACTC
>CAIMXI010000313.1 GCA_903845365.1 uncultured Geobacteraceae bacterium | reverse complement strand
CGTACCAGCATTGCCAACTGGAGACGCTTTCAAGAATTGAAAATCGGTAAAGGGACCAGACTCTTGTTCAGTCTCCGTAACGACGTACTTGGTTATGTGGATGTCCTGGATGTGCCAGAAAATAGCGGGATTGAGCCATTCCTGTTTGCATCAGCATGTCCTGTATGTGGCGCTACCATTGAGGTCAATGCAAACGAAACCTACGCATATTGTCCGAATGAAACCGGCTGTCAGGCGCATAAAGTTGGCAGAATTCTGCAGTGGGTGAGGAAATTGTCTTTGAAAGGCATTGCCGACTCAACACTCTGGAAGCTTATTGATAACGGCATCATTACCGAACCACGAGACCTGTATCATATCGACCGCCAGAAGGCTGCTTTAATTCCGGGACTTGGTGATTCATCAATGGCGAATTTGATGGCGACCGTAGCTGGAAAACTGAACCCGAAAGATTATGAAGTACTTGCCGCTGCAAGTCCTGAAGGTATTGGCAGAACGCTATTGAAACCGGTTCTGACTAGATACCGGCTATCAGAACTGCATAGGATTGCCAACTCGGAACAGCAATCAGAACAGCAATCGGATCAGCAATCAGAGTTGATCGGAATGCTCAATGAATGTACCGGTGTCTCTGATATCAATGCCGAGAAGATCATCCAGGGCTTGCAGAACCCGGTCATTGCATGGGCACTTAACGGTGGTGATCTGAATGTTGTCGAGTCTTTTGTTGATCCTGACTCTAAAATGACTTCAAACAGTAAAAGTCTGAAAGTCTGCATCACCGGCAAAATAGAGCTTTTCAAGAACCGGGATGAGTTTGTTGCGGCATTAGAAGAAAAAGGGCATACGTTTGTGCCCTCTGTTGGTAAAGATTTGGATATTCTTGTGACTAATGATCCATTCTCTGGCAGTAGTAAAAACAAGAAAGCTACCGAACTCGGTAAAACAATCATGACGGAACGGGAGTTTGTCGAAACGTATCTGGAGTAACTTATATCAAACTCAATTTATTTAATCGTTGAATTCACCATATATACCGCAATGACCTTAAACCATTGCGGCATTTCTTTTATTAATTACAGGGAGACACCTCAAATGGAGACAAGAAAAGAACAAGTTAGCACCGAATATAAACTTATTCCTGCAGATTATACCATACAGGAAGTATTCGGTTTCCCATCGCAACTGGAACTTTCCGGATTCAAGCCCGGTCATCCGTTGGTACCTCGGGCCACTCCCGGTTATGTCTGGGACACTAAAATTGTAAAAGACTTCATCGAATGGTTGACGGAACCGAATCCTGATCCGCTTTGGATTTCTGGACCGACTGGGTGCGGTAAGACCGATGCTTTAAAAAACGTCTTCGCCGCTTTACATATTCCAACCGTAATCGTCAGTGCAAAATCATCAACAGAACCAGACGATATTCTTGGTCGGGTACAACTTCGGAACGGCAATACAATATTCGTGCCTGGTGATCTGTTAAAGGCATACGAGAAGGGTTACGCCATCATCTTTGATGAAATAGACGGCTACAATCCAGAAGTCATCATGGCCTGTCACAGAATGCTGGAGCGGGCAGTTATAACGCTTGATGACGGTACCATCATCAAACCGGCAAGCCGTATTTATATGGCGGCTACTGCTAATACTCGCGGAGATGGTCTTGGCGGTGATGTTTATACCGCAACCAATATCTTCAACCTGGCATCCATGAATCGCTTTGAAAAGTGGGAGATGACTTATCCACCAGCTGAAGTAGAAGAGAAGATACTGGAGAACGCGTTCAACGGCAAACTGCAAGCATCAATTTTGAAATCGATGGTGAAGACTGCAGTTGACATTCGCAGAGCACATCTCAACGGCAACTGTCCCGGACCAATTTCAATTCGTGATTTGTTACGATGGGGAAGAAAGTTGATCCAGGCGTGGAATCGTAAGGACGTTGTACCTTTATATCATTCCTTCGATAAGGCATTCGGCTTTGGCGTTGATCCTCATGTCAGGGCTATGCTGCATACCTTGATTCAGACCCACTTTGGCGTTAAAGCTCCGCAGATAGAGGGGGTGACGCCATGATTCCTAATTTGCAACCAAATACCACCTACGCTGTTCATTTGCGGGCACCATCTACTTCCGGTGGCAAAGACTGGGTTGGATCTATCACAGCTCAGGGAGAAGTCCATACCTATTGGGGACGGACTAACCAGATCAACCAGCATTCGGCTAAGCCCGGTGGTATGTCGGTACTAAATAACATTATCGACCAGAAGAAGCGGGGTAAAGACAAATACTCCATGGTTGACGAGTATACACCGCAACAGGGATGGAGAAGTCAGGGTAATCAGGCTCAAGCTTCGGTTTCAACTTCATCCAAACCAAAAGTGCAATTGCCAACTGTTGACTGGGTTGAAGCACCAGCCGAATCTATCCAGTGGGATTTCTAACTTAAAAGGAGAAATTATAATGAAAACTCAAGTAATACTCGATCAGATGGTCCTCGTAGTTTTAAACATCAATCTCTGGCAAGGACGTAAAGCATTGAAAATAGCCGATCTTGCCAGTAACGGCATTGACATTGGCAAGCTGCCGCCAGGAACTTTGGCTACTTTGGGGAGTAAACGGGTTATCAGTCCAGATGCCGTAAAGATCTTTATGTCACTCAAACGTACGGCAATGAAGCTATGCTTACAGAATGGAGTACGTTTTGGTGGTGATGGTTATGCTATTCCGAAAGACAAGGTTGAGGGTCTAAGCCTCGAGTTGAAGAGGCTTAAAGGTGAATTTGAATCAGCCAAAGCCAACTTTCTGTCG
>CAIMXI010000312.1 GCA_903845365.1 uncultured Geobacteraceae bacterium | reverse complement strand
TCTGTGAGGTTTTTGGCGTTCAACAGATCACGGTGTGCCTACGGCGTAGATCCAAACGACGCGGATATCATTAAGGAGCCTCAAATCACACTGTGGGCATACGGAATCTTACCTTTGATTATTGTTGTGCGTCGCCTCTGAATAAAATCTGTTTCGCTTGACTGGGAACAATATGTGTATTAATTTAACACGACAAAAGAAGTCCTGTTATCTTTAAGGAGTGAACAATGACGAAGATTACATTTGGAACATCCGGTTGGCGTGGGATCCTCTGTGAGGATTTCACTTTTGAGAACGTAAAAGTAGTTGTTCAAGCTATAGCCGATACCATTAAAGCATCTGGGGAGGGTGAAAAAGGGGTTGTCATCGGCTGCGATACCCGTTTTATGGGGCAACGCTTTGTCGAAGCATCAGCCCGTGTCCTCGCCGGGGCCGGTATCAAGGCATATATCTGTGAACGTGATACGCCCACGCCGGTTATCTCGTATGAAATATTGCGTCGAGGTGCTGCCGGCGGCATCAACTTTACCGCCAGCCACAATCCTCCGGAATACAACGGCGTCAAATTTTCACCATCTTCGGGGGGCCCGGCGCTGCCGGAAACAACGAACGAGATCGAGCGCCGAGCCAACTCTTCGGTTGGTACCTCATGTTACAAAGAACTGTCACTTGAAGACGCCAAAAAACAGAATCTGGCGGAGATAATCAACCCACACGATGACTACCTGAAGTCAATTGAGCAAAAGGTTGATTT
Source organism: uncultured Geobacteraceae bacterium (assembly GCA_903845365.1). Lineage (GTDB taxonomy): Bacteria > Desulfobacterota > Desulfuromonadia > Geobacterales > Pseudopelobacteraceae > JACRCG01. The sequence goes on along the minus strand of CAIMXI010000312.1, from coordinate 18,996 downwards.
TGATGCTATCGGCAAACTGGGCCTGGTCGCACTTAACCCGCTGTATGGAACCGGGCGCGGCTATCTGGACGATCCGCTCCGCATCCGCAAGATTTCCTACACAATCATTAATAACCGTCCCGACCCGTACTTTGGCGGCCATCCGCCAGAGCCATCGGAAGCGCACATTCCTGATTTTATTGCACTCGTCAAAAATGATCCGAATATCCGGCTTGGCCTTTCTACTGATGGCGATGCCGACCGTTTTGGCATTCTTGATGCCGACGGCAGCTATATCGAGCCGAACTACATTATTGCCCTGCTGCTGGACTACCTCATTCGGGTACGCAAGCTTGAAGGTGGTGTGGCGCGTAGTGTCGCGACTTCTCACCTGATTGATGCCGTGGCAAAAAAACATGGTGTGCCTGTGTATGAAACGCCGGTCGGTTTTAAATATATCGGCGAGTTGATCAGCCAGGATAAACTGGTTATCGGAGGAGAGGAGAGCGCCGGTTTGACGATCAAGGGTCACGTTCCAGAGAAGGACGGTATACTCGCCTGTTTTCTGGTGGCTGAAATGGTAGCTAGAGAAGGAAAGAGTATTCGTGAGCTGTTAGACCGCCTGTATGGTGAAGTGGGAAAATTTGTCACCCGTCGCGACAACCTCAGGTTGTCTCCAGAGCTGGAAATCGCCTACAAAAACAAGATCACTGCCGTTCCGACCGAGATTGCCGGTACGAAGGTCAGAGAAATCGTCAGAGTTGACGGCACCAAATTGCTGCTCGATGACGGCAGTTGGATGCTGTTCCGTAAATCGGGCACCGAACCGGTTGTGCGCCTCTACGGCGAGGCATCGTCGGATGGCCGTCTGGCAGAGGTTATGGCTGCCGGTCGGCAGTTTATTTTGGGGTAGGAGACGTTTTATGTCGCTGACAAATCTGGCCGAAAAACCTGACGAACGATTTACCTACGGCCAGTACTGCGAGTGGGATGATGGCGAACGATGGGAGCTGATTGACGGCGTGCCGTATAACATGACTCCTGCGCCGTTGCGTCGACATCAGGGAATTTCAACAATGATTTTGTCCCGTATTGCCAACTTTCTCCGTGGTAATCCGTGCAAAGTATATCATGCTCCTTTTGACGTCCGCCTTCCCGACTTTGATAAGCAGGACGATTCAGATGTGTTGACGGTGGTGCAGCCGGATATAGTCGTTATCTGCGATGAAAAAAAACTTGATGATCGTGGTTGTCGCGGTGCCCCTGATCTGGTCGTCGAGATCCTTTCTCCTTCTACATCCCGGAAAGATATTGGTGTTAAATTCAGTCTCTACGAACGACATGGTGTACGGGAATATTGGGTCATCCATCCTGCGGAAGAGTCGCTGATGACCTTTAGTCTCGGAGGTGATGGCAAGTACGGTAGGCCGCAGGGGTATGGCCGTGGGGATGTGGCGACAAGCACAGTTTTAGAAGGATTCGAGTTGAATGTTGAGGAAGTGTTCGAGGAGTAGAGTGACCGATTTTGTAGGTTGGGTTGAGCGGCCTTATCTCGAAACCCAACATGTGCTGCCGGTCGGAAGTTTATCCTGAATTAAATACCTGGTTTTTTGAGGAGTTACTCTATGTGGGATTACACGCCAATAGTTAAAGATCATTTTTTGAACCCTCGCAACGTCGGAGATATACCGGATGCCGACGCAATAGGCGAAGTCGGCAGTCTGGCCTGCGGAGATGCGCTTAAGCTGTATCTCAAGCTGGATGACAATAAAGAGAGGATTGTTGACGCCAAGTTTCAAACCTTTGGCTGTGCCAGTGCCATCGCCTCTTCGTCAGCTTTAACAGAGATGGTCAAGGGGAAAACCCTTGATGAGGCGCTGGCAGTCAGCAATCAGGAAATTGCCGATTTTCTCGGTGGACTGCCGGAAGAGAAGATGCACTGTTCGGTTATGGGGCAGGAAGCGCTGGAGGTTGCCATATTCAAATATCGCGGCATGGAAATGCCGCAGCACGACAGCGAACATGACCATGGTCCGGCGTACCCTGATTATGAAGGGGAAATTGTCTGCAAATGTTTTGGTATAACCGATGCCTTCCTGAAAAAGGTCATTGAGACCAACAGCCTTACTACTGCCGAGCAGGTGACAAATTTTACCAAAGCGGGCGGCGCCTGTGGCGGCTGTATTCCCAAAATCAAGGATCTTATTGCCCAAGTGTTGGGTGAGACTGCAACTCAGGCACGGGTACGACCGGGAAAACTCTCCAATATGAAGAAGATGCAGTTGATTCAGGAAGTGCTGGAAAGGGATATCCGCCCTCTGCTCTGGGCTGATGGGGGAGATCTGGAGCTGATTGACATAGATGGCGACAAAGTGCAGGTGGCTTTCCGCAAGGCTTGCGCCGGATGTGCGTCATCCGGTAACACCGCCCGCATGGTTGAAGCCAAACTGCGTGACCTGGTTGCAGAGGATATTGTTGTAGAGGAGGTTTCCGCATGAAAGAAATCTATCTCGACAACAATGCAACGACCAAGGTTGATGAAGCGGTCTTTGAAGAGATGCGCCCTTATTTCTGCGAACTCTATGGTAACCCGAGTTCAATGCATTTTTTTGGCGGCCAGGTGCAGAGCAAGGTGAATGAAGCCAGAGTGAGAGTAGCAGAGCTTTTGGGAGCATCCCCTGACGAAATTATTTTCACCGCATGTGGTACCGAAAGTGATAACGCGGCAATCCGCTCGGCGCTGGAGGTATTACCTGACCGGCGTCACATCATAACCAGTCGGGTTGAACACCCCGCAGTCCTTACCCAGTGCCGCAATCTTAGACAGAAGGGGTACCGGGTCACCGAGATTGGCGTTGATGGCGCCGGTCGCCTCGACATGGAAGAGTTGAAGTCCGTTATTGATGACGATACCGCAATCGTGTCGCTCATGTGGGCCAACAATGAGACCGGTGTTATTTTCCAGGTAGAGGAAGCGGCAAGAATCGCCAGATCTAAGGGGGCTCTATTCCACAGCGATGCAGTTCAGGCTATCGGCAAGATTCCGATCAACATGGCCGCTTCAAGCATTGATATGCTCTCGCTTTCCGGCCACAAACTGCATGCTCCGAAGGGGATCGGCGTACTCTACCTCCGCAAGGGGACGCCGTTCAGGCCGTTACTGGTTGGTGGTCATCAGGAGAAGAGCCGCCGAGCAGGCACCGAAAACGCCGCCGCCATAATCGCCTTGGGCAAGGCGTGCCAGTTGGCCGATCAGTACATGGAGGCTGAAAACAGTGTCGTCAAAGGGATGCGTGACCGCCTTCAGGATGCCTTGATGGCGGCAATACCGCACGCCCGAATAAATGGCGGCGGTGCAGAACGTCTTCCAAATACAACTTCAATAGCCTTTGAGTTCGTTGAGGGAGAAGCCATTTTGCTTCTGCTGTCGGAGTTCGGAATCTGCGCTTCATCAGGAAGTGCCTGCACTTCAGGTTCGCTGGAACCCTCACACGTTCTACGGGCTATGGGCGTGCCATTCACCTGTGCCCATGGTTCGATCCGTTTCTCTCTGTCGCGCTATACCACTGAAGCGGAGATCGACACGGTTATCCAGGAATTGCCCCCAATTATCGCCCGTTTACGCCAGATGTCTCCATTTGGCCGGGAACATCTGAAAACCTCGTAAAAGGTCTGTACTGTAGGAGTGAAATGGTCTCCGGAAATTCCACGCTACTAGCTATTGAACCAGGCGGCAGGAAACGCAATCTGCTGATTACATGCGTGGCACTTTTCATCATTACCCTGGGCGTATACTCGCAATCGCCAAATCACCGGTTCGTTTTTGACGATCAAGAGTATATAACCAGCAACCCAAACGTTGCTAACGGTTTGACTGCTGAAAATATTGTTTGGGCTTTTACATCTTCACACTCTTCCAATTGGCACCCGGTTACATGGTTGTCGCATATGGCGGACGCCCAGCTATACGACCTGAACCCGCGCGGCCACCATATCAGCAACGTCCTGATTCATGCCGTAGCCTCAGTTCTCCTCTTGTTCCTGCTGTTCCGCATTACCGGGTTACTCTGGCAAAGTTCATTTGTCGCTGCAATATTTTCGCTGCATCCGCTGCATGTGGAGTCGGTAGCCTGGGTGGCGGAACGAAAAGATGTCCTTAGCGCATTATTCTGGTTCCTGACCCTCCTTTTGTACGCTGAATACGTTGCCAGGAGAAAAAATGCGCTGTACGTTTTTTCGATCTTCTCCTTCGTTCTGGGTCTGATGTCGAAACCAATGCTGGTGACTTTGCCGATAATCATGCTTTTAATGGATTATTGGCCTCTCAACCGCATTGTGTCTAACGAACAAGAACTGCGCCAGCCTACAGAAAAATTGTTACCGCTTTTTAGAGAGAAAATCCCATTCTTCGCCTTTTCGCTTATCTCAGGCATCATAACCGTATACGCACAGCATACGGGAGGAGCGACAAGAACTCTTAGCGAGATACCTTTCATGTTGCGTCTGGAAAACGCCATGGTTGCATATGTATCGTATACTATTAAGACACTCTGGCCCCATGACCTCGCCGTATATTATCCTTTCCCAGCGTCTATTCCTTTATGGCAGGTCATCTCTTCTCTGTTGTCCCTACTCCTGGTTTCCGCTGCGGTTGTAAAGTTCGGCCGCAGATTTCCTTACCTGTTGGCGGGATGGTTCTGGTTTATAATTACCCTTTTGCCTGTGATCGGCCTCCTGCAGGTTGGGAGTCAGTCTATGGCTGATCGCTACATGTACATCCCAATGATAGGGCTTCTGATCATGGCTGCCTGGGGCGTTTCGGATCTGGCCAAGGGGATGCAGAACATCAAATACATTCTTGCGATACCTGCCGCTGTTGTCATAGCAGCATCATCCGCAGTAACATGGCATCAATTGGGCTTCTGGCAGGATAATATTACGCTCTACCGGCACACTATCCGAGTCACTGACGCAAATCATTTCATTAATTTCAACCTGGGTTATGCGCTTGAGCAGAATGGCGATCTGGATGGCGCAATAAGGGAGTATCAGCAGACCATTCGTATAAAACCGGATTATGCGAAGGCGCATAGCAGCCTTGCTATCGCTCTTACCAACCAAGGAAGTCTTGATGATGCGATAATTGAATACCGGGAGGCATTCCGGCTGGATCCACAAGACGCAAAATCTCATAGCAACATGGGGATCGTTTACGCGAGAAAAGGAGATATTGATTCCGCAATACGCGAATTTCAGGAGGCTGTACGGATTAACCCCGATTTCCGTGATGCTCAGAGAAATCTGAGGTTTGCTCTTGAGCAGCAGAAAAGATAAACTCAGGAACAATGGTGGCTTGACCTTCTATTACGTTATACATTATTCTTACGTTGTTGATGATTTTACGACCACCAGCTGAATTTGCCGAGGCAAGCGCTGAAGTGAGAACGGTTCAAAAATAATAACATCGGAGGCAACTACCATGAAAAACCTACTTTTGGCCTGTTTATTTGCTTTTCTGTTCCTTTCAGGTTGCGCCCCCACGCTCAAGATGGAGCAGTACGGCAAGGGATTGCAAGAGATCAGTCAGGATGAGTTACCAAATCAAGTGGCGATACTCCCCTTTTACAACGAGACTGACGAACCGGGGGTTGATGCGCTGGTGCGTCGCAACTTTGCCAACCATTTCACCTCCAAGGCTTATCAGGATATCAAGCTTCCCATAGTTGACGAGAAAATTATCCATTTTGAAAAAGCATCCGGCAAGGTTTATAAGGATCTGACTCCGCAGGAACTTGCTGCAACGCTGGGGGTGGATGGTCTACTTTACGGCAAGGTTACCGATCACAAAAAAATTTATACCGGAGTCTATTCTCAACTAAGCGTGGAGGCAGAAGTTTGGCTGGTGAATGCCCGTACCGGCAAGGAGTTGTTTCGCCTGCGTGAATCGGTAGCATACCACGAGGGTGGAATACCTATGTCACCGTTATCATTGGTGGTGACAGTTGTTTCAACGGCCATGAATCTGCGTGATATTCAGAAGGTGCGGATGGTCAATGAACTCTGCTACAAATTTATGGAAAAGATTCCTACACCGAAGACAATGGCCACGGTAGCGGGGAGGCCGGTCATTCGTGAGGTTTTGACCAATGCAATCGATGGACCGTTTGGCCCGAAACGGATTATCAAAGTTGGTCTTCAGGGAGAGCCAGGCTTGGTTGCAACATACGACCTCGGCAACTTCAAAAAAGGGCTGCCGATGAAAGAGTTGCAGCCGGGCATCTATGCCGGTGAGTACGCAGTTCTGCCTGGGGACAACACCCGTGATATGCCGATTACCCTTACGCTTACCAGGCCAGGCGGTTATGAGACCCAGTGGGTTGACGTGAGCGGCTTTATCACCATCGACACCACACCTCCTTCTCAGGTCTCCGGTCTACGGGCAAAAGGGTATTTCGACCGGGTTGAATTGACCTGGAACACTCTAAAGAATATCTCCGATCTGAAAGGTTACCGGGTTCAGCGCAGCGAGTCGCCGTTGTCGGGCTATACGGATTTGGCACTTGTAGAGACAGCGGCTTACGCTGACAAAACTGCAGTTGCCGGTTCCACATACTATTACCGAGTATTATCCGAAGACCAGGCGGGCAACCGTGCCGATGTGACCGATAGCGTGCGAGCAGCGCTGGCTGCTGCAGAGCCCCTGAAACTGGGCGGAACGCTTCAATCAGATACAGTTCTGGAAGGTGTCTACCAGGTCACGTCAACTTTAATTGTCCCGAAAGGTATAACTTTAACCATTGGCGGCGAAAGTCGCTTGCTGTTTGCCGCCGAGACCGCATTGCAGGTTCAGGGGCGCTTGATAGTTCAAGGTGGAGAGTCCCCGGTGGAGTTTGCACCCTTCGGCGCGGAGAAGTGGGGCGGAATATCCGTTGATGGTGGTGCAGCAAACCTGAAGCGCTTCACTGTGCGTAATGCAACGACTGGTATCAGCAGTCGCGAAAGCGAAATTGTACTGGAGGATGGCATCGTCAGCGGTTGCACAAGCGGGATAACAATTAACGGTATGACACTGGCCGAGCTGAAGGGGATGACTATATCTGGGAACGCAACGGGGTTGAAATTATCAGCAAGCAGAGCACGTGTATCCGGTTCAAATATCCTCCAGAACAGCGATGGAATCATGGCGGATGGTTTTTCCGGCGAAATTCACGACAACAATCTGCTTGATAACGAACGAAACATCTCAAGTATCAAGGCTTTGGAGGTAGGCGCCAACTGGTTTGGCACAGTTAAGGCTGACGGGCTGAAACTGGTTAACGTTACTGTTGCAAAGGTTTATAACGCCCGCTTCCCTGGCGGTACGGCGGTAGCACCGACTGTAGACCCTTACGCAGCATTAAGTCAGGAAGAGCGGCAGCGCAAGAGCGCCGAACTCCTTATTGAGGCGGGCGGCTACTTCCGTCAGCGTAACTTTGGCAAGGCGGCTGTACTGTTTAACGAAAACCTGCAGGTGCTCCCTTCAGCCGAGACCTATTATTATCTTGGTCTCTGCCACCAGGAGATGAAGGAGTCGGATAAGGCTGTTGCGCTGTTGCGTGAGGGGACGAAAAAATTCCCGCAAGATGCACCGCTATGGAAGTCGCTCGGCATGCTGGCGTATGAGAAGGGTGACGATTCCGCTGCACAAGACGCCCTGGCTGAAGCACTCAGGCTTTCACCTGATGATAGCCAGGCACGTTTTGTGTTTGACCGGTTGAAGAAATAGTATTTAAACGGTTACGCGCATTCGGAATACCCGCAGATATGACAGACTGAGCAACCACCCTCGTGCTCTACGATACCGCCGCACTCCGGGCAGGCACCGCGCTCATGCCTGGTTGTTTCGTTGTCGCTGTCATATCCGCTTACTATAAGATGGTTCTGGATCGCTTTAGCTACCGCGTCGGCACAGGAAAGCACACGGTTGTCGCCAAAACCTGAAGGGCAGTGACAGGAGATGCCCTGAAGCTGTTTTACCACCTGTCGCGCCTGAACTCCGCTCCGCCAGGCAAGTGATACCATCCGGCCTATTGCTTCACTTTGTGACGCCGCGCAACCGCCTGCCTTCCCCATTGTCGTGAATAGCTCAAACAGCCCGTTTTTATCTTCGTTGATTGTTATATAAAGCGGACCACAGCCGGTCTGCATCTGGTGGGTACACCCTTTCAATGTTTTCGGTCGATCCCGTTTAATCGCTTTTTTGTCATCTTCAACCGGCGTGGCGGCGATTGATGCAGCCTGCTCCTCTTTTTTACCGGTGGAAAGAACCTGCTCGTCTCTTGATCCGTCACGATAAATGGTTACCCCTTTGCAGCCGCTTTCGTATGCCAGCAGATACACTTTTTCAACATCTTCAATGGTGGCGGAATTTGAAAAATTTACCGTCTTGGAAACTGCATTATCGGTATAGAGCTGAAAAGCTGACTGCATCTGAATATGATATTCAGGAGATATTTCGTGCGAAGTTACAAAGACACTGCGGATATCAGCTGGTACTTCAGTAATGTCAGCGACGGTGCCATGTTCAGCTATCTTCTGCATGAGAGCTTTGGAGTGGAAATTACGCTCTTTGGCGATCTGCTCGAAAATAGGATTCACCTCGACCAGAACGTTTTTATCCATGACGGTACGAATGTATGAAACGGCAAAAAGTGGTTCAACGCCGGAAGAAGCGTTGGCTATGATCGATATGGTGCCTGTCGGAGCGATTGTCGTGACGGTGGCGTTTCTTTGCGGCGGAGCCCCCTTCTTGTCAAAAATTGATCCTTTGAAGTTAGGGAAAGAACCACGCTTTCTGCCGAGTTCCTGAGAGGCCAGATGCCCTTCATCATTAATGAACTTCATTACTTTTTTACCAAGCTTCACCGCCTCATCTGAGCAGTACGGAATTCCGAGCAGAATCAGCATATCTGCCCACCCCATGACGCCCAGGCCGATTTTCCGATTGGCGTGCGTCATGTCATGGATCTGCTGTAGAGGGTAGCTATTGGCCTCAATGACGTTGTCAAGGAAGTGGACGGCGTTATGAATGGTCTCACGCAGTTTTTTCCAGTCAACTGAGCCGTCATTCACAAAAATACCGAGGTTGATAGAGCCGAGATTGCATGATTCATACGGTAATAACGGTTGCTCACCACAGGGGTTGGTAGACTCAATCTCACCTATCAGCGGTGTGGGGTTATCATGATTCAGCCGATCAAGAAAGATAATGCCCGGCTCGCCATTCTCCCATGCCTGCTTCACAATGCGCTGGAACACCTTACGGGCGTTATGGCTGCCGCAGATCTTCTTGTCGCGAGGGTTAATAAGATTGTATTCCTCATCCCGCTCAACAGCCTGCATGAACTTTTCCGTAAGTCCGACTGATATATTGAAATTGTTGAGCTGTTTCTGGTCGGCCTTGCACATGATAAAATCCATGATGTTTGGGTGATCGACCCTTAAAATAGCCATATTTGCACCGCGTCTGGTGCCACCCTGTTTGATGGTTTCTGTGGCAACATCGAAAACGCGCATAAATGAGAGTGGACCGCTGGAGATGCCGGTGGTGGTACTGACGACGTCGTTGGCAGGTCTCAAACGGGAAAAGGAGAAGCCGGTGCCCCCTCCAGATTTGTGGATCAGAGCGGTAAATTTTACGGCATCAAAAATTTCTTCCATGGAGTCGCCGACTGGCAGAACAAAGCAGGCCGAAAGCTGACCCAGGGGACGACCGGCGTTCATAAGGGTAGGGGAGTTGGGGAGGAACTCGAAGTTGGTCATCATGCGATAAAATGTATCTGATACCGCTGTTACATCGGCTTTTTTATCAAATGTTTTATCTGCAGCCGCAATAGTGTCAGCTACGCGTCTGAACATATCGGCCGGCGTTTCAAGAACTTTTCCGTTTTCATCACGGCGTAGATAGCGTTTTTCCAGCACGGTAGTCGCATTTTTAGTCAGGGGAGGGGGTGTGGTGCCGCCGGTACTTTTTTTCATCTTGAATCTCCTTGATTTGTGGCAAAATTGATGTTGAACAGCAGATTATATTTCGGGGGAATATATAGATAAACCACAAAATATTGTATGAGGTGATGGAATTAACCACAACATGTATGCGGAGTCAACAAATTTATTTCAAAAAAATATAACTTCCTGAAAGGACTGGGAAAGCAAAATTTAGTGGCGGACTTTTGAAAAATTATGCGATCTCCAAGGCTCTGAGAATACGCTGTAAACTCCGATACTCGTCATCAGTCAGGCGCCGGTCGTGATATACGGATCCGGCGTAGATGGCTACAAAGTCAGAAACATACTGATTGCCTGCAACGGCTGATAACTCAAACAACCCCAACCTGCCCTCGCAGGTTGAAATGCTGAACTTGCGCTCAAAGGTACGTATAAAACTACGCATAATACGCTCTTCACGGGAAAGGAGTAGCGATGATCGTCTGGCAAAAAACAGAATTCCGGCAAGCAGTAGAATACCGGCACCATATTGAAGTAAGCGGCGTAAGATGATTGCCGGATTAATCTTTTGTATCCGGGAATTCACTCGGTTGACAACATTCATCTGTTGCTCGAAGTCGTATGTTATAACAAGCCGATTCCAAAGATGATTGAACGAGTCAAATGCCATGGTGGCTTGCAGCATCAAGCTCCGAGATTTATTATCTGCCCAGACATCTCCGGCGTTTGAGGCAAAAGCACTCGGATCGATTCTCACCCACCCGCTCCTGTCAAGAAATGCTTCCACCCAGACGTGAGCCTTATCTTCAGTAACAATATAATAGCCCCCCATCTGATTATATTCGCCTCCGAGATACCCTCCAACCAGACGGCATGGCACACCGGCGCTTCGAAGTAATAGCGCAAATGATGATGCGAAAAACTCACAATGCCCCTGTTTTTTATCAAAGAGAAACTGCTCCAGCGCGCCGTCACCGGTTGCCAGCTCTTTTGTTGAATAACGGTAGTTAGAGTTTCTGAAATACTTTTCAAGCAACTCAACTTTGCTACGATCGTCTTTTCCAGAGGGTGTGATTTTTTTTGCAAGCGCCTGTACCCGATCTGGAACCTGATCCGGAAGTTGCAGATAAAATCTCTTATTAATAGAGTTATTCTGTCGAATTATACCGGTTATCTGTGACTCGGCGCTGTAGCTGACACGCTTGCCGGTGAGCCTCGACATTTGAAACACACCATCAGGAGAGTGAGAAACTCTTTGCAGAGTGAGTGTATTTGTTCGATCAAGCGCAAACAGAGTGCGGCTTGCAGACGGTTCCTGATAGACAGTCTGCCTTACCGGCTGGTCGGTGAACTGGGTCACTTCAGCCGGTATCTGAGTTGAACGGATCCATCTGTTGCCGTCAATCCGGTTGAATACAGTGCCACGCCAATACAACTGCGGCTGAGGTTGTCGCATCATTTCAGCTCGAAAAGCAAGAGTATGTGATTCAGTTATGCTGCTTTGACTCCCCGGCTGAACTGCATCGGAATAACCGGAGGTTCTGGAGGTCGGTGGCATGAGAAAATCCCAGAGAGGCAACTGGGTACGCGGCATGATCGGGAAAAAGAACAGCAGCAGAGGCAGCGCCAGGAGCGGCATCACTATGCCTGAGTAAAGAATTCTTTTCAGATCCGCTTTCGATACCATCATCGCAGAGTTTTGATCAAGAAAAGTCAGCAACACGAGGGCAAGGGCAATCATAAAAAGCAGTAATCCGAGGTAGACCAGAAAGATCGGACTCAAATCGAATAGCGAAGAAGAGGCAAGACAGAAGATTGAGAGAGCATATATCTGCTGACAATGTCTGACCGATTTTTCGCCGCCAAGTCGTACCGCTAGCATGATCGACAGCAGACTAACTACAGGGTCAGCAGGGTTACTGCGACTGAATTGCACTGAGAAATAGATAAAAACCGGGACAATTGCGACATTCTGCATCCAGGGTTTGAACTGCCAGACACCGCTCCGCTCCTGCCAGAGTCCTGACAATATTCCACAGGCCAGTACCATGCGTGGGAAGGTTGACAACCATGGGAGAAGCGGCAGCATTCCGCAAACACCGATGGCATACGTCAATATGGCTACAAGCCCTCTAATCGCTATCATACAACGCCAACTCTTTCAGCAGCGAGAGGCCATGCAGCTTGCCTGTTCCCGCTGGGAGTACCCGGGCACCCAGAATCATCCCGACCGGCCGCTCTCTCACCCACCGCTGCACCAGCCAGGCGGCACGGGATAATTTTTCTTCAATTCCATGCCCAGTAAGGAGTTTCAGATCAATCACCAATGGAGCGGCGACAGAGCGGCCGAAACCTTTGACCTGAAAATCCGGACTGCGGGCAGAATGTTTCCAATGTATCATACGAAGTGGTTCCGAACCGGAATAGGGATAAATCCGTTCCAGCTCACCACCTACCCCCCGCTCGCGACGTAGAGTGGCACCGGTCGCAGGAGAGTCATCACCACTGCCGCTCAGCACTGTTGCTATTGGCTTTGGAAATACGGTCACGGTGTCAGAACTGTCAAAACTCCAATACCGTCTGAAAAAGCCGACCGGATAAGGTGAGCTAATGGTGATTCTTCCGACAGGGACACTCCCTCTCCGGTTAAAAGTCAATAAAACTGAATCCGTACGTGTTGTATTGTAAGGGATGACAGGGAAAATAAGGGTTTGGCCGGTGTTGTATTCAATGGAGATAAGGAAGGAGGGGAGAAGCATTTTGCAGTTTTTCACCGACAGGCGGAATGGAGCCGGCAGTCCGGCATAAATTTCTTCCGGAGGCTGGAGCACTGGAATCAATTTCTTAATGTTGTACATTCCTGCCAGACCGGTTACCGACATGAATGCCAGTAAACCTGAAACTACCAGGAAGAGCAGGTTGTTACCGGTGTTGACAGCAGCAAAACCGATCAGGAGTGTGATAAGAATATAGAGCGCCCCTGATTTGCTGATCTTCAGGCCAAAGGCAACGCTATGCCGGAGATGATTGTCCGTATAACCCCTCCTCTGTCAGCGGCTGTCATCTCACTCCGCATGACAAGTCGGTGGGCAGATACCGCAACGGCAATCTCCTTGACATCTTCAGGCGCAACATAATCGCGCCCCGCCAAAAAAGCAGCAGCTTTGGCCGCCTGGGCAAGATTGATGGCCGCCCTGGTCGAAAGACCTGTCAGTATTAAATCGTGTGTTCTGGTTGCCAATACAAGTTTATGCAGGTAGGAAATTACCTTTTCAGAGAGATAGACCGCCTGAACCGCTCTTTTTGCTGCCATAATTTCATATGATGTTATCAGATGTTCCATACCGGCCATCCGCTCGCGAATTCCGCCGCTTGCTATGATTTCCCGCTCAAGCGCTTCCGCTGGATAGCCTATGCCGGTGCAAATCAGGAAGCGGTCAAGCTGAGATTCCGGCAGTAGAAAGGTACCGCTCTGGTCAGCCGGGTTCTGGGTTGCAAATACCATAAATGGATCTGGGAGATGGTGCGTTACACCTTCAATAGTTACGCGCCTCTCTTCCATAGCTTCAAGCATTGCACTCTGAGTGCGCGGCATTGCACGATTTATCTCGTCAAGCAGAACAATATTGTTGAAAATCGGACCGGGCTGAAAACAGAAACTTCCAGTTTCGCGGTTAAAGATCGAGAGACCGGTAATATCGGAAGGGAGGAGATCACTGGTACACTGCACTCTGCCGAAGGTGAGTCCGGTAACTCCGGCAAGAGCCAGGGCGACGGTCGTCTTGCCAAGGCCTGGTAAATCTTCAACCAGAATATGCCCACCGACGAGGAGGGCGATCACCGACAGGCGCAGAACCTCCTCTTTCCCCTGCAGATACTCAGTTGACAAAGTTTTAAAAACGTCCGTGAAAGCGTGGGGTTGGAGTGATCGAGCCAAATGGCACCTCAAAAGAGGAAGATATTACGCAAAACAGACCGACCCCCAGGAAAAAATCCATGGAGGTCGTATTCAACGGGAGTGGTCAACCAGTTAAGCTAGTGCGGTATTTAAATCGGCCAGCAGTGTCTCAATATCAAGCCCGTGCGCCCTTGCGCCCTGTTCAAGGCTTTCGTTCTGCGCGCCCATACATCCGACACAGCCGAGGTTGTGCTTCTGAAGAACCTTGACAGACTCCGGATACGTACGCATAAGTTCAAAAAATGTCATCTCTTTGGAAATTTTATCTGCCATGTCGCGCTCCTTTATTGTGTAGAGGTTATACCCGCCTACTCGTACTTGATATCAATTATTTCATACTCTTTTTTTCCAGATGGCACAATTACTCTGACGGAGTCATCGAGTTTGTGACCAATCAGTGCTTTCCCGACCGGAGACGTACAGGAAATTTTGCCCAATTTTATATCAGCTTCATCCTCACCGACAATTTTGTACGTTACTTCTTCTTCCGATGCAGTGTCATATACAGTTACAGTACAACCAAATACTACTTTATCCGGCTTCAAGCCGGACAGATCGACAACGTGGGCGCGAGCCAGCTTTCCGTTGATCTCCTGTATGCGCCCCTCAATAAATCCCTGACGGTTTTTGGCTGCATCATATTCGGCATTTTCAGAGAGATCACCATGAGCACGGGCTTCCGCGATATCCTGAATGACCTTGGGGCGTTCTTCACGAATCAACCGCTTCAACTCTTCCTGCAACGCTTCAAAGCTCTCTTTTGTTAATGGTATTGAATGGGACATCGAGTAATCTGCTCCTGTTTATAATAGATAATCCTGAATCGGCTTGACAGAAAGTTCCTGTCTCTGCAGGGAAATGATACTATCGGCAACCGCTTTCGCACCGGCAACAGTCGTATAATATGCGAGATTATGCATCAAGGCTTCTCTGCGGATTGAAAAAGAATCGGCTACAGCCTGAGCGCCTTGAGTTGTATTAAGTACCAACTGAACGTCGCCGTTCTTTATGGCGTCAACAATATGCGGACGCCCTTCAAGCACCTTGTTGACACGCCGGACTGGAATTCCCTTTTCTTCAAGAAACTGAGCCGTTCCACCTGTCGCAAGAATACCGAATCCGGCTTTATACAGTTTTTCGGCAGCCGTGACAACATGTTTCTTGTCACCATCCCGTACGCTGATAAAGACATTCCCGGATAACGGTAGTTTTACATTCGCCCCCAACTGAGATTTGGCAAACGCCTCGGCAAAGGTTTCACCGATTCCCATAACCTCACCGGTCGATTTCATCTCCGGTCCCAGTAAAGTATCAACTCCGGGAAATTTGACAAATGGAAAAACCGCTTCCTTTACCGAAATGTGTGTTGGAATGATGTCATTGATTATGCCAAGCTCTTTCAGAGTTTTTCCTGCCATGATGCGGGCGGCAATCTTGGCAAGCGGGCGTCCGGTCGCCTTGGAGACAAAGGGAGAGGTCCGCGAGGCACGAGGATTGACCTCCAGAATATAGACTGTAGAACCTTTGACTGCATACTGGACGTTCATCAATCCTTTGACATTCAACTCCAGCGCCATAAGCACTGTCTGACGGCGGATTTCGGCAACAATTTCCTGGCTGATCGAATATGGTGGCAGACTGCAGGCTGAATCACCTGAATGTATACCGGCCTCCTCAATATGCTCCATGATTCCGCCTATCACAACGTCACTGCCGTCACAGAGGGCATCAACATCGATTTCAATCGCTTCATCCAGAAAGCTGTCCAGCAGAATCGGATGTTCCGGAGAAACCAGCACGGCGGTTTTCATATAACGCTGCAGATTTTCTGAGTCATAGACGATCTCCATAGCGCGGCCACCGAGAACATACGATGGGCGAACTACAACCGGATAGCCAATTCGCTCCACGACCTTCTCCGCTTCTTCAAAGGAGCGCGCCGTACCATTCTCCGGCTGGAGGAGTCCCAGCTTGTGCAGCATCTCCTGAAAGCGCTCGCGATCTTCGGCACGGTCAATTGCATCCGGCGATGTCCCGATAATCGGAACACCTGCTTTTTTCAGAGCAACAGCCAACTTTAGCGGTGTTTGACCACCGAACTGGACGATCACGCCGACCGGCTTTTCAACGGCAACGATTTCCAGCACATCTTCCAGAGTCAGCGGTTCAAAGTAGAGACGGTCAGAGGTATCATAGTCAGTTGAAACCGTTTCCGGATTACAGTTGACCATGATGGTTTCATAGCCGTCTTCAGCAAGCGCAAACGCACCATGCACACAGCAGTAGTCAAATTCTATCCCCTGGCCGATGCGGTTTGGACCGCCACCAAGGATCATGATCTTCTTCCGGTCGGTCGGAGCCGCCTCACACTCTTCCTCATATGTTGAGTACATGTACGGAGTATAGGCAACAAACTCTGCGGCACAGGTATCGACCCGCTTGTACACCGGGCGCACGTTCAATGACCAACGCAGTTCACGCACCTTATCCTCACCGGCATTCCAGAGTTTTGAGAGAAATTTGTCGGAAAAGCCGTACTGTTTGGCGTCACGCAATATTGCCGAAGTAACCTCAGCAAGAGAAAGTGCTTTCAGCTCATCTTCTTTTTCAATAATCTGGCGGATATTATGCAGAAACCAGGGATCAATGGCGGTGTGCTTCTGTACTTCCGCCACGGACATTCCGCTGCGGAGGGCATCACCGATATACCAGAGCCGGTCGGCATTCGGCACCCGCAATTTTTCCAGAAGCAGTTGCTGTTCCTTGCCGGTCAGCGCCCGTCTCGTTTCGCTGCCGAGTTCAAACATTTTGGAATCAAAACCGCTGACACCAATTTCAAGCGATCTGATCGCCTTCTGGAATGATTCCTTGAATGTTCGCCCGATCGACATGACCTCACCGACCGACTTCATCTGCGTAGTCAGTGTTGCGTCAGCAGCCGGAAACTTTTCAAAGGTGAAACGGGGAATTTTGGTGACGACATAGTCAATGCTTGGCTCGAAACAGGCTGGTGTTTCGCGGGTGATGTCGTTGGTAACTTCATTGAGGGTATAGCCGACCGCCAGTTTGGCGGCGATCTTGGCAATCGGAAAGCCGGTAGCTTTTGATGCCAGTGCCGATGAGCGCGATACGCGGGGATTCATCTCGATGACAACAAGCCGTCCATCACGAGGATTGATGCCAAACTGAATGTTGGAGCCGCCGGTATCAACGCCTATCTCGCGAATAATTTTCAGCGAAGCATCCCGGAGAATCTGGTACTCCTTATCCGTCAGGGTCTGCGCCGGAGCAATGGTTATCGAATCGCCGGTATGCACCCCCATCGGATCAAAATTCTCTATCGAACAGATAATCACGACGTTATCAGCAGTGTCACGCATCACTTCCAACTCAAACTCTTTCCAGCCGATAACCGACTCCTCGATGAGGATTTCATCAGTTGGCGACGCGTCGATTCCCCCCATCGCCATCTTTTCGAATTCCTCCAGGTTATAGGCGATACCGCCGCCGCTGCCTCCGAGAGTAAATGAAGGTCTGATAATGGCAGGAAAACCAATGTATTTGATAACATCCATTGCCTCCTGACGATTGTGAGCCAGCCCGGAATTAGGAACGGCCAGACCAATCTTTTCCATCGCCGCTTTGAAGAGAGTTCGATCTTCAGCTTTTTTTATTGCCGGAAGTTTGGCGCCGATCAGCTCCACGCCGAATTTCTCCAGAATGCCAATTTCGGCTACGGCAACGGCAGTATTGAGGGCGGTTTGACCGCCGAGCGTAGGCAACAGTGCGTCAGGTCGCTCCTTCTCGATTATCTTGGCAAGAATTTCCGGCGTCACCGGTTCGATATAGGTGCGATCGGCAAAATCAGGGTCGGTCATGATGGTGGCCGGATTACTGTTCAGCAGCACCACCTCATAGCCTTCTTCTTTCAAAGACTTGCACGCCTGAGTCCCGGAGTAGTCGAATTCGCACGCCTGGCCGATGACAATCGGGCCGGCACCAATGATGAGTATTTTTTTTATGTCTGTTCTTTTCGGCATTATTTCTCCTTATGGGTACAGGGAGCGTGCCCCCCGGTTTTGTTAATTTATGCGAAACGTCTGACGATTACCCCGACAAATTCTTCAAGATTATGAATGTCATGCGTGGCAATTTCATACGCCCGTTCCATGTCGAGTTTGGCGTACTCATGTGCTGCCAGATTCCTAAAGCCTACTGCATGAATCATTTTTTCACGCAACTCAGCACTGATGACTTTTTTGTCAGAAAGTATATAAAAAAAGTCACGGGTACTAGAAGCAAGGCCCAGTTCTTCATCACTCACAATGTGTGCTGCCAGATCAATACAGCCTTGAATTGCCTGCATCAGGTGCAAGACAACGCTATCTTGCAAGTCCGAATTGATTTTGAATTCATCAACACTCTCCCCACAGCGTTCCCTAACTCGTTTGATACTTTTTTCCACCGTATCAACTTTTTCCGAAATGATGCGACGATCTACCATTAACAAACCTCCTTGTATTTTCTGAACAGTATCTCTTCCATCCTGTCCCTCAGAGGAGCAAATTCTGCGATAAGAGAAAACTGGATCATTCTGAATCTAATGCATTCAAGCGAATCGTAGCCGTATACCGGCAACCCTTTTCTGAAGACTTGTTCCAATACAACTTCACCTGCGTCATTCATGATTAGCGGATGAATATCAAGTCGCAACAACGCTCCAAGACCAGATAAATAGGCCATTTTTAGTTCAAAGTAAGCGGAAGCTGCAATTGAGCCACTCAGAAGAAAGGCAATATCCGCATCACTTCCCGGTTGCTCTTTACCTCTCGCACGGGAGCCGAAGAGATAACAGGCAAGAATCTCCGGACGGGTTGCGCAGTAGGCTGCGATACGGTTTTTTAGTTCTTCAGTGGACATAGGAGTTTTAGTTACACTCGATGTTCAAGTTTTTATTTGTTGACAATCACTGATGTTGTTCTCCAACCAATTTCAAGCAAGTATCGCATGGCGAGCCAGTGAAGGTGTTGCATCCATACGACCGAGATCACGACCGCTCATATGCTTTTTGG
>CAIMXI010000311.1 GCA_903845365.1 uncultured Geobacteraceae bacterium | reverse complement strand
TCTCTATGAAGTAGCAACGTATCGTATGTACGGTGCCGGTCTATTGTCAGATGCTTTTGTGTATTCGGCTGAAACCCGGATGAAACTCAATAAAAATTATATTCAGGGTATAATCGACAGTCTTAGTTTCATGGGGGGGGGCTTAATTGTAGCAATTTTCACCGTTCCCTTTTTGTTTCGGCTCAAAGGCTGGTTGTATTGCGCCGTCGGAATAGTGGGGTTGACAATAATCGGCTACCTTTTGAATGTTGACAATAAAGCAAATTTGGGCATATCCATACAACAGGCAGCATTCATCATCACGGCGGCCGTTTTATTCGTCATTACCATATCGGACGTGGTCAAGAACAGGGATGGAAAGTCCATCCTTCTGGCACTTTGGATTCTGGGTACGTTTGTATTTGCCAGCATGGTGAATTGGTCGGTAAGTGAACGGAACATGTTACCGATGGCTCCGGCAGTCGGGCTTATTATCTCGCGACGACTTACTCATAAATCTGCGCATCACCGCAGACTTGACCGGTCCGGTTTTGCTGTCGCGTTCATGCTGGCATTATCGTTATCCTTTCTTGTGACTTTAGCAGACTATCGCTGGGCCAGAGAAATGGCAAAAACGGTTCAGCAGATACATTCATATAGCTCCGGTACCGGCCAGCGCCTCTGGTTTCAAGGACACTGGGGTTTCCAGTATTACATGGAACAGATCGGCGGGACTCATCTGGATTTCACGGCTTCCAAAGTGCAGGCGGGAGAATTGTTTGTTTCCCCATCCTTTGGATCAAATATCGAGAGTCTGTCTGCGGATATACTTGAAGTTACTGGTGAAATACCAACCACTCCGCTTTCATGGCTTTCTGTTTTGAGCATACCGACAGGCGCCGGGTTTTATTCAAATGAGTTCGGCCATCTCCCCTATGTATTCACCCGGGTGCAACCCGAGAAATATATTTTTGGTCTGTTCAGGCAGAATATACGCTTCATGCAGTGACCACATTTTCCGACAAGAGAGCACAATGCGAAAAGATTTTCTGGTTTTTGGACAACCATTGCTGGAACAGGAAGAGCTGGAAGAAGTCCTGGATACCGTGAAAAGTGCATGGCTTGGCACCGGTCCGAAAGTTCACCTGTTTGAAAAGCAGTTTGCCGATTATAAGGGGGTTGAGCATACTGCTGCAACGAACTCCTGTACTGCTGCCTTGCACCTGGCATGCCTCGGGCATGAGCTTGGAGATGGAGACGAAGTCATAACGACGCCGACCACCTTTTGTGCCACAGTAAACGCTATTATTCATTCAGGAGCACGACCGGTCCTGGCTGATATTGACCCAACAACGTTGAACATAGATGTTAAGGAAATTGAAAAGAAGATAACGTCGAAGACGAAGGCGCTTCTAGTCGTGCATTTCGCTGGACGCCCGTGTGATATGGAGGCGATTGTTGATTTGGCAAGATCTCGGAAACTAAAGGTTATTGAAGATTGTGCTCATGCCATTGAGACGGAATATCGGGGTCAGAAAGTAGGAACGATTGGTGATATGGGCTGTTTCAGTTTTTACGCGACCAAAAATATTACCACCGGAGAGGGGGGCATGATAGTCTGCCGTGATAAATCGGCACTATTACGGATTAAAACTTTGGCCTTGCATGGACTTAGCTGCGATGCCTGGAGCCGCTTTTCTGATTCAGGCTACAGGCACTATTTTGTTGAGGAGGCCGGTTTTAAGTATAACATGATGGATCTACAGGCCGCGATCGGTATACACCAACTGCGAAAAATTGACGAATACTGGCAGAGACGGCAGAAAATATGGAACAGATACATGGAGGCTTTTGCCGATTTACCAATCGGGTTGCCCCCTCTTATAGAGAAGGACACCCGGCACGCGTACCACTTGTTTACCATTCGTATCAATCCGGATAATGCCGGAATGAGTAGAGATGACTTTCTTGAGGCAATGACTGAAAGGAATATCGGTGTCGGTGTCCATTATATGTCCATTCCGGAGCACCCCTATTACCAAAGAGCCTTTTCCTGGAAGGCAGAGGATTTTCCAGAGGCTTGCGCCTTCGGCAGGGAGACGGTCAGTTTACCTATATCGCCCAAACTAAACGAACAGGATACGGAGGACGTTATCGACGCGGTCCGTTCAATAATTTTGCAGGGTGCCAAAATATGAACGTCCACATCATCACAAGTTCTTATCCTGCCGATCCGAATGATCCATCAGGGACGGCTGGGCTATTTGTGCGACAGTTTGCTTTGGAGCTTGCAGCTGCTGGCCATCGCGTTGTCGTGCAGCCTGCGGCAAAGAAAAAGATATATTTACCGGACCCGGGTATTTCTCTCGTTCCGGCACCCTGGAAAGGGGGAGATCAGGAATTAGCCTCGCTAAATCTGATGAGCCCGTTAAACTGGTTGATTATCTCGCTGTTTTTTTTGCAGGGCACGATCAATACGTTAGCAATAAACAGGGAATATGCTGTTGAACGGGTTCTTTGCATGTGGGCGGTACCATCGGGAATCTTCGGTCTAATAGGGAAGCTTATGGGTGGCATTCCATACGATATCTGGGCGCTGGGGTCGGATATATGGAAAATCAGGAAAATCCCTTTTATCGGGAAAGCTATTTTGAGATTAGTCATACGGAATGCGGCACGGGTATACGCTGACGGTATGCAACTGTGCCAGGAAGTAAAAAACATCACCGGCGTACCGTGCGAGATACTTTATTCCAGTAGAATTATTCCGCCTCCAAAAGAAAAGATGTTTCTCTCCGACGCTCATCTCTGCAACTTTCTCTACGTCGGAAGATATCACGTGAACAAGGGCCCCGATCTGCTCATACAGGCAGTTTCCTGTCTTACCCCCCAGGAGAGAGACCCTATCTGTCTTCATATGTTCGGGCTTGGCCCCATGGAAAAAGAGTTGAAGCTGTTGGTGGCAGAACTGAAGTTGGAGAAGTATATCAAAATAAACGGCCCTATCAAGGCCCAGCAACTATCAAACTGTCTGGACAGTGTCTCCTTTCTGGTAATACCTTCCCGAGTTGAAAGCATTCCGGTCGTTTTTTCCGACGCTCTGCAAATTGGCACTCCGGTTGTTTCAATGCCTGTTGGCGACCTGGGGCCTTTAATCAATGAATTCAAGTGTGGAATCGTGGCCGATGAGGTTACTGCTCAAGCATTTGCTCGTGCAATGGTCAGGGCGGTACATAGTAATAGGAACACATTTCAGGATGGCGTTAAAAAGGCATTTGAGAAATTTGGCATAGAAAGTACGGTGAGAAGATGGCTGAATACAGGAGAGTCTGTTAAGCAGGGTCGCTCTTGAAATACTCAACAGGCGGAACGAGTTGATAACCTCCATTAGAAACGCTACGAATGAGGAATGGGACTATTTTGTTGATTCGGTAGAGTCTACACTTTATTTTCAAACACGTGAGTGGTTTGAGATTTGGGCTGATTACGCCGGTTTTGAAAGCGATACGAAGCTTGTCTGTTTTGACAGCGGCAAGAAGGTGCTATTGCCACTTGCACGTATGAAGTTGTTGAGCGGTTTGGTAAAAGCACATTTTCTTGCTCCCAAAGGGATGGGGGGCTTTGTCACAGAATATTTACTGGCTGAAAATGAGAGAAATGAACTTTTCGAAATCCTGAATAAGATTCCAATGCTCTATGCTTCGGTTAATCCATATGAGACTCTGACCAACGAGTTCCCATGTTTAAATGGTGAAGAGTATACGCAGTTTTTAGATTTATCGCAGGGTTTTGCAGCCATTTTTAAAAACTGGTCTAAAGGTCATTCCAGTGCCACAAAAAAAGGGATCAGGGAAGGTATTCGTATTGAACCTGCCACAACAAAAGATGACTGGCGGTCGTACTACGAATTTTATTTGGACAATATGGCGCGCTGGGGCAATAACACCACCAATAACTATTCATGGCGTTTGTTCGAGTTGCTATGCGAAAAAAAATCGGGAAAGATAATTCTTTGGCTGGCCAAATACCAGGGGAAACCGGTATCTGGCGCTTTGTGTTTTTATCATAACAGGCATGTAGCATACTGGCATAGCGCCTCCTCACAACAGTTTTTCAGGAAGCTGAGCGCCTCGCACGTATTGCAGTATCACATTATCAAAGATGCCTGCGACAGGGGATTCCTGCTGTATGATCTTATGCCCAGCGGAGGCATTGAAGGTGTAATTGCGTTCAAGAAAGGTTTCTCTCCCCTGCAAAAACCGGTGCGGATTTATATGTCGCCCTCAATGCGTTTATCAAGTGTTCTGAAAAACAGATTCAGAAACAGTAAGGCCTATAGACTGATTACCAAAAATACCGGCTTCTGATATGGTCGCTTATGAATAACAGGGTAAAAGATTATTGGCAGCATCAGGCAATGATTCAGGAAAATGATGCTATTGATGCACTTCGCAAAGTCCTGGATCCTGCGGATGTCAAAGGGGTTAAAAACAGCTATATTGACGCATATCTAAAATTTTATCTGCGCGAAACCCTGTGCCCTGAAAAGAATGATACCCTGCTGGAAATCGGTTGTGGAATTGGAAGGCTGACCGAATACATGGCTCAATTTGTTCACGCAAGCTACGGGACTGACATCGTCGACGGCTTTATCGATAGCTGTCGGGCAAGTACCCAAAAAGCTGAAAATTCCTTTTATTTGAAATCCGGTGAACTGGATAAACTGAAACCGATGCTAATCAATAAGGCGTATATTGTATGGGTGCTGATGTATCTTCTGGACCGGATTGAAATAATTGATACTTTGACGCGCTTTAGAGAAACGTTGCCGTATTTGAAATCCATGGTGGTTCTGGAACAGGTGAAAAAACAGTCGCAAATTGAATCTCGTGGCGACGCAGTCAGTTGCTATTATCGTACGATAGATGAATATGTGGAAATATTCCGTGATTCCGGCTTTATCATAAAGGGATATGTTGTAATGGGGGAAAGGTATCACGCACCTTTGTACAAGATAATACACGTTTTGGGAAATTTCCTGCCAAAGCTTCTGGCGAAAAAATCGGGGGATATTTTTCAATTCGACCGTAAAATGATGCCTGACAATAAAGCAAAAGCCGGTTTGATCAACAATAGAACACCTACCGATATTGCATTCTGTTTGGAAGTTACACGATAAGGTGTTTTATATGGAAAGCAAACCGGCCATTAGCAAAAAAAAGAAGCTGTTCTTCAGCATAGTCACAACTCTCCTTATTTTCACAATCGTTTTAATATGTTACGCTGGCTACGTAGCCTTTGCTACCGCCAAGATTTATCAAAGCATTAAAACCAACCAGCGGGGTTGGAAAGGAAATGTTCATGCTGCAGATGCAGAATTAGGATTCGCCCCGATTCCAAACTCTGAGGGAGCCCATGTGTTTCCAATAGGCCCCGATATTCCGATGAGATACGACAAAGATGGATTCAGGACTCCTATGGTGGTTGGCGTATCTTCACGCCCAAAACCACTTGTTCTTGCTCTGGGATGTTCCTTCACTTACGGAGACGCAATCCACGCAGAAGATGCCTATCCATATTTGGTCGGGCAATTTTTAAATGGTACCAGCAAGAATGCCGGGGTCTGTAGTTATGGTCTTTCCCAGATGTTAATTCTTGCAAGGAAACTGGTACCAATCCACAAGCCTGATTATCTTCTCGTGCAATATTCACCATGGTTAGTTGAACGTGCGCAAACGCCATTTACCCCGTCATATTTTGGCAAGGTGCCGGTACCGTTTTTCTATGAGAAAGACAATAGCTTAGGCCTGTATCCACCTGTATTTTCAACTAAAACAATGGCGTTGCCAGTAAGCCGGTATCGCAATTCACCAGCCAGTTTGATGGATGCGCTTTCATTCTACTGGAACGTTGGCTTGCCTCTATCACTGTATGATGACTTCAACATGCTTAAGTATGCCTTTTTAACCAAGATGGGCATAGTGCCTTCTCCAGCTGCATCACAGGATAAACTGACAAAGTATGTGTATGGAGAGATAAATGATTTGGCAAAAAAACATGGAACGAAGGTTGTTATTGTCAGCTTAGGGGATGTTTCTACTCCGGTAGTGCAGGCAGACCGGAGCCTGTTTCCACCTGACGCGTTGCTGGTTAATACACACGATGCCCTTTTAGAACGCTTACCGGTCGCTAACTTTGAGACTTATGTAGGGGCGTATGCTCACTGGCGTGGTCTCCCGCCAGTCATGGTAGACAGCCATCCCAATGAAGACGCCCATAGAATAATTGCAGACGTTGTAGCGAATAAAATAAGACAATCCGAGAAAAAGTAGCTTGAAAACAAAAATCCTCACCATATCTGCTTCTGTAGTGGTCATTTTTTTGATCAGTTACTTTTATTTTCTGGAATTCAAGAAAAACTGGACGGCGCTGCATGATTATACATTCACTATCGATGTATATTTGCTAGCGCTTTCAATGTTTTTGCTGATTATGTCCTATCTTCTGGAAACCTATATCTGGAAAGTATGTATTAACAGGCATTTGAAAGATCATCAGCTAACATTGCCTGAGAGTATCTCCGTAGTTAATGCCAGCAGTCTTTTAAAATTTTTGCCTGGCAAAATATGGATTTATACGGCTCAATTAGCGTGGTTGAAAAAGTATAGCATATCAAAATCAAAGATACTTCACTCGAACTTTATATGTATAATTGGCTGCATGACTGTATCGGTTTATCTTGGCCTGGTCTATATTGCCCTTTATACGGATCATTTACCCTCTAGCCTCATCATGTTATTTTCACTGGTTCTGGTGCTGATGAATGTAGCGTACATTACCTGTAATTCCAGCTTGTTAAACAAATTGATTACTATCGCAAATAAATACTTCAAGCTGGATATACAACTCCTGACTAACTCAATACCGTTACTTGTCTATATCCAGTTTATATATGTATGCGGCTGGCTCTTGACCGGGTTATCCGGTTACTATCTGGCCAAAGGGGTCGGCCTGCATATAGAGACAAGAGAGCTTTTTGCACTTCTTGCCTCAATGGCCCTCTCATGGCTGGTCGGTTACCTGGCGGTCATTACACCCAGCGGCCTGGGTGTTAGAGAAGGATTCATGTTATTGATGTTGAGCCATGTGGTGAATGTCCAGACAGCCCTGCTGTTTCCGATCTTCTCCCGCATCATGTTTTTGCTTGCTGAGGCACTGCTTGGGTTGCTGGCTCTGTTGATGGGGATCAAGCTGAAAGTGTTTGCTCCAGAACGATGTAAATAAGAT
>CAIMXI010000310.1 GCA_903845365.1 uncultured Geobacteraceae bacterium | reverse complement strand
TGTTATCTCGAATTCAGGCGGATTCATAAGGACTTTCTTTACAGTGCATAGTCCGGCCGTTTTGACTATTGCATTGCGGTATTTTTCAGGGAATCCTGCCGGAAGTGTTATATCAAGAGCCACTTTGGACAGGCTCTTTTTACCGTCAGCAGTTTCTGTAAACTCCATTCTCTGGTTAAGTTCGAGACCATTGGTGTTAATCTGGCGTTCCTGACAGAAAGTGAGCGCATAAATACCGGCGCAGGTGCCAATAGAGGCCAGAAAATATTCAAAGGGTGTGGGCGCCGAGTTATCGCCGCCGCTCGAAACCGGTTGATCTGTAGCAATGGTATGCCCGTTTAATTCCGCATTGACCTTTTTCCCGCCGGGAAAGGTGATTTTCATTTCCATCTGTTTCGTCTCCTTTTTAAATAGTCAGTAATATCAATTCACTTTGATGTGGAACTTGTTACCATTGCGCCCGGTAGACGGTCCTTTTGTTGCCCTAAGCAAGGATTTCACTCGTATTACTTTACCTCAACTCTGTTACGTCCATTGTTTTTAGCGGCATAAAGTGCTTCATCAGCTCGAGATACCATGTCTTCTGCCTTATCACCTTCCTGCCATGTCGTGACACCAAAACTGGCAGTCTTGCGCTGCACTACTGGAAAATTGTGATCCTGGAAAGCTTGGCGTAATTTTTCAGCAAGTTTTAGAACACCTATCTTATCGGTTTGCTTGCAAATTACCATAAATTCCTCCCCACCCCATCTTCCTACTATATCTGTATCGCGAGTATTTACTTGCAGTATACTGGCAACTTCGACCAAGACCTTATCTCCCACTTGATGACCGTAAGAGTCATTTACGTGCTTGAAATGGTCCATATCAACTATAATGATGCTAAACGGTTGATTGTAACGATTGGCCAGCTTAATCTCGACATCAAATGTCTCATCAAGTTTCATTCGATTAAAGAGACCAGTAAGCCTGTCTGTAATAGAGAGCCTCACCAACTCTTTGTTCAGAGTACTAAGTTTACGATTCCAGATAAAACCCAGGATCATTACAAAGCACGAGCCAGCAAGAATTTTCCCGATAAGCCTGTAATCGGCTCCCTGCTGGACTTGGATGAGAACATGCTTGTTTGAAATTGCCTCTCTTTCCTGCTGCGTAATAGTTTTTACTCCCTTGTTCAAAATATCGCGTAGAATTTTTTCGTCTTTCAACACTCCTATACGTAACTTATTGGTATATTCCGGAATCTGTCCGGCAATCTTCAAGTTAAATAGTCCTTCTTTCTTAATAGCGTTGGCAGCGATAATTAGGGAGCGGATTGTCAGGTCGGCCTTACGCTCTGAGACCAATTGCATTGCCTCCGGTTCGCTACCGGTGAGAACAACTTTCAAGTTTGGGAAATCGTTTTTTACCCGTTCTTCGACCATGGTGCCGCGTGGCAAGGCAATTCTTTCACCCTGAAGACCTTTGGCATCTGCTACGAAAGCATGTTCTTCTCGAGTAATGATGACATTTGGATCATAGAAAATCGGGTCTGTGAAAATCAACCAGGTATCTCGGATCGGAGTTTGGTTGAGGAAACTCATAATTTGGCACTGTTTGCCTTTTGATGCAGCAAGGCTCTCGTCCCAACTCTTGACATTATAAAGCTCAATATTCAAGCCAACGCGATGAGCAACCAGTTGAACAAGATCAGCGGCGATGCCTTCGTGTTGTCCTTGATTATTGATGTGTTCAAACGGAATCCAGTCCGGGTCCACGCACATTTTTATACTACCAGTTTTTTGAATGTATGTTTTTTCTTGTAATGTAAAATCAATTATAGGCTGTGGTAAATCGGCAGCGGATGCAAACACTGCCCAAAATGTAGCAACATAAACATATATCCATATCGCTAATTTTCGGCATACCTGGAAACGGTGGAACTTGCTATTGAAACATTTCATTTATGCGGTACCTTTGTCTGGGGATGATTTGATGCTTTTTAAATCTGATAGCACGTCGTATGTTTTATAAATGGCCGTTTTGGTTGATTCAGTGGCTGACCAGACAATCTGCTGTGAAATATGATGCCGAATGCCCTCTGATACATTGGCTATAGTTTGTGGTTCAATCGCCAACTCCAGCTCTATCCAGAGCACACTGCTCTTGAGGAAGGCCCTATTAAAAGAACCGGCGCCATGGGGTCAATCAATTCTGTCTATTTTCGTGACCCGGATGGAAACCTGATCGAGATGTCAAACTATCTTTAGAGTCGAACTTATCTTGCTTTGTTGTTCAACTCGTATTTGGCCATCATCGATTATTAATAGCCAGCTTAATTCCAAAGCCTACCAGAGCTACTCCTGCAATTCTTGTTGCCAGGCGTCTGGCTAATGGCAGGGTTTTCAGTCGGTTGACGATCTTGTTCCCGACAAGCACAAGTGCCACCTGGTATGCCATACTTACTAGCGTTACATGGAACATTATGACTAATCTGTCCAGAAACAAAAGGGCCATGCCGACAGGAGTCAGCATCAGAGCTATTAGCTGCTCCCGACGAATATTCTCCTTTAAGATGATGACACCTAATATGGCAGTAAAGGCCGGGGCCAGGTATTGCAAAATTATGGCGTTGGCTGCCGTAGTGGTTTTGTTGGCTGCTACAAAAGAAGAAAAAAAGCGATCAGACTCCTCATACCTGCAATCAGGAATGGATTCCAGTCCAGGATTTTTATGAAAAGACCTGCCACGCTCCAGAGAAAAGCGCAGGCCATCATGGAAAATGCGCCTAGTAAGGGTATGGGAAAATATGGTCTCATAGGAGGTCAAGAGCAGCCCTAAACAATTATCATTCTTCCAGCAGCTTTTTCAGCGAACGCTTTATATCCTCCCAGTCAAATGCCCATTTGCAGCACCCTGCCTCGGCATAGGTGTCATACTCGCGAACCTGCATGAGCAGAAGTTCGATCAGATACTCCTTGTCACGGTACTTGTCCCGGTTTCTGGCGACTTCAAGTACCGGTTCGGCCAGCCATACCGGCAGGTCCCCATGGGCAAGCTGGTAGTTAGTGGCCTCCTCAAGTTCGTCGAAAATATCCATATCAACCTCCGTGGGTGAACTCTGTCCGAATGCTCTGCAGCAGTGCTACGACACCCGCCCAGTCAGGTTCCGGCGTGAGATGGCTCCACGCCAGGCGAATGGAACAGTCTGCCGTGCAGCGCGGGACTCCCATGGCAGCAAGAACATGGCTGGTCTCCGTACTGCCTGCCGTACAGGCCGAACTACTGGAAACTGCCACCAGATCCTTCAAGGCATCTATAGCCCGTGCGGCCGGAATACCGTGGAGTGCAAGGTTGACTGCGTGGGGGAGCGCATACGCCGGATCGCCGTTAACTGTCGGTTTAAGCGGTGCCAGTGCCGCCAGGGCACGTGCCCGGAATTGCCTGTTCATCTCGTTTCGCTCCAGATGATTGCGGCCGGCGAGCCGTGCTGCCGTCCCCAGTCCGGCAATCAACGGTGCAGGCAGCGTTCCCGGCCGCAGCCCCTGTTCCTGTCCGCCGCCGAACATCAGCGGCCTGAGCGGCAGCGGGGAGCCGCTCCTTTTGCGCGCCACCAGAGCCCCGACCCCTTTCGGCCCGTAGATCTTGTGGGCGCTGATACTAATCAGTTCGATGCGGGGACTTTGCAACGGGAAAATATCTTTGCCGAAACCCTGGGCTGCATCGGTGTGGAGGATGGCCGGATGCCCCTCCAGAGCTGCCGCGATCTCCGCCAGTGGTTGGATGACGCCGGTTTCGTTGTTAACGTGCATAATCGTCACCAGCAACGTGTCCGGCCGCAGCACCGCTTGCAGCTCTTCCACGCAGACACGACCGTCACTCCCAACAGGCAGCAAATCAACCTCAAAGCCAAGGGCGGTCAACGCCTCCAGCGGCTCTAGCACCGCCTTGTGTTCGATTTTGGTGCCGATGACATGGCGGCGGCCGGTAGCAAGGCCGTGGGCTGCCAGTCCGAGGATCGCCAGGTTATTGGCTTCGGTGGCTCCGCTGGTAAAGATTACCTCGTCACGGCGTGCGCCCACGACCTCGGCTACCTCTCCCCGTGCCTTTTCAACCGCCATACGGGCAAAGGTGCCAAAATCATGTACCGGGCTGGCCGGGTTACCGTAATCCTTTTCCATGAAGCGTCGCACCACCTCAGCGACCGACGGTTCCAAGGGGGTCGTGGCATTACAGTCCAGGTAGACAGCGCTCATGTCACCTCCACCGGGCCGTTGCCAAGTGGCACCTGTTTTTCCTCAAGTCGCCGGAGAGCCGATTCCAGGATAACATTGTTCACACCCATTCCCATGTAACCAGTCTGGGCATAGGTGTCATACAGTGGCAACATGCCGATGATATTCAACATTTCTTCTGCAGCATCGGGATAGCAGTGAGGGGAGGAGACAACAGCAAGCAGGCGTTCGGAAAGAAAATCAGGCAATTCATTATCCTGTCCGGCGAGAAGAGTTGCTGCATGAAGTTTTGCAAATACGTCCATTCATACCTCAATTATTTCTTGGATTCGCTGATAACGCGCTCAACTGGTATAAGGACCGCTGCTGCCAATTGTTAGGCATTTATTTCAAGCATAGATTGTGCTTTTGCAAACGACCGAACCGACGTGGCAATATCATCGGATGTTGTTGCCCATGAACAAACGCTGACCCGGATCACTCGTCTTCCCTGCCACACCGAACCACCCACCCAACATTCTCTGAGTGCTTGAATTTTCTCGAGCACTTTATTTGTAATTTCGTCCGAGTCACAGCAAACCACCACTTGATTGAAAACTACCTGGTTCAAGACCGTAAAACCGTCAAGTGCGCTGACTTCATCTGCAAACTGCACGGCTCGCTCATGCATTGTTGTGATCATCTGGTCAACGCCTGATACTCCAAGGTATTTGAGCGTGGCCCATAGTTCGACGATTCGTGCACGTCTTGACATTTCGGGTGTGTAGAACATGCCGTCCCGGTCTTTGCTGACAACAATATAGCTTCCCGTCATGTGCAGGGCTTCAGTCAATGCCTCCCGGTCGGCACACATGATGATACCGCAATCGTAAGGCGTGTTTAGTGTCTTATGCCCATCAACAGCCCATGAGTGAGCGCATTCTATCCCTTGCGTGAGGTGTTTGAGCTGTTCTGCGGCTCCGGCCCACAGACCAAAGGCACCATCGATGTGAATCCAGGCACCGGAGTTTCTTGCCTTTTCACAAATCCTGGAGAAATCGTCAAACGAACCCGAATTGACATTGCCAGCCTGAAGTATGAGCAGTGTCCGGTTATCCAGTTCAGGAATAAGATCAGAAATGATGCGTCCTTGATCATCAACCTCGACAAATTCAATCGAATTCTGGCCGAAACCTAGCAGTCCAATTGCCTTAATGACAGTCGAATGTGCCTGACGACCGGCAACAACCCTAATATTCGGTGCGCCAAAAAGGCCGCTGGAGTTGACGTCCCAGTGCTGATTTTTCAACAAGCGATTGCGGGCTGCCGCTAAGCCGCACAGGTTGGCACTGGAGGTCCCACTGACAAAGCCTGCAACCGTCGTATCAGGCAGGTGGAATATCGACTTGAGCCATGATTCAACCACGCTTTCCAGTTTGGATGCCAAAGGCGACATCACATACATTGCAGAATTCTGGTCCCAGTAGGTTGCCAAATGTTTGGCTGCAAGCCCTGTGGGCAGCGAGCTTCCCGTGACAAAACCGAAATAACGTCCACCGATTGCCGGTACGGTTGCCGGGCTGCCGTACTGATGAAGAAGTTCAATCACTTCTCTGCCTTCAGACTGGTTCTGCGGCATATCTTCATCAAAGATACACAGTTTATCCAAGGCATCTTCAGTTGGAAAAATATTGCGCTGAAAAGCTTCATCCAGATACTGAAATGCATGTTTCTGAGCCTGTTCAAACAGACTCTTGTCCTGTATTTCGGTAAACATTTTCTTTTGTTGTGTGTTCATAGGTTACGTTAGCCTTTTTGTTTCTTTCATCGGATGTTCCCTTTTAGACAAGGCGCAACTTTAGTGAATAGTTATAATATAAACGGTAAGTTAGAGCGATTTTAAAATTCTATTTTTAGTGGGTACTTTTACCTCATATTTGATCGTTTTGACGGGAAAACCT
>CAIMXI010000309.1 GCA_903845365.1 uncultured Geobacteraceae bacterium | reverse complement strand
GGCGGAGACTGAGGTGCGGAGAAATCCATCTTCGTCCGGCACGAGCTCCTTGTTTCCGGCACAAATCGCCAATTGCGTCACAATGTATTGATAGGCTCCAAGCAGGAATCCACCTGAACCACATGCAGGATCGGCAATGGTGTGGCCAAGCTTGGGCTCAACCAGATCGGCCATCATTTTGATAATGTGGCGAGGGGTACGGAACTGTCCGTTTTTACCGGCAGAGGCAATTTCGGAGAGAAGAAATTCATACACATCTCCCTGAATATCCTGAAATGCCTGCCCCTTTTCGTTCGAGTCTTTCTCCATCACCTCAAAGATCTCGTCAACCGTTTTGACCGCTTCAACGAGGAGCGAAGGCTTGGGAATGATGAAGACCGCGTTTTTGATATGCTGGGTAAATTTCGACTCGGAGCCGTTCATGTCTTTCAGGTAGGGGAATACTCTCGACTGCACATGGGTGAGCATCTCTTCGGCCTGCCGGTGTTTGAATTCACTCCAGCGAAGGGTGCTTTTATCAATGGCATAACTCGCGGCATTTTCTTTGTCGCGATATTCCGGCGGTATCCACATCCCCTCAAAGAGTGAGCGGTAGGTGTCGCCCGCCCACTCGGCGCTTGCCTGCTTCTCCCTGTCCTGATCGTCCATGCGCTTCATAAAGAGCAGATAGGTGATCTGTTCAATCGCGGTGAGCGGGTTGGAAATGCCGCCGCTCCAGAATTTGTTCCAGAGTTGATCTATCTTCGATTTCAGTTCAGGGTTATGCTGGAGCATTGGCTATTGAGCTTTATAGACATTCGTTAAATGGCTTGACCCTTTTGCGGTAAGCCGGTACTTTTGCAGGCGGCTACCGGGCTTTTCAGGAAGAGTATAGGCAATAAGCTCCCGATCAAGCAACTCCTTTATGGCTCGCTTGAACGCCCCGGTTTTGGTATCAAGACCAAGTATTTCGATAAGCTCCATGGCGGAGCGGGGTAGATAGGTCAATGCAAGCAGAACAGCTTCCGACTGGGCCCCTGACTGGGCCCTCGACTGGGCCCTTGACTGGGCCCCCGACTGAACTGACTCTACCCCTAAAGTTTTTGCTTCACCTTTCAGCACCTCTTCTTCCAGCGCAAGAGCTTCCTGGGATACCGGAAAGGTCGTCCGGATGAAATGTGTCGAAAAGGTGTAGGCTTCACGTGGGTAAGCTTTGAGAATCCGGGGCATTCCGGAGCCAAGGTATTCAACCATAGCAAGATCCTTGAAAACTCGCATCAGGGTTTTGTTGCGGGGCATGGAATATCCGGAAAAAAAATCATCCTGCTCAGCGCCAGGGTGAACGGCACCTGCTGAGGTAATTTCAAGCCGGTCAGCAAATATTTCAAACTTTGGTACCAGTTCAGTACTGTAGTCGTTATGAATAATGGCGTTGATCACAGCCTCACGAAGGGCGACCTTGTTCCAAAGGCTTCGGCTGATACGCTCTCGGGAAGTTATTTTATTGATGACACGGTTCTCGACTCCCTCCAGACGGTCGAGTATCTGCTTGCAGCTTTTAATCAGGCAACAGAAGCCGTAATCTTTGCTCTCAAGCAGATCAACCCGGTCAGTGCCTGCATATTTCGCCACCTGCACCGAGTTGCCGTTTTGATCGGCCAGCAGATAACCCGCATAGTTATAGCCGCCATCCTCGGTGGTCAGTTCAAGATTGGCTGCAAATTTGTCGCCGAGGGTAAGGCCTGCCTCCTGATAGTAGATTTTAAGCTGCTCAAAGGTGAGATCCTGCCGCAGAGAACGGATACGAGCGATTGAGTTACGCGTACGTCGGGCAAAGAGTTCTTCAATCATACGCTGCGACATGGGCTCACTGGCGCTGCCAATGCGAATGAAACACCCTTT
>CAIMXI010000308.1 GCA_903845365.1 uncultured Geobacteraceae bacterium | reverse complement strand
TGTTGATTGGGAACAGCAACCGCGTATGTAAAATCACTGGCTCCAAGAACAGCCACGAACAGCTCTGCGATAATTATTTCTCCGGTGCTCCGATCGACGTAACTGGGACGGTCTCCGGAGAAGTCTACAAAGAGTTTCTCTCCAGCCTTGTGAGTAAAGCGCATCACCGGATCAACTGTCTTGGTGTGGACACGGTAAAGGTCAAAGAACTGGGTACGCCCGTAACCATCGGAATGAATAGCTCGATATTCTTCCCAGAGCAGTTGCAGGGTTACCCCTTTGCGCTTCAGCTCCTTCTGAAGCAACGTAAAATCGGGGAGTGGCCGTTTCGAGGGAGGAGGAGGGGTCTCCTCTGGGAAAAGCAACCCTTTAAGGGCTGCGTCATCCAAAGCAACGAGCGCCGAACCATCAAGTCCGGCCTTGCCGGCAAGAGTCATATACTCACCCACGGTGGATGGTGAGACTCCGCATGCCCGAGCTATGGCGCGTTGACTAAGCGCGTGTTCAAAGTGTAACCGTAATACTTCTCTTATTGTTCGCATCGTTTTCTGCCTACCTTTCTTCATAATTACCTCCAGGAATGGTTTCCTGGAAAGATACGAGGTTTGGCAGAAAGAAATGAAAAAATATTAGTCCGAAACTAACTGGACACTAAATCCGGAACTTTCAAAAAAGTGTCCAATGAAAACCGGATTCACTGTCCAGTCACTTCCGGATTTAGTGTCCAATGAAAACCGGATTGGGTGTCCAATCATTTCCGGATTAGGTGTCCAGTGTACTCCGGATTACGCAAGTAATGTCAGTTGTCAGTAAGGGGTTCGTTTTTAACTCAAATACCATAAATATTATACGTGGTACCCCAACTGACAACTGACAACACTGACAGACTATCAATCCAACATGGCAAGGATACCCAATGGCAAAAGTAATCCCGTGGGATAATTTGATAAAGGAGGTAAAAAATGAGATACCCCGTAGGAGTACGAGCACCATTACACAATTACAAACGTCACACACTCCAGCCGAATGATTATAAAGTTCTGGCGGCTCTTAAATTCCGTGATGCTGATATATCACACGTTCCCTTAAAACAGACGGTCATTGCCAAAATGACTGGTATCTGCCAAAGTAAGGTCAGCAAATCCCTGGATCGTTTAACATTCCTGGGGATAATCGAAAGATTCCGTTATACCTACAAGGATGATTGTATCAAACTGTTGGTGTA
This sequence comes from uncultured Geobacteraceae bacterium, assembly GCA_903845365.1. GTDB lineage: Bacteria > Desulfobacterota > Desulfuromonadia > Geobacterales > Pseudopelobacteraceae > JACRCG01. Next base: position 18,775 of record CAIMXI010000308.1, on the reverse strand, counting down.
TTACCCGCAATGGTTCCCAAATGGGATAAATGTCATTGAGCTTTCCTATTATGGTTGACAATCCACAACCTGACATTACCGCACCGTTACCGCTCTTGTACGTGTCGCATCACCATAATAATGAGTTCCATATCCACCTTTGAGACAAAGAAAGGGCAGTACGCCGATACATCCCTATGTAACGCCATCAATGCCAGTTTTGGAATCAAGCGGCGACTTTATAGTTTAAAGGGCTTGATGATAATACCCAAACATGCTATTTTAATATATATTGTATGTTAAATATATGTATACAGGAGTAACAAGCGTGGCCATGACAACATCAAGCATAGAGCAAGTGCAATTACAATTCATTTCAGAACTTCAAGCAGCAAGAAAAGCAGCACTAGAGAAGCTCGTTAAATTAGCTGATGATTCAAAATCGGATCATGCAAAGGTCAAGGCGTTGGAAGCGGTGATGAAATATGCTAATAATTTCAATCCGTGGGGAAACGTGTAAAAGAATCAAAATGGCAAAAAACATCAAAAACCGATTTGTGAAATCAATGTCAAACTTTCTAGGGAACTGGGTGTGCATAGTTTTCACGTCACGAAGCCATGAAGCGAGTTATGTCGTGGAATTTTTATTGCCTCGCGATCACGGGCGGAGGTTTTTTCATTAACGCTGGAAAATGTTCTCCCTAGATTCTGGGGATTATCAAGAATGGAAGAGGGGTGATTCAAAATGGACTACGAGACTAGAGCAAGAAATGCCAGGGCCATGCTGTACCGCACCGGACCTGATAATCTGAGAATGAAGCTCCTCAATGGAGGAAAACCGCTGACACCGTTAGAAGAGCAAGAAGCAGCGGCAGAAATGCGGAGTACCACTCAAGGCCCAGACAGCCTTGCACAGATGAAAAGGAAGCTGATGCGTTCCAGGGGGCGGATGTAACCCTGAAAGTAAAGTGGCTCGTGTCAGAAAAAACCGAACCTCCTGTTGTAAAACCCTCGTAAAGCCTCACTGATCTCCGTGCGATAATCTGCCGTCTCATCCTGTGTCTGTCGTTTTATGGCAGAAGCAGCACCAGACTTGAAATTTTCCTCTACCCATCCCCAAGCCTCATTTATCAACTGCATCTTAGTAGTGGCCCTGGCAAGGAGTTTTTCACTGTGACCGAAACGGTCAGGATGCCAGACCTGCACCATGATCCGATGCGCAGCTTTTAAATCCTGATAGGTGACTGTCGATAGATTGTCGTTTACTTCCAGTATGTTGCAGCATTGAGCGAAGTTCATACCGCATTATCTCATAAAATATTCATGATGTTCAGCACTTTTTACGGCAGACGGTGTCAGTAGTGTCAGCATGGTAGCCGTTCCGCTGCGCTATTTCGCCCCGCAATTAAAACTTTGCGCTCGCTCCCCACTCCCTCCCTGGCAGTGACAGAGTACGAAAGGCAATCGCATCACACCGCCTCCATTCCACTACAGGGGCCCTCCCCGATATGTGCGATAAGGCAGCACATGCCGGGTATCCCTTCCGCTACATTCCGGCAGCGTCATGCTCACCAGGCAAAAGACGCTTCACAAATCGGGGGTACGGCTCCCGAATTGTTCGCAGAAGCAAAGGCAATCACATCACCCGATTCCACTCCACTACGTCAGCCCTTAACGCTCGGTGAGACTGAGCGTACGGAGCTTCCTTCGTTCCATTCCATCGTGTCATGCTCACTAAAAACAGAAAAACGCCACCGTAGCATGATGAGACCATGCCACGATGGCAGAATCAAAGGCAAAAACAAAACGCCTGAATATGGTGGTATCTTACCGCAACCAACCGACACGATAAGGCTGCGACGGTTGATTGCTACTGGGTCGGCATTTTGGCGTATTGTTTCCAAGAGCGAAAGACGCTTCAACAAATCGGGGATAAGGCTCCCGAATTGTTTCGCAGAGACTGCATCACAGCCGTTGAGTACACTTCAATCGGTACTTTGTCGCAGCAAGAGTCACTAAGGATCGCACAGACACCAGCACATAGTCACCGTGGATCATACAGTCAAAGTCACTGTGGATCACACAACCAGCGCAGTCCGAAGTTGATAGGTAGGGCGTCCCATAACGCTTGATTATGTCAAGTCCACCGCACTATTTAAATTTAAGATTGATAGCAGATGTACGATGGAAATGACATAATCGGACGTTATGGGACACCTTCCGGGGTGCGTTCGTTAGCCGGGCTTACAACCTCTTATTATGAGCATCCAAAAATGCTCAATTATTCCGGTCAGTGAGATGAAAGGCCAACGGCAGATCAAAAGACTATTGTGAGGCAGGGTGAAGCCTCCATCTCCCCCCGAGGGCGTTTATAAACGATTGCATAAAGCCGCAATCATAAACGCTCTCGCGCCCCCAAGGTCGAGGGGCTTTATAAGTAACGCTCTGTTCCGCGAAAAAATGCGGAAGCAGGGCGAGATGTATAGGCACATACCGTCAAAGGCAATGTTATAAACGCCCAGAAGCGTTTAATCAATCCCGTCAGTGAAATATATTCCATCACAGTGGCCTCTTTGTTGGTAACCTCCACGCTGGCATTTGCCGCTGTCTGTGTCTGTCTGAGTAGCTCCTGCTGCTCACATGTTCCGTTCTGTTTACATTCAAAACCTTCTGGGAAGACCGCTCCATCAGCCAGCAAAAACCGCTGTCTTCTTCCGCCAAGATAGATTCAAAAACAAACGGCATTCACAGGCTGTTCCTTCCGTTCAGCTTCGGGTTCACACGGAATATGCGCAAAAGGCTGCGCAACCGTGTTCACTCCTTCGCTTCTCTCCAGTAACAGCCTGTTCACTACCAACAATCAAAAACGCCCTGCAACGTGCGATGGTGCTGCACCTTACAGGACAGAAGCACAGGATATGCCCCCGCCCGCCCAGGCTGTCACCTTCACCAAACGCCGACGAAACAACAGCCGTCGTTTAGCTACAGTGACAGCCTACCCGTCCGCCCCCTCGGGGGCTCCCCTTCAACCTGGAAATACTTTTTCAATGAAGACTAATTCCCGTGTCATTCCATCCCATTTCCTGCTATACAAACACATTTCGTTTCATCCGGTTGATACACGCCATTATAGAAAACTGAGATACCTACCATAACACTCACCGAAACGGAGGATGAAGCTCTATGCAATCCGTCACTACCACCTGCCAACCACGCTCGGACATTCTGGCCGGCACCTTCAACCCAGAGATTTTTACTGCATCCTTAAGCCAAGTACTGGATTTCTACCGGGGTAAAAGTGGAGGTATCAGTAACCTTTACACTGATGCCAACCTGTTCTTCACTGAAGCAACCTATCCCACACAGGGACTTCAAACGGTATTGAGCGAGGTTTTTGGAAGGTTAAGTGGTGACAGCTCCTTTCCTGCCATACACCGACTTGAGACTGCTTTCGGTGGCGGTAAAACTCACACTCTGATCGCCCTGACTCATCTTGGATTCAAAGGAAATGCACTTCAGGATGTTGTTAAAGGACTTCTGATCGATGCATCTGTACTACCTGCTCCAAACGAAGTAACGGTGATTGGTGTTGCAGGTGACGACATCCCGGTGCATAAACCGGTAGGGACTTCTCTGGTGCCCTATACATTATGGGGAGAAATTGCCTGGCAGGCAGGGGGTGAGGAACTTTATCGTGAAGTAGAGGTTGAGGCAGTTTCATTCGCTGCACCCGGTAAGTCATTTTTTGAGAAAGTATTCACTGGCCGCAAAGTTTTGTTGATGCTTGACGAACTGGCCCAATACGCTGCGCGACTTGAAGCAGCCCGACCGGATGGCGCCGATCAGTTGGCGGCGTTTTTGATGGGATTAAATGGCCATGCCCGTACCCATGGTGGGGTCTCTGTTGTCATTACTCTGGCCAGTCATACGGATGCATTTTCCCGTCAGACGGGTTTACTGAAGGATTTAGTATCCAAGGTAACTGGCAGTGTGGTTGACGAGGCCACGGCACAGGGTCTGGCAGCAAAGGCAGGTAAAGCAGTTCAAAGTGTTGTAGCCCGTGATGCGATACCAGTCGTACCGGTACAAGCTGCGGAAATTTCCCGCGTCCTTGCTAAGCGTCTGTTTGTATCCATAGACGAGGCAAAAGCCGGTGAGACCGCTGATGCCTACCGCGACATGTACGCAAAAAGTGCTGCGACACTGCCAGAAAACGCTTCCAGCGACAGTTACTATCAGCAGATGGTGGCTCACTACCCGTTTCATCCAACAATGCTTGACTACCTTAACAATAAATTGTCTACCGTTGAAAACTTTCAGGGTACCCGTGGGGTGCTCCGGGTACTTGCCTTAGCGTTGCGGATGATCTGGAGCAAAGGGGTTGAAATCCCAATGATCCACACCTGTCACCTGGATATGCGTGATTCCCGCACTGTGGCAGAGATTGTCAGCAGAACCGGAAGTGGTGAGCTCTTGTCTGTACTGAATGCTGACATCGGTGGCGTGGACACACCCATGCTTACAGCCGGACAGAGTAATGCCGGTCTGTTGGATAAAACCAACCCGCATCCGCAAGGGCTACCCTTGTATGAATACACCTGGAAGACAGTTTTTCTTAATAGTCTGGTTGGCCGGTCAGAGGGACTGGGTTCTAACATTTTCGGTATGACTGCGAAAGAAGCAATGCTTGCCGTTTCTTTCCCCGGCATGACTCCGCCGCAGATTGAAACAGCACTCAATGCCATTGAAACCAGCGCCTACTACCTCCGTTACAGGGATGGCCGCTATTATGCCAGCCTTGAACCATCCATCAACCTTGTACTTTCAGCGATTCGTGATTCGCTGCATGGCTCCAAGATAGAGGAGCTGGTCAAGGCATCGGCCAGAAAAGTTGTTAGATCAGATGTGGGTACTTTTCACGTTCTCCATGATGTCTCTGCTCCCGAGCATATCCCCGACAAACAGATCAAGCCAGAGCTTGCCGTAATTGATCCCTATGTTCACGAAATTGACGCCGAGGCTTTTGTTACAACAGTTGGCACTAACAAACCTCGTATCTATCAGAATCTGGTATTCCTGCTGGTGCCGGAAAATGTTCGCTGTAAAGGTGAACAGTGGGGTGATTCTCGTGTCATAAAGGCGAAGGAGGCCCGCAACAGGATTGAAGAGCTGGCAAGAGATGTCATTGCCCGTCGAACTTTGAAAGCAAAGCCAGAAAACCATGGCATAACTCAGGCAATGCTGGCAGACGATGATTTTGATGTCCGCCTGAAGGAGCGGGAGAACGCATTAGTTACAACCGTAACGCAAACATATAATGCCATCTGGTTTCCGTCCGCATCAGGTCAGGTTATTCGCAAGGACATCAAAGCAGGTGGTGGAGAAGGTGGCGCATCGGTCATTGAGGAAATCCGTCGCGTGTTACTGCAGGAAGGCGAGTTAATCACAACCGAGCTGGCCACCTCACAGGAAGGCATAATCAGTCTAGGCAGGCTCTTCTTCGCATCCAGTGAGACGCCAAAACTGGAGACGGTTCGGGAGAACTTCTACACAAACCGCCGCTGGCCGGTACTAGATCAAGCATCAGTGCTTGAACAGTGCATCCGTGCCGGTGTATCCCGTGGTGTATGGTGTCTGTTTAAATTTGAGAATCAGGAGAGCACCAAGCCGGAGCAATGCTTCAGCAGAGAAGTCGGTGAGGTACCGTTTAACCTAGATCTTACCCAGCCAGGCTGGTCTATCGTGACGCATCAGGGCGCTACCCAGCGGGGTTGGATCGGTGCTGCTCCACCAGATGCAAAAAAGGTGCAGGGTTGGGTCACCGCTATTATTGCTGCTGAAGAAGGGCCAGTATTTGCTTCGGAAGTTATCAGAAAAGTTGTGGAACTGCATGGTGAAGTAGCGGAACAGGTAATACTTACCAGTCTGGGTGACATGACCCGGTCGGAAAAAACATTTGTGTATCAAGGGACGCCGACACAGAAAGACAAACCGACCAATCTGGTGCATGGTGCCAACGCTGCTCTTCATGCCATCAAAGGAAGCGATGTTATTGTCGCACCATCAGTTGCATCAAGCCGTGGCTGGGTTTCAGTTCAAACTCGAAAATTTGCCCTGTCCGGTAGGAGTGGAAGCGATAAGCTGATGCCGGTGCTGTCACGCTTGGGGAATCTATACACTAAAGGGGCGACATCAACCATAGCGACTCTTGATTTGGTTGATCTGGAGTTGAACAATGGTGGAAAAATGAGGCTCTCTCTTGAAAACGCAACACCGACAGCCTTGAAGGGTCTGGCTGAATTTTTTGAAGTATTAAGCGGCGTCGTTACAAAAGGCAACAGTACCGAAGCATTTATTGAAATTACCGAACCGGATGACACCTGCTTGTTGATAAAAGAACTTACCAAAGAGGACGGAAATAAATGAGTTCACACAAGGAGAAGTTTGATCACCAGAAATACTACGCTGACCGGTTGGCGTCACTCTGGCGTAAAGCACCCTTTGTTCTGCGCATCACCGAATGGAAAGAACTTCAGGGGCCAGTGTTGGTTATCAAGGAGCGGCAGGAATATACAGAAAAGACAGATGAGCTTCAGGCAAGCCTTGAGATGGATGGCGTTCAAAAAAAAGGTGCGCTGTTTGAGAGGGGTCATATTGCTGGTGAACAGCAACGTCGCTGCCTGCCGATACTGCGTAAGATAGTCGAACGGGTGAATGATCCGACCGGCGTTCCTCTTGATCTTCAGCGCTACCTTACCCAGGAGGGGTTGAAACTTCAGGTGACGTTGCCGCTTGATGAAGAGTGTGGTGCCAAGCTGGCGCTGATCTTCCGCCTCCAGGAGCGTGTCACCCAGATTGATCGGGTTGAGTTGATTGCCCGTCGTATCTCCCGTTTCACTCGTGAGGAGGCAGGTTACTGGTTGTCTCGCACCACCAGTTTTGGGGCGGATGCAAACCGCTGGGCGATTGCCGGTTTGCGGATCATGCTGGGAGGGCAACCGGGGGATCCGGGTGTTGAGAAGATGTTGGAGCGGCTGCGACAGGGGTAGTTCAATACCACTTAGGAGGATACTAATATGAAAGCTGTTGTACTCAAACCGATTGTGTGGAACTCTCTAAACTATCTACGCCCTTCAGGAAATGTCGGTGGTGGCGGTTTCCCGAGTGAAGCAGGGTATGGACATGAAGAGTGGAACAATAATCGACATAATGGTTGGGATGAGTTCCGGTTATTTCATACTGAAGCACCAGACCGATTAAAGGAATATGCACAAACTGGTGAGTTGGGAATGCTGATTATTGCCTCTAACGGACCACAATACGCCGTTGGAATTGCAGTTAATGTTTACTATAACAATGAAGAGCTTAGAGAGATTATTTCGTCTGATCTAAATTTATATCGCAGGTGGAAAGATATTTGGAGACTGCAGATTGTCAAAGATAAATATGAAAATGATCAAGAATTATTTCTTGAAGAGTGGAAAAAAAATTACAAGTGGATGGCTTGGCGATGCCAACCAGCCTGTTTTCACTGGTTTAATGAACCAATTAAGCTCTTTCCGAAAAAAATCTCTGGGAAAGCAAAGCTAATAAACGAATACAACAGACATCAACGTATTGCCCCGGAACAAGTATTAGATATTGTAAGGGACTATTTACCAGAAGACAGTGAAATTATCCGTTGGCTGGAGGATGATAACTTCGATCCAAAAATGCTTCCAGATGATTATGAACCGCCACGAGCTGCTGTTGTGCCGGGAAAAGGCGGTGGCGGAAACAGGCCAACAGATGAGTCTTATTCCTATCAAATTGTCAGCAAAGTGCTGGTTGAGCCAAAACACTCAAAATTACAAGAACGTTATGTCGAATTTCTTGAAGAACAAGGATTTGATCTTAGAGAGAACGAAAACTACATTGATGTAATATACGAGAGAGATGGTCACGAGATTTTTGTAGAGATCAAACCTACTGACAATCTTCAAAGTAAATATGCAATTCGCTTTGCAATTGGCCAGTTGTTGGAATATCGTTTCAAGCAGAATCAGGATGCCCGCCTGGAGATAGTTCTCAGTGCTCGCCCGAGTAATCCACAAGAAATTGAGTTCGTCCAGCACCTGGGAATGACTCTCACCTATTTCGATCCTGCCCAAGATACTTTCATATCAATCTAAAGGAGCAATAATGTCCAACGATACCCGCCTCATAGAATCCGGTTTTCCCTGTCACCAGGTTGGGGCAGAAACTCAGCGTGAACAGAGTGTTGGGCTTCAACCACCGGTGAACCGGCTCCATGTTTGGTGGGCTCGGCGGCCGTTGACCCCTAGTCGGGCCGCCATTGTGGCATCATTAGACGATGCCGATTCCGACCCAGAAACTTTTGTAAGACAGCTAGGCATCGAGCGGCTGCAAGCATTGGTGAATGGTGGTGAGTGGAACCTGCCAGTTGATTTACTGGGCAGGGTTGAGCAGGAAGCTGATGGCAGTGTGTATCTTCCGGTGGATGCAGTTGTGCTGCGGCGACTGTCTGAAGAAGATGAACGCAGAGTAGAGAACCGGGAACTTATCGCTCGGTTGAAAGCCGGTGATTCAACTTTAGTCAACGATTCTGCCTTAAAACGTTGGGAAGATGAATCCCAACCATTGCCTAAGCCAGTGCCGGTTGAGGGGACTCTTCTTGCTGTACGCAGAGTGATGGGTGATCCTGCATGGGCACAAGAACGAATTGCCTGGGAAAATGCTCATAATATACGAACTGCTGAAGACAAATATTCTTATGAACGTGCTTATAAATCTTCTCTATTTGCTTCTAAGCATCAATATGTTGTATTAGACCCAACTTCTGGGGGGGGCTCTATTCCTTTTGAAGCACTCCGCCAAGGACATATGGTCATCGCAAACGAGCTGAATCCAGTTGCTACAACTATACTTCATGCGACCTTAGACTATCCTGCTCGTTTCGGGCTGCCCCTTGTTGCAGAGATTGAAAAGTGGGGAAACATTCTTCGTAGTAATATGGTTGCACAGCTCAAAGACCTCTTTCCCGCATCAAAACTGCCTGATAATGAGCAAAGTCAGCTTGATAAATACATGGCAAACTGCTCAGAACTTGTTGATGATTATTCAACCGAAACACTCGATGCATTCATTTTTGCTCGCCAGGTCACCTGTCCACACTGTGGCGGTGAAGCTCCGTTACTCAACTCTAGTTGGCTTTCCAAAGTTGCTGGTGACCAATGGGGTGCGCAGATTATTACAGACGGAAACGAGCGAAACGGAAAAGTTAGCTTTGCCACCTTCCGTGTAAACAAGGGAAAAGGGCCAAATGGTGAGGACCCCGATTATGCAACGGTCAACCGCGCTATTGGCCAGTGTATTCATTGTAAACAGGCCATTAACGGTGATGACATCAAAAGCCAGGCAAGAGATGAATCTCCTCTAGCTAAGTGGAAAGACAGGCTGTATGCGGTTGTAGCGGTGCGATTCGAACCGGTGCTGGACAAAAAGGGGAAACCGGTACGTTATGCCAGCGGCGAGCGTAAAGGGGAGATAAAGACACGCAAGGTGCGTTTTTTTCGTTCTCCTAACGAGTGTGACCTCGATGCCATTGAGGGAGCTCAGCGGCGTCTGATAGAGAAATGGCCAGCCTGGGAAGTGGCAGGTTTGATTCCTATGGAACGTATCCCTGACGGAGAGAAAACACGCGAACCGTTACGTTATGGCATGGAACGCTGGAGCGACCTATTTACGCCTCGCCAGCTCTTGGGACATCTGACTTTGATGGAAGGTCTAAACTGCCTGAAACTGAAAATACTCGCCGATCTGGGTGAGGAACGGGGCCGGGCTGTGGTGACCTACCTGCAGTTTGCGATAGACAAAGGGTTGGACTATAACTGCCGCCTCACTCGATGGGAATATACGCGTGGCGTCGTAAAAGGTTTATTTGGTCGCCATGATTTCTCATTGAAATGGACCTTTGGAGAGATGTTTTTTACAGGTCCGACTTCGGGATCAGCATGGGGACTTTCTCAAGTACTTGATGCGTATTCCGGTATTGCGGAATTAGTGAAAACTGTTCATAGCTCCTATGAAGCTTCACATCAGGTGCCTCTTACCATTATAAACGGGACTGCTGCACATATCCCACAGGTGGCCGACCAGACAGTTGACTTGGTCTGTATGGACCCTCCTTATTACAACAACGTCATGTATGCCGAACTGTCCGACTTTTTCTATGTCTGGCAAAAACGGACTCTAGCTGATCTTTATCCCGATCTCTTCTCTCGTCGTCTAACGGATAAAATCAACGAGGCGGTTGCCAACCCGTCTCGTGATGGTTCAGCTAGCGGAGCGAAGACTGCCTACGAGCGGATGATGGCGGAAATTTTTGCTGAATCTTGGAGGGTTCTCAAGGACAAAGGCATCATGACCCTGATGTTTACCCATAAATCACAAGACGCCTGGGAGACCTTGACGCGTGCACTGATTGAGACTGGTTGGAATATCACCGCTGCCTTTCCAGTTGAGTCGGAAGGCGAGAACTCAATGCATCAGAAAGATGTTGCTGCTGCCGCCAGCTCAATTTTTATCGCTTGTCGCAAGCGAACTTCCGTACCAACTTTCCCAGCGGTTTGGACCGGTCTGGGAGGAAGTGGCGTGCAGCGACAGATTGAACAGGCGGTGAAGGATGGCTTGAAGGAGTTTGCGCCGCTGAAGCTTAACCCGGTGGATGAGATGGTAGCATCCTACGGGCGGGCTTTGCGGGTTTTATCAGAACAGTGGCCGGTTATGGACGGTGATGAGCCGGTATCTCCGATTCGCGCCATGAATGAGGCAAGCCGTGTGGTGTCAGAAAACCAGATCGCCCGTATCACCGGCGGACGTATCGCTGTGGCCGACCTGGACCCGGAGACCGCAATGGCGCTTACTTTCTTCGGCATCTGGGGGAACTGCCAGTTTTCCTTTGATGAGGGGCTGAACATCTCAAAATCACTCAATATTTCAATGGTCGTCAAGGGCGCCGGATACCGGACTGAAGGGCGCATGATCGGTATGAACCAGGAAGCAACCGGTCGGGGCGCTCGCAGTCGCGGCAGCAACGAAGAGGAGAGCGGCTATCAGGCACCGCTGGTGCGCAAAGGCTCAAAACTCCGCCTTGCTACCCCGGAAGAGCGCGAACCTCGCCGCCTTCAACATCCACAGACTGACTGGGATATTGTCCACGGCCTGATTATGGCCTATCGCTCCGGTGATACCCCGGTGGCACGAGCATTTCTGAACCAGCACGCCGCAGACAAGATGTTACGAATCCTTGATCTGCTTGAAGTCTGGGGTGCCGAATCGGGTGACCCGAAACTGCGCGATGAGTCACGGGCGATTCAGTTTGGTTTGCGATAACTTTTTCTTGATCAGCGCCATATTCAGCTCTATAATAAGAGCCAAATACGTGGTGAGGTGATTAACATGGATACCATATACGCCGATTATTCAATCAGCATGTCCGAATTTAAAAAGAACCCGGCCCAGGTGCTTCGCTCTGCCGGCGAAAAACCGGTGGCGGTGCTCAACCACAATAGGCCAGCGTTTTACATGCTGACCCCACGGCTCTTTGAAGCACTTATAGACGAGATGACCGACCGTGATCTGAATGATCTGGTACGCACCCGTCTCGCCCAAAAGGATACCGCCATAGAGGTGGACATTGACGCCATCTGAAACGACTGATCCCCAGCCACGCTATCGCCTCAAGTTTATTCCCGATGCCCTTGCCGAGTGGGAAGCGCTGGATGGCAGCATCAAGAATCTCTTGCGTAAACTTCTCAAAAAACGCCTGGAGCAGCCCCATCTGCCCGGATCACGACTCCACGGTGACCTCAACAACTGCTACAAAATTAAACTAAAAAAACAGGGCTACCGTCTGGTCTATACTGTCGAGGATGATGTGATGGTTGTGCTGGTGTTGGCGGTGGACAAGCGGGAAGACCTTGCAGCATATCATGCAGCAATGGAACGCCTTCTGATGGGGCGGCTCTCGTGACTTCCCCCTCCCTGAAAAAATACCCCTGGCGTATTTCCTACCGTTCCTCAGGTCTGCGTGACGATGGTACCCCGGTTGAAATTCTGCATGACTTCTATATCCCCGCCCTGCAACATGCTGTGCAATACGATCGAGTAGCCGGATATTTCCGTTCTACCTCGCTTGCCGCAGCTTCACAGGGTTTTTCTGCATTTGTTGCCAATCGCGGCAGGATACGTCTGATTGTGGGTAGTGATCTTGATCCGGATGATGTCTCTGCAATTTTGGGGGGAGACCAGCAGCGACTGGAACGGTTGCTGAAAGGGGAGCTGGAAGACGATACCCAGTGGCCCGCCGATGTCACCCGAGGTGTGCAACTGCTGGCTTGGATGATTTTGAACGGTCACCTGGAAGTCAGGGTTGCACTGCGAGTTCACAGCACTAGCGGAAAAGCGATCCCCTTCGATTCGATAGCAGATGGCTATGTCCATGAGAAATGGGCGGTGCTCAGCGACTCCAGCGATGATAGCCTGTACGTCTCCGGTTCACTGAATGAATCAAAAACCGCGTTGACCATCAATGCCGAAAATATCGAAGTCCACTGTTCATGGCACGGTGAACGGGATCAACAGCGGGTTGAACAGGCCAAAGTAGATTTTGATCGGCTCTGGAAAAATGAGCACCCTGGCATAAAAGTGCTGCACCTGCCCGAAGCGGTTCGTCAGCGGTTGATTACATTTGCACAGATGGATTTAATTTCAAGTCGGGCGTTCCCCAAAGAAATTGACGGCAGTAGTGCCATACCCCCCGAAATAGCACCTCCGCCAGTGAAAGAGCTGTTGGCCTTTGCCCTGATCAAGGACGGCCCAAAGTTGCCGGGTGGCCGTTATGTCGGCATGGAGACCGCACCGGTCACCCCCTGGCCTCATCAGGCGGTGGTTGCAAGGCGTCTGATTGACTCCTGGCCCTGTAGCTATCTGCTCTGTGACGAAGTTGGTCTCGGCAAAACCATCGAGTCTGGCCTGGCTATTCGCTCACTCTATCTGTCCGGTATTGCCAAACGGGTTCTGATTGCCGCACCCGCCAGCCTTACCCGCCAATGGCAGCGGGAGATGGCGACCAAGTTTCTCCTCCCCTTTGGCCGGGTAATCGCTTCCCCCACACTCAAGCATGAATATCTGCTGCCATTTGAGCACGAACGAAACAGTAACTCCCTCTATGAACCAGGCTTAACCATTGTTTCTACCGGCCTCATGTCTCGCAAAGAACGCCACTCAGATATGAAGCATTCCCAAGAATTTGAAATCGCTCTGGTGGATGAAGCCCACTATGCCCGGCGCTCCAACTCAACCCAGGGAAGCAAGGTACAGGCAAAGTTCGGTAATCTCTACAAAACGCTGCATGACGTGTTGCGGGGCCGGGTAAAATCACTCTGGATGGCATCCGCAACACCTATGCAGATGCATCAGGTTGAAGTGTGTGATCTTGTTGCTATGACGAATCGTGCCGGCTCATTCCAGTTTGACCCGACCTTGATGGCTGCCTATTATGAATTGTTGGGCAAGCTGGTAAGTGGTGTTGATATTGCGGATCAGGAATGGGCTTTCTTACGGCGAGCGGTGCAGGCTGTCGAGCAACAAGATCCGATTCAGTGGCGTTTTATTACTTCATCCGTGATTGATGGTGCGACCCGTATTGATGTGCTGCGCTGGCTGGAACAAGGAATATTGCCTCGGGGCAGAGGTCGTGCTGGAGTTATCCGCGTGATTTTTGCCGCTTCACCATTATCACGGGTGATGCTAAGGCATACACGCTCATTACTTGAAATCTACCGCGAAGAAGGAAAGCTGGGATCTAATCTGGCACGAAGAATCATTCTGCCGATACCGACTATAATCTTTACCCCTGATGAAAAACAGGTCTATGACCAGTTCCAGGCGTATTGTGAAGGTCTGGCGGCCAGAATGGCGGGAGACGGCAACAAGAAAAATATGAGCGCCGTCGGTTTCATGCTCAGCTTTTTACGGCTGCGCTTTGCCTCCAGCCTTTTTGCCATTAGTGAAACCATGCGACGTCGTCTGGATACGGTAGAGCGTACCATAAAGGTTTTTGAACAGTATGCCGTTCCGGAGGATGTGGCGCTGGATGAGAGTGAACTTCTGGATCTATTTGACGAGTCGGAGGATGATGACTCTATTGCTGTCGATGCGCTGCTCAAGAATAGGACTCTGGCTGATCTATACTGGGAACGGGAGCAGGTAACAGAACTCCGGCGCTTGCTTGGCAATCTTGCCGGCACACCATCAAAGACCTCCGAATTGCTGCGTACTCTGGAGACCCGCCGTATCCACTGCACCGGCCGTATCGAACAAACGGTTATCTTTACTCGATTTTTTGATACCCTCTCCGACATTATTCAGCGCTTACGCCAAGCAGACCCCGGCATGCTGGTCGGCACCTATTCCGGTCGAGGTGGGAGCTATTTCAATCCGGTAACCAGGCAGATAGTTTCTGTTGAACGGGACGAGATCAAACACCGCTTTCTTCGTGGCGAGATAGATATTCTTGTCTGTACCGATGCCGCCGCCGAAGGTTTGAATCTCCAGACAGCAAACCTGCTGATAAACTTTGATCTCCCCTGGAACCCGATGAAGGTGGAACAGCGTATTGGTCGTATTGACCGCATCGGGCAGCGTCATAAAACTATAAATGTCCTGAATCTCTGCTACGTTGATTCTGCTGAACATATCGTGTACGGGCGTTTGCTGACACGCCTAATGGAAGCAGGGGCGGTAGTTGGGACCCAGCAGGTATCTCTCTTACCTGTAACCAGGGATGAGTTCCAGTTGCTGGCCGAAGGACATTTGAGTGAAAAGGCACTCGAAGCAACTGCGCGACAACGCTGCTTGGAGATGCAGCGACGAACCCGGAGTATGGAGATTTCTCCCCGTGATCTATATGACATGTATTCACGGCAGGCTGAAAACTTAAGCAAAGAACAGCCACCTGTGGATATGGCAACTATCTGGGAAACAGTCTCCACGTCATGGTATCTGCGCGATAGGGGGTGTCTCGTGATACCGGATGTTGAACGCCAGGCCATGGTGCTGGCTAAAATCCCTGATATAGTTGACGGCACACTGCTGACAACTTCCCGTGATACCTTTGAGCGAGGTTTGCCTGATGCCTTAATTTTCCCTCGTTTTGCAACCTATGGAGAGCCAGCTTTTGATCGAATAGTGGAGATGTTTGCAGCGTTTGACCTTCCACCCTGTATTCGTCGTATAACCGTACCGCTGCCCGGATGTGATGCCGAACTGGTAGGCTACATAGTTTCTTGTTTCGATGAGTCCGGTATTTCGTCGTGCCACTTGATAACCTCGCTCCACGACCTGTCAAATGTGCGCATTAACGAAGAGGGAAATGTTACCAACGATGACGTTGAGCGTTTTCAAGTGGAACTTGTACTCCGCGAAACAGCTTCAATACCGGTATCACGAATTGAACAAATAAACATTGCCGCTGCACGGCATCAACTGCTCCTGGATTACCTGGTTATCTTTGGCCTGCTCTCCAGCAGAAAACATGTTGGTCTGGGTGAACCTTTATTCTGGAAGGAGATTGTGGCACTGGAGCAGATCGGCGAGGATACCTGTCGCCGAGAAGGTAGCCTGCGCATACCGAGGATACCAGTGGCAACGGCCCGCAGAATACTACCAGACCTGCTCTTTGATCTCGCACTACCTACAATGGGGAACGAAGGATATATGGATGCACCAGCCCCTCTGATTCGTGCAGCACTAGAATCAGCCATGAGGTTGGCGGACGGGATGAAAGAAGCAAGAGGATCATTTACCACAGATTCTTTTCTGGGGCGCATTGAAAAGGAAATTCTGAAGATGTAGTGGCTCATAGACTCTGCTTGAATACGGTTAGCCTTGAGATATGGGAGCTTTCATAGATGGAGCAATTATTACATAAGAAGTGGACCGTTGAAGAAGACACAATGCTGATAAACTATTTCCGTAATCATATAGATATCCAGGAAATAGCAGTTACGTTGGCCCGTTCCGTGCTGGCAGTTAGATCCCGTCTTGCCAAACTCAATTTTCTTCCTCCAGAAATGAAAACTAAAATTGAAAACCTCGCAGGACTCCAGCCTAATATTATGGATTCAAACAACACTTCAGGCATAACGCAGTCAGAAATAAGTGATACCATAAATAAAATATTCACAAAGTCAGATAGTTCGCCACAATCTTTTGATGTTAAAAACGCATTCCTGAATTACTTTTTTGTTTATGCTTTGGTTAACAAATCCGGCCAAGTTTATGTCGGGTATTCAAAAGATGTGTGGAATCGTATCAACCAGCATAATAGTAATGTAGGTGCTGTTGCTACAAAAGATGCAGGTCCTTGGTTCCCCTTCGCGGTTTATTGTTATGCTTCAGAAGCTGATGCACGTGATATGGAAATATATATTCATAGGAACTTCGCTGAGTTCAAGAGACGTACTGAAAAATCAATTTGTGAAGTATTGTCAATCGAGATGGGATATCAAATTAAGCCTTGGCTACTAACGTTATTATAGCGATTCGTGGATAAATAAAATATGGAATAAAGATCCATATACAGAATTCATGGTCTGCGAATTATGTATGGGTAGTCATTGTGGAACTGTTGATGGTCTTGATGCAGATAATTGGTTAGAGATACAAATAGAGGAATTTCTTGCTACTGAGAAATTGGAAACCCAATCAGGGTCGGAGCCATAAGTGTCATACTGTTTCTTTGAACATTCAAAACGTGCATGAGGAGCGGAAGAACTTGAGAGACTACATGGGATGGGCAGCAGCGGAACGGCTTGCTTCACTGAAAAAGACCAAAGCCGCCATAGCGGCAGGCATAATCCCGTCACCAACGCAATGCAACCGCTGCGGCAAAACGACTGGACGGATTGACTATCACAACCACGATTATTCCGATCCGATCAAATACCTGGAACAGATTTGCCAGGGATGTCACATCCGCCTGCACCGCATGGAGAATAAAGAACTCGCCAGTCAGAAAAGCAATGGGCACGTATCTACCGCTATCAAAGAGGAAGTCCCCAAGATTCCGGTCCCGAAAGAACCCAAAGTGATAAACACAAATCCTCCCGTCATCGGAACACGCGAGGAGATGCACAAAATCAGAATTAACTTTACCAAAGCTCTTGGCCTTGACTGGTCAGAAAACCCGAACCCCAACAGCGGCTTCAAGTACGAACACAACCTCACCCGCCGCCAGCAGTACCTGGATGATGCCCGTCGCCTGCGGAACCTCTATGCAGAAATGGTAACCAAGACAGCCACTCACAAAGACATCCTTGTAAAGATGGTTCGTAATCTTGAAAATAGGGATAGAGGGGTTATGTGGTGAAGTTAGGTGGCTTTAGGGCAATGCCATAAGCTATTCATAATTTCATGTAGCCGGTCATGTTGCAAGTTTTTAATCTTTTCGGGTAAATTCCTCGAAGCTTGCTTCGTTGAAAGAATCAATTACTACAGTGATACCTCGCAGCTTGCTGCGGGGTAGTTTATTAAAAATTTTCTATTGGCCCCAAAACCTTATCTACATCATCATCCATTTTACAAAAACTCAGTGCTTCGTACAACGAGTTTGCTTTTATTGCTGATGCCAGTTTACTCACCCAGCTTACCTGTTGTTCAAGTTCATTACAAAAGTCAGTAAATCGTTTCGTACATACAGCCACTGCGTCTGGATTATGTTTAATGATGTCTAATTCTAAAAGACTTTGTTCAAATGTAACAAAAGGTTGGGATGACCGTTGCGTAGATTGCAATACTTTATAATTATCTTTTTCTGTCTTTCGATATGAAAAGTAGTACGCTTCTAACTCCATCCATACTGTGTAGCAAACAAGTCTAATAATATAGTCTAAAACCTGATCTTTGTTTGTTTTTGCAACTTGGTTTATGGCGGTCACCTTATTATGCTGAAATAAAGATAACCGCTCTGAAAAGTTCAGTTGGTAGGTATCAGGATTCAGCCATTGACATAGGTGGATGCACTCATGAACAAGAGTCTTATCACCTGCATTTGGAAACATATATACGACTGGTAGAATTCCTTCTTCTAACTTTATCAGTCGTGCCATACCTCTTATCAGATTAAAATCATCATCGTTTGAGGGAAATTTTTTGAAGCTGGCTATGATGGTCGCCTTTCTCACATTTAAAATAGGATGCTTTGAAATAGTGATTGATTTCGGTGTTAAGTTACCTGCGCTAAAATTATTCTTAAAATCGTTTACTATGGCGCTGGTAATTTCATATTGTGAACGTTTTTCTATTAAATCCGAACACTCTTGTAGAATATTTCTGTCCAAAGAATCCCATGAGTAAGGTTCTGTATGTATCTTCATGGTCAGTATCCTCTTTACACTATAGTTTTAGTCGCGTAATCCTTGGAATATATAGCCACATTTGATTGAATAACCAAAGGGAGAAATACAAAATGGCAATGACCGTAGAAATCAAAGGTAACAAACTCTGCATATAAATTGATCTGGAAACACCGACACCTTCATCATCCGGTAAGACCCTGGTGGTGGCCAGCACAAGAGGGAATACCGTTAATACTGCAATGGTAGACGGTAAGCCTATTACTATTGAAACTCAGCTCAATAATCGATGTGTGAAGCCTGCAATTCAACGCTTGCTAAGTAAGGGCCTCGTCGATAACTAACTGAAATACTTGGTTGCACGATAAATGATGGCA
>CAIMXI010000307.1 GCA_903845365.1 uncultured Geobacteraceae bacterium | reverse complement strand
CATCTGTGGCAAAAGAATAGGTTTCAAGGTTAAGCTTGGAATCAAGGCGATAGGTAGAAGGATAGAAGAACAAAATGAAGGTCAGTATGTGTTGAGAGAAGAGCCGATTGCTTATGATACGGTTTTTGACCCCCAAAAGGGGCTTTTAAGGCCAGAAAACAGCTATTTTGGGATATATACCTAAATAAATTGAATAGTTAGCTTGGTCTGACCCCAAAGCAACTGTATGGAAGCTTTAACCTGGCTCTATCGTTAAGCGTTGGATGAAGAGAATATTGCCATACCGAGCGGGGTGGATTAAAGAGGTTGCTGGGGTGAGTGTGGAAGTGTTGCGGGGTGGGGTTTAGTTTTGACCACTTTCAACGCCAATAACAAATTAACAAGCAACGTCCCCTTATGTCCTGTCCCCTTATAACCAATCGCCCTGGGTGGTCAATAAAAGTGTTGCGCAATGCACGTTGACGTGGTACCTGTATCGCTTTGCAAGTGCTCCAGCCTAAAATTTAAGAGAGGACTTTGAAAATATTTATGACTTCATTCATGGAGAATTATAGCGGCAAACTTTACGGTGCGTTACAGTTATTACCACAGGGCAATATTGAACTGTTTTTCAACGAAGTACTGTCAGTGTGGCAGAAGAATGCTCAGATATTTATCTGTGGTAATGGTGGTAGTGGTGCCAATGCATTACATATTGCAAATGACTTGTTTTACGGAGTCGCAAAGGGAGCAGGCAAGGGAATCAAGGTTCATGCTTTAACTGCGAATCAGGCAATCATGACTTGCTTTGCAAATGATCTGTCTTATAAAGAAATTTTTTCTCAGCAACTTGAAGTTTTAGCAAATCCTGGAGACATGCTCATAGCATTCTCAGGAAGTGGGAATTCGCCTAATATTTTGGACGCACTGGAGAAAGCCAAAACATTGAAAATGACTTCATGTGCAATCCTTGGATTTTCTGGTGGTGCAGCGCTTGAAATGTCAGATATTCCGATTCATGTCCCTGTTGATGATATGCAGATTTCTGAAGATACACAGGTGATAATCTGCCATGCACTTATGCAATGGCTTAGTGGACAAAATCCCTATAAAAACAAACGAGGGTAGTTTTTTGGAAAAATTATTAGTTATCGGAAGCAACTCATTTTCTGGAGCAAGTTTTATCGCTCATGCTCTTGAAATGGGAAGTGAAGTGATCGGTGTGAGTCGCTCAGAGGAGATTGCCCCTGTTTTCCTGCCTTATCGTTGGATATCTACCGAAGCGCAGCAACGCTTTAAGTTCTACCGGGTCGATCTTAACCACAATCTGGATGCCTTGTTGGGGATCATCAATACGTTCAAGCCGGAATATGTTGTCAATTTTGCAGCCCAGAGCATGGTTGCAGAGAGTTGGCAGAACCCGGATCATTGGATGATGACTAACGTTGTGTCAACGGTTAGGCTTCACGAAAGGCTGCGGCAGTGTGATTTTATAAAAAAATACGTTCATATTTCAACTCCTGAGGTATATGGTTCCTGCTCTGGTCTCGTATCGGAACAAAATCCATACAATCCAAGTACGCCTTATGCTGTCTCTCGTGCTGCGGCTGACATGAGCCTGATGACCTATTTAAAACAATATAACTTCCCGGTAGTATTTACACGGGCAGCAAATGTCTACGGTTCCGGCCAACAACTCTACCGGATCATTCCGCGTACAATTTTATTTTTCTTGACAGGCCGTAAGCTGCAATTGCATGGTGGCGGCCATTCAGTACGTTCGTTCATTCATATACGAGACGTTTCCGAAGGCACTTTACGGGTTATGCGCACGGCATCACCAGGGGAGATTTACCACCTTTCCACAACCAGAAATATTTCAATCAGAGATGTAGTTGAGTTGATTGCTTCCCGCCTTAATGTTTCCTTTAATGATCATGTAGAAGTTGTTGGTGAGCGTCCCGGCAAAGATTCCGCCTATCTTCTAGACAGTGCAAAGGCCAGAGATACGCTGGGGTGGAAGGATGCCATTACTCTGGAAAATGGCATTGACGATACCATCAGGTGGGTTAAGGACAATTTTGATACGCTCCTTAGCCAGCCATCAGATTATTTCCATAAACCATAAAACTTGATTAACAACACAAGGGGAAAGTAAATGAACATACTGGTAACAGGAGGTTGTGGTTTTGTCGGAAGCGTCCTTGTCCGGCAATTATTGGAGGATGGTCACAAATTGACGGTTATAGATGCCATGTGGTTTGGCAATCATTTGCTTGATCATGATAATTTGACAATTCTCCAAGAAGATGTGCGCAATGCCGACAATCTGCAAATGAACGGGATTGAGTCTATAATCCATCTGGCCAACGTGGCAAATGACCCCTGCAGTGATCTGAATCCAAAGCTTTCATGGGAGGTCAATGCTCTTGCCTCCATGCGGCTTGTCGAACGTGCCATCGCCAGCGGGGTTAAGCAGTTCATTTATGCAAGTTCGGGCAGCGTTTATGGGGTTAAGGATGAATTGCAGGTTACAGAGGGCTTGTCGCTGGTGCCGATTTCCGAATATAACAAAACAAAAATGATCAGCGAGCGGGTGCTGTTAAGCTATCAGAATCAAATCACCATCCAGTGCATACGCCCTGCAACAGTATGCGGTGTATCCCCTCGTATGAGGCTTGACCTCTCGGTTAACATGCTTACCATGCAAGCCCTCGTAAATGGCAAAATAACTGTTTTTGGCGGAGATCAGACTCGTCCAAACATAACCATCATGGATATGGTGGATGTTTACCGGCATTTCCTTAAACTCGGTGCAAATGCTCCCGGCATATTTAACGCCGGTTTTGAGAACATCACTATACTTGATATTGCTAATATGGTTACTGAACAAGTGCCTGCAGAGATAATTGTGTCGGAATCCAATGATCCTCGCTCATACCGGCAAAATTCAGATAAACTTCTTTCCACCGGCTTCAGTCCTAAGTATTGCGTTAAAGATGCTATTAAACAGGTTGTAGATGCATACCGCGCCGGTAAACTTGTGGATGATGAAAACTGTTACAACATCAAAACAATGAAAAGGCTCGCTCTCGGATGATTGATATAGACTACCAAGTTCTCAACCAAACTGCCGCAGAGTTGCGCGGCATTGTTATTGAAACGTCATGCAAGGCCGGTGTGCCGCATCTTGGCTCATGCCTTTCCTGTATTGACATCCTTACGGCACTCTATTGGGGAACACTTGACGACATGCCCTCAAGAATCGGAAGACCTGATCGTGACCGGTTCATATTGAGTAAAGGCCATGCTGCTCCAGCTCTGTTTCAGGTGCTTGCACGCAAGGGGATGTTTCCTCTTGATATGCTCGATAATTTGGCACGGTATGGCGAAAACGGCACACTGTTTGGCGAACATCCGCCTGCACATGGTATCCCTGGGGTGGAAGCGGCAACCGGATCACTGGGGCATGGTCTTCCTATCGGAATTGGTATGAAACTGGCTTCTCGTATGCGCGGATACAACAACCGGGTCTTCGTTCTGATGAGTGACGGAGAGTGCAATGAAGGCTCGGTCTGGGAGGCTGCCATGATGGCTGGCGCACAGAAACTGGAGCGCCTGGTGGTCGTTATTGACTTCAACAAGTGGCAGGCAACTGGACGGAGTGAAGAGGTGTTGGCGCTTTCGCCTCTGGCTGACAAATGGCGTGCCTTTGGCTGGAGTGCCTGTGAGGAGGACGGACACGACATAAAAGCGTTGTCAGAGCGTTTCTGCACTGTACCGGATGGTTCTGGCAAGCCGATTGCCATCATAGCCCATACGGTTAAGGGCAAAGGTGTATCCTTCATGGAGGATGACAACAACTGGCATTACCGTGTCCCTACACAGGATGAAGTAATTTCGGCAAGACGGGAACTGGGGCTTATCTAAGATGAGAAATATTTTCGCAAAAGAACTTACGGCGCATGCCACTGATAATGATCGTATTGTCATGCTCTCTGGGGATATAGGCAACCGACTTTTCGATGATTTCAAAAAAGTCGCGCCGAATCGTTTTTACAACTGCGGCGTTGCCGAGGCCAACATGATTGGTATGGCTGCTGGAATGGCGATGATGGGTTTTCATCCAGTCACCTATACCATAACCCCTTTCACTACCATACGCTGTCTTGAGCAGATACGTATTGATCTTTGCTACCACAATCTGCCGGTTGTTATTGTTGGAACCGGATCAGGTCTCTCCTATGCGGAGCTGGGGCCTACTCATCACTCATGCGATGATATGGGGGTATTGCGCATACTCCCTAATATGACCATTTTGTCGCCCTGTGATCCGATTGAAGTAAAACTTGCCCTCAAGGCAGCTCTAGAACATGATGGACCGGTATATCTCCGTCTTGGCAAGAAAGGGGAGCCTGCCCTCCACCGAGAGCCCCCTGTATTTGCAATCGGTAAAGCCATTACTCTCCGGCCTGGCAATGATGTCTGCATTCTGGGGACAGGCCCTGTTCTGGCTGAGGCGCTTACTGCCGCAAAAATGCTTGAAAATGAATGTGTTTCCACCCGAATTGAGAGTGTACACACTGTCAAGCCATTAGATACCGCTCTGTTGGGTGAAATATTCAATACATTTAAGCTTGTGGTCACCCTTGAAGAGCACAGCCTTATCGGGGGACTGGGTGGCGGAGTTGCCGAGTGGCTGGCGGATAATTCGGGCTATAGCGGACGTCTGCTCAGGTTTGGAACTGCCGACCGTTTTTTTGAGGAGATCGGTACTCAGGAATATGCAAGGGAAGTTTTTGGACTTACCGCCGAACATATTTTTGCTGGTATCAGGAATGCGCTTCAGTGATTGTCGGCATTGATTTTGATAATACCATTGTTTGCTACGACAGAGCGTTCCATCTGGCTGCTTGCGAGAAAGGACTTATCCCGCCTGATTTGCCAGCCACCAAGGAACAGGTGCGCGACTACCTCCGCAGCATAGGACGTGAAGATGACTGGACCGAACTGCAAGGCTATGTTTATGGTG
The DNA here is from genome assembly GCA_903845365.1 of uncultured Geobacteraceae bacterium. Taxonomy (GTDB): domain Bacteria; phylum Desulfobacterota; class Desulfuromonadia; order Geobacterales; family Pseudopelobacteraceae; genus JACRCG01. Next base: position 6,818 of record CAIMXI010000307.1, on the reverse strand, counting down.
CGCGTATGGAAACAGTCAATGCATTTGCAGGTGCAGCTAACTGCATTAAATTTCTTACCCTTCAAGGGATAGACGTTTTCATAATAAGCCACAAAACCTTTTATCCGTATCGTGGTATGAAATATAACCTCCACGACGCCGCTCGAGGCTGGCTGAAGACAAGCGGCTTTCTCCAGGAAGCGGGTATTGATAATAAGAATGTGTTCTTTGAACTTACGAAAGAAGAAAAATTAGCTAGGATTGGCACAATGGGCTGCAATCATTTTATCGATGATCTGCCGGAGATACTCTTTGCTGAAGGTTTTCCCGGCAGCACAAAGCGAATTCTGTTTTCTCCGCAGCATACCGATATAGGTCAAGATGGCTTAGCTTTTGTTTCCTGGGGAGAAATTGCTGCCTATTTCGGAAGAGCTGATGTCGTCTGACTATGTTGCCCTGCATAAACGTGCGGCTCGTCTATTTGCAGAAATTGGATGCCACTCTGAGATTCAACTGTCGTCGCTACGAGCCGGGGGGAACAACCGGGTTTATCGTCTGAAAACATCCACCGGTGTATACGTTCTCAAAGAGTATTTCAGGCACCACGGTGACAATCGCGATCGGTTGGAAGCCGAATTTAGTTTTGCAAGTTTTGCCTGGGCAAATGGTATAAGATGCATTCCTGAACCAATTGCAAGGGATGATGAAGAGGGATTGGGACTCTATAGCTTTCTTGATGGAGAAAGGATAGAATCTGAAACTGTTTCCAATGCTGATATTAAGCAGGCAATTGATTTTGTAGCATCTTTGAACCGGTTTCGAGAAACGCCTAAAGCGCGAAAGTTGCCGAATGGTTCTGAAGCTTGTTTCACGTTACAACAGCATCTTGATCTGCTTGAAAAAAGACTTGATCGTCTGAAAAACATAACTGCTGGGTCACACATAGATTACCATGCGTTGGCGTTTGTTAGCGCAAAGCTTAAGCCTGCTTACAGTCAGCTCTCAATACGAATCAGGGAGAGTCTGGTAGCGTTAAATTTTGAAGCCGCTGCTGAATTGCCTTTGGAAGAAAGAATCATCTCCCCTTCAGATTTTGGATTCCACAATGCTCTGCGTAGACCAGACGGAAGGATTGCCTTTTTTGATTTTGAGTATGCCGGGTGGGATGACCCGGCTAAGATGACAGGGGATTTCTTTAGTCAAGTGGCTGTGCCGGTTTCCCTTTTACATGAGGATTTCATGTTGAACGCTGTTGCAGATATGTTCCCGAATAGAGACTCGGCGCTGATAAGAATGCAACTTCTTCTGCCTCTTTATCGAATAAAATGGTGCTGTATCCTTCTTAATCATTTTTTACCAGTTGATTCAACCAGAAGGGCTTTTGCCCAAGGTATTGCAGAGGATCACAAAACGAAGCAACTTGCTAAAGCGGAGTCTTTGTTGTCGTCCATCGATCAGTTTAATATTTGAAAGTAAGGAGTTAATTGCATGGCCTATATTGATTTCATGTCTGTGGTTCACAAGAGTACGACACGTGATTACCTTGCCAGGGTCAACGATCCTGACTTCCCTAAGGCCAAGGCTGCTGAACTGGCCAAAAAATGGGATTTTGACTACTGGGATGGCGACCGTAGGATCAATTACGGCGGCTATCGATACATGGAGGGGCGTTGGGAAAAGGTTGCCCGCGTGATGGCCGAACATTACGGTCTTAAAGCAGGTGATAAGATCCTGGATATCGGCTGCGGCAAAGGTTTTCTGCTTTTCGACTTTACCAAAGTTGTACCTGGCATTGAGGTGACGGGGATCGATATTTCCGACTACGCGCTAAGTAATAGTAAAGAAGAGGTTAGAGATCATATCCAGGTCTGTAATGCAACTGAATTACCATTCTCTGACAACTCATTCGACCTGGTATATTCTCTGAATACCTTTCACAATCTACATTGCTACGACTTGGACAAGGCACTTCGAGAGATGCAGCGGGTTGGGAAAGAGCATAAATACATCTGCGTCGAATCCTATCGCAATGAAGTTGAAAAGGCCAATCTGCTTTACTGGCAGGTGACCTGTGAAGCTTTCAACACTCCTGAAGAATGGGAATGGTGGTTCAAACAGACCGGCTATACCGGCGATCACAGTTTTATTTATTTCGAGTGAGGAAAATATTGTTATGTCACTGTCTATAAAAAGTATGAAAGCGGCTATCCTTGTTGAACAGAAGCAACCGCTTGTAATTGGCGAGATTCAGCTTCCTGAAACGCTTTACTGCGGACAGGTGCTGGTAAAAATTGCCTTCAGTGGTATTTGCGGTTCCCAGTTGGGTGAGATCGATGGTGCCAAGGGACCGGACAACTATTTACCGCATTTATTGGGGCATGAAGCTTCGGGGCGTGTGCTGGAGGTCGGGCCAGGCGTAAAGAGAGTAAAGCATGGAGACCATGTTGTTCTGCACTGGATGAAGGGTGGTGGTATTGAAGCGGAACCTCCGGCGTACACTTGGCACGGAAAACGCGTGAATGCCGGTTGGATCACCACTTTCAACGAGTACGCTATTATCTCTGAAAACCGCCTAACCCCCATTCCACCAACGGTTGACGGCAGATTGGCTGCACTTTTTGGATGTGCTGTTACCACCGGCTTGGGAGTTGTAATCAATAACGCTAAATTGAAACCTGGAGAGTCAGTGGTAGTTTTAGGCGCTGGTGGTGTCGGGCTTAATGTGATCCAAGGGGCGGCGCTTACGTCAGCATTCCCGATTATCGGTGTAGATATTCATGATAACCGCTTAGAGTTGGCTAAACAGATGGGAGCAACTCACCTGCTTAATGCCAGAAACGCAAATTTAAGGGAAGATATCCGAAGTATCATCGGTTCAGGTGGTGCAGACGTAATAGTAGATAATACAGGTCTTCCAGAGATGATCGAACTCGCATACGAGCTCACAGGGCCAAAAGGGCGAGTGATACTAGTCGGGGTGCCTCGCAAGGGAAACAATGTTAACCTGTATTCACTGCCGCTTCATTTTGGAAAGCGCTTGAGTGGCTCACACGGGGGCGAGACTAACCCTACAGAAGATATCCCTAGATATTTAAAAATGCTAGATGCTGGAAAACTGACGCTCAAGCCTTTGATAACCAATGAATTTTCACTGGAGCGTATAAACGAAGCAATTGCGATGATGCGTTCCGGAGAAATGGCCGGGCGATGTGTAGTTTCATTGGAGGACTAAAAACTCCGATGCCTACGCACGTTACACCAACTACCGCTGTTTTTGGTTCTTCCGGTTTTATTGGTAGGAATATCCTGAATGGGCTTCGTAGCAGCAATCAGAATGCTTTAGGTGTAGCCCGTGTTACGTGTGTCGGTCAGCTTGGTTTTGATCTTATAAACCCGGATATTTCTCATCTGGCTCTTAAAGCGCGTGGTGTCACTCATGCTATCATTGCTGCTGCAGTGACTGGTATTTCTGCCTGCGAAAAGAATCCTACCGAAACGCGCAAAGCAAATGTGGAAGGCACCGTAGAGTTGGGAAGACAACTTGGCGAGGATGGGATAAAAATTATCGCTTTTTCGTCCGATTATGTTTTCGATGGCATAGCAGGCAACTACGATGAAAAATCTACTGTTAATCCTCTTAATGAATATGGCAGGCAGAAGGCGGAAATGGAAGCACGCCTCATGCAGGTGTGCGGTGATAATGTCCTAATTCTAAGACTGAGTAAGGTTTATGATCTGTTAAATGGAAGTGGTACGCTCCTTGACGAGATGGTAACAAAACTTATGCGTAATGAGTGCCTGTTTGCTGCCGGGGATCAGGTGTTTTGCCCTACTTGCGTGAACGACGTCGTATCTGTTGTAAGCCGTTTACTTACAATGAATGCAAGTGGCTTGCTCCATGTGGCTGCGCCACTAAAGATTAGCCGATTTGCCCTGGCACAGTTGGTAGTAAAAGAATTTGGCTTGAATATAAATTTGGTGAATGAGATTTCTCTTTGTGATCTTCAAGAAGGATTCGCCAGACCATTAAATACAAGCCTTGTCAGTAAAATGCTTAACCAATTATTTTGCCATAAATTCAAAACAGTGCAGGAAGGTATCACAAAACTTAAATTTAATTACGGTGTGTAAGATTATGGATAAATTGACTGAAAAGGATGTATGGGAAGGCGTCACCGCCATGCTCGGTGACTCAACTAAACGTCTCGGTCGCCACTGGTCATACAATTTGTGGAATGACCCCAAGAGGCTTGCATTCGTTCTGGCGCGTTACAAGTTTGCAGCCAAGATGGCCTGCAAGAACAAGCGGGTTCTGGAACTTGGCTGCAGTGAGGGGATTGGGGCGCCGATTCTTGCGGAGTTAGCTGAAAGTTACACCGGCGTTGATCTGGATGGGCCAGCCATTGCTACAGCGCAACAAAATTTTGCCTCAGATAAAAGTGTATTTTTGGAGGATGATTTTCTTGGCAAAAGCTATGGCACTTTTGACAGCATAATCAGCCTCGATGTTATCGAACATATACACTTGAAATTTGAGCCATTATTCTTCAAGGCTATTCGCGCCAATCTAGGTGAAGACGGCATCTGTATCGTCGGTACTCCCAATATCACCTCAGACCAGTATGCCTCGCCAGCCAGCAAAATCGGGCATGTGAATCTGTACAGCTCAGAACGACTGGCTGATGCCATGAAAACGCTCTTTAACAATGTATTCATTTTTGGTATGAATGACGAAGTTGTGCATACCGGTTTTGCACCGATGTCACATTATCTAATAGCGGTTGGTTGCTATTTGAAGCAAGAAGGTGCCTCTTTATGAGCGAAGAAATGTCGCAGTGGATGTCAGTTACAGAAATCATGGACAAGGAAGAGATAACTTTAGGGCGTTATTTGGCATACTGGTTTGAGAATACACCCAGAAGGGCTCTTTACTATACATCCTATTACAAATTTGCCGCCAAATTGATTGGAAAAAATCAGCGTGTATTGGATGTCGGTTGTAGTGAAGGGCTGGGAACTTGGCTTCTGGCTGCAGAATGCGGCTATGCTCAAGGTATTGATTTGGATGAAGCCGCTATTTCGGTTGCTAAAAAGAATTGGCAGAGTGAGCGAATCTCTTTTGAATGCGCTGATTTTCTTGAGCTTAAACCAAAACCATGGAATGCGGTAGTAAGTTTTGATGTTATTGAACATATCCTTCCAGAGAATGCAGATTCTTTTTTTACCGGCGTAACGAATAATTTGACACACAATGGAATTGCAATCATCGGAACCCCCAGCCAAGAGGGGCAACAGTATGCCTCGGATATTTCCAAAGCAGGACATGTGAATGTATATTCTTATGAGCGGCTGGAACAAGAGATGTCACGTCATTTCCATAATGTTTTCGTATTCTGCGCCAACGATGAAATTATTCACACAGGATTTTCTAAACTTGCTCATTATTTTATTGCCGTCGGTTGCAAGAAAAGATCCTTTTAAAGTGCGCTTGACCTCTAACCTAAAACTAAACATACTACGGAAGGAAGTCTCTTTTTGATGCATCCAGATTCAATTCAGGCTTTGAATTCCATCCAACAAAACGCCCACAACAAACGAGTTGTTTTTGTTTCCGGTAATTTCAATATTATACACCCCGGCCATCTTCGCCTCTTTCGATTTGCACGAGAGAGTGGAGATTATCTTGTAGTCGGTTTACTCGATGCCAAGTCCGAAGGTGCGCTGATGCCGGAAAATCTTCGCCTCGAAGGAATCCAATCTATAAGCTGGGTGGACCATTGTTTTATCCTGCATGATGCACCGGAAGCTTTTATCGAAGAGTTGAAGCCATCTTTTGTGGTTAAGGGCAAAGAGCATGAAGACCGGTACAACCCCGAAAGAGCCGTTGTAGAAAAAAATGGAGGGAAGATACTATTTGGTTCTGGAGATGTCAGCTTTTCTTCAATTGATCTCATGCGGCGTGAATGGAAGGATCTCAATTTATCAACCATAAAAAAGCCACTTGATTTTCCGGCCAGACACGGCTTTGAAGCAAAAGATCTTCTACCAATACTAGATCGAATGAGCAAACTGAAGATTTGTGTTATTGGTGATCTGATTGTGGACGAGTATATAACCTGCGATCCACTGGGGATGTCTCAGGAAGACCCGACCATTGTGGTTATGCCGGTTTCCTGGGATAAATTTATAGGTGGAGCAGGGATTGTAGCCGCGCATGCCCGAGGATTGGGAGCGCAGGTGAGTTTCTTTTCCATTTTTGGAAAAGATGAAACAGCGGACTACGCATTGGAATCGATGGAGCGCTATGGAGTGGTGACGAATTCCTACAAAGACGAGAGTCGCCCTACTTCTTTGAAACAGCGCTTCCGTGCAGGACAGAAGACCCTGCTCCGCGTCAGTCATTTGCGCCAGCATTCCATCACCGGCGAGTTAAAAAATCAGATTTCAAAGGACATCAAAGGCATACTGGACGATATAGACCTCCTTGTATTTGCTGACTTCAACTATGGCTGCCTTCCTCAGTCTCTTGTAAATGACATTGTCGCCGAGTGTTCCAAGAGGGGCATCATGATGGTGGCGGATAGTCAGTCGTCATCGCAGATGGGGGATATTTCCCGATTTACGGACATGACTCTGGTGACGCCTACAGAGCGTGAAGTAAGGCTTGCATTGCAAGACTTTGATTCCGGTCTTGTGGTGCTAGCCTGGATTCCCACGTATAGCATTTGGCGACCTTTATTTTGAGATGCCCATCCTAACTTGCTGGAATCATTATAGTTGCCTTACTTCAACGTTAGGCCTACCATAAACATATAATTGAATATCCACAATGTTATTAT
>CAIMXI010000306.1 GCA_903845365.1 uncultured Geobacteraceae bacterium | reverse complement strand
TCAGAAGGTGCAACAGACCGCAGTATCGTATCCCCCCATCAGGAATCAGTAGTTTTTCCCACAGCCTGACATTCACCACATACGCCGTGTATTCAACTTTTATCCAGCTACATCTCTGCAGCTGCGGGATTCGTGCGTTCAAAAGGGTTCAGTACTTAACTGCCTGATTATACGAAGGAGATGACCATGAGTTTGAAACATTCACCGGAAGGACATATCGACCGCAAAGTTCTTCAGGCTGTTGCGGGAGCAATAAGAAGCCTGGAAATCGTAACAGGCACCATTGTCGAGTATGAAATCGGTTTATCCGACGCTCAAGACCTGCATTACATCGTGCGGCGTCTCTGGGCAATCCTTGAAACCAACGACTACACAATTGACGTAGATACCAATCGGCTGAAACGGGTAGCTCCATGAGTCACAACGCAGAACGCCCCGTACCTTCATTGTTTCGGGTTCGGGCTGTGTCCATTTAAAGGAGGAGGTGGTGAGGAACCAGAAACATGCACACGATCTATGATCAAGCAGTCTAATCCTAATCAGAAGTATTAACTACGAAAGGAGAATCTTATGAGTACAGCATTGGCAAAAAACGATTTCGATAAAGAGCAGATGGCAGTCATCGAGTCACAGTTCTTCCCACGGGGAGCCAGCAAAGCGGAACAGGCCTACTGCTTTTCGGTAGCGCGGGAGTTGTGTTTAAGCCCGATCACCAAAGAGATATTTTTCGTTAACCGCCATCAGAGGGTCCACGACAAGTGGGTCAACAAAGTGGAGCCGATGGTCGGGCGCGACGGATTTCTCTCCATTGCGCATCGTACAAACCAGTTCGCCGGAATAGAGACGGTGGCCAACATTCGTGAAACACCGGTGCTGGAGGACGGTCAGTGGAAGCTGAAACAGCAACTTGTTGCAGAATGCTCGGTCTGGCGTAAGGACAGCCCCAAGCCGTTCACGGTGCAGGTCGCCTATAACGAGTACTGCCAGAAGACATCAGAAGGTATTCCAACCAAGTTTTGGGCGGAGAAGCCGGAAACCATGTTGAAGAAAGTTGCGGAATCGCAGGCACTCCGCAAGGCGTTCAATATCCATGGTGTGTATTCCCCGGAAGAGTTGGGAGCCGGTTTTGAACTATCAAACGGTGACATCATTGAAGCTGACTGCGCCAGAGTCGAACCTGACAAGCTGCACCTGGCAATTGTCAAGAAACAGCAACCAGAACCGCCAAGCAAAGGAACACGGCAACCGGTAGTGCCAGTGCCTGATGTAGCACCAGAACCCGATACAGTACCATTTGAGGATGACGATCTTAACTGGCTGGAACCGCCAGATGGAATAGCAAGTGGGCAAATAAATAATGACGCGGCATTGCAGGTAATCGACCTGCTGGAAGGAAAGCATATCCCGTATGACATTCGTATTGATGGTGAGGAGGGGACTATTTCTGCCAGTTCTTTTAACGAGAAAGAGTTGCTGAAATCGACAGGTTTCCGCTGGTCGTCGGAACATAAGCGTTGGACATACAAATTCAGGAACGTCTCGTCATAGGGAATGAGCGTCATAGGAACCAGTGTCATAGGAACGAATCTAACTAAGGACAAACTATTGAAAGGAGTAACAAATGGATCTCATACCATTCTTTGAAACAGCTATAGCCGCCTTGAACAAGAGTAAAAGTGCCGAACTGGGGGATCGTTCCCAGTACATCGGTTCCAGCGATGTCGGGAGTTGTGCCAGGAAGGTTTACCTACAGAAGCAAGACCCTTCTGAGCCGGACTTCAACACCATGATGCGCTTCAGCAGAGGCCATGTTGCAGAGATTCTGCTCGACAACATGTTTACCGCTGCCGGGGTGAAACATTTGTACGACACGCAGGTGGAAGTAGTACATCCTGACCATCCGTTGAAAGCGCACATTGATTTTCTCTTCTACGCGGATTTCGATGGAAAACCACCACGTAACAATCGGATTCGCAGAAACAGATTTAAACCATCGTACACCCGGTGGTTATTCCCGGCAATAGTCGCTCTGCTCAGCTTGGCGATTGTTATCGGCATTCGCTAAAAGGGGGCTCTATGAAAATGAAGGAACTATTCCAGGAGTACGGAGCGGATTATCTCACAAAGACTCTACGTATGCGGGTCATGAGACCGGTCTACAGCAGAGAGGTTATCAGGGAAAACATGCCAGCCTATATCACCACTGACCGGTTTAACTCGCCACAACAGGTATTCGAGATGTTCAAGGATCTTGTGATCGAAACGAAGGAGCATTTTCTGTGTCTCCATCTTGATGGCAAGAACCGCATCATCTGCCTGGACAGGGTATCTGTTGGGAGCCTCAATCAATCGGTGGTCCATGTTCGCGAAGTCCTAAAATCGGCACTGCTCAGCTCAGCTGCGGGGACTCTGTTGATACATAACCATCCAACAGGGGACCCCAGTCCCAGTCCTGACGATATCATTATAACCAATAGGCTGAAAGAAGCGGGCCTACTCATCAGTATTCCCGTTATTGACCACATTATCATAGGCGATGGCCAGTACGTGTCGTTTGTTGAGCGGGGGCTGTTATGACCCATGAACTCATTCCAGCTAACTACACGGTTCAGGAAGTATTCGGCTTCCCCTCGCAGCTGCAACTCTCAGGCTTTGCGCCTGGTCATCCTTTAGTTCCAAAAGCAACATCCGGTTATGTCTGGGATGCCGCCATCGCCAGGGATTTCATCGAATGGCTGACCGAACCGAACCCCGATCCACTCTGGATATCAGGGCCGACCGGTTGCGGCAAGACCGATG
>CAIMXI010000305.1 GCA_903845365.1 uncultured Geobacteraceae bacterium | reverse complement strand
TGCCGATGATGCAGCGTTTACCCTCGTGCAGAATGCCTGAAGGAATCAGGTGCAGAACGATCTTCTCGTCGCCGACCACCAAGGTGTGCCCGGCGTTGTTCCCCCCCTGATAACGGACGACATCATCAGCATAGTCAGTATAAATATCGACAACCTTCCCTTTTCCCTCATCGCCCCATTGGGCGCCTACAACAACTACGTTTGCCATGTTCAGTTTTCTCCCCGGTTTTCTTCGATATAGTTCATTAATCCTGGTAGGTCAATCATACTGCTCGCAATCGAGACCGTACCGCCGTCACTACTGCGGACGGCCTGGTACATATCTGTGTCGCTTCCGATAACAAGCATGCAGCGGATGTTCATTTTCTGTGCGTACTCAAGTGACTGGGCATAGTCGCGCCTGATGATGTCGCGAGCTGTGGTATAGCCGAGCGAGCGGAGTCGCCGGGCAATTTGCAGGACGTTGCGACGGTCGTCCGAGGTATTGAAGAGTAAAAAGTCAGTAGCAGCGCAGCGTTGCAGGTCGGGGCGTCGCTCTACCGTCAGCAGAAGATTGAGCAGATTGAAGGTGAAACCTGTTGCCGGCGCATCAAAGCCGTACCCGCTGATAAGGTTGTCGTAACGACCGCCACTGCAGACCGACTCGCCAAAGCCGGAGACAAAGCCTTCAAAGGTGACCCCTGAGTGATAATCAAGACCCCGTGTCTCCCCAAGGTCGATTGAGAGAAGATCGGTGACACCGTGAATATCGAGTATCGCCAGTACCTCCTGCAGATTCTCGAGTGCAGCAGACGAACGGGGGTTGGTCACAATTTCCTGAGCTGTTTTCAGTACATCCCGTCCGCCGAACAGACGTGTCAGCGCGCATATTTCACGAGCCGATTCTGGTGAGACAGGATGCTCTCTGAGGAGGGAAGCTACCGCCGAGCTATCTTTTCGCGACACCGCTTCACGCAACTTCAGGAGAGGCTCACCATCAAGGCCGGAAGCCTGGAAAACTCCCTGGCAAAATTCCACCTGGCCAAGATCGATCGTGAAATCCTGCAATCCCAGCACCTGCATCGCTTCAACCGCCATGACGATCATTTCGGCATCCGCCTCCGGCGAATCGAGCCCGATCAACTCAACACCGGTCTGAAACAGCTCACGACTCCGCCCGGCCTGAATCTCCGTTTGGCGCAAGACGCGCTCGCTGTAGCTGAGACGATGCGGGAGAGGCATCGCGGCCATCCGGGTCGCGGCAATGCGCGCTATCTGCGGGGTAATATCAGGGGGGAGAGCCAGCAGTCTGCCGGACTGGCGATCGTCAAAACGATATGTTTTACCCTTTAGCTCATCCCCCATACCGGTGGAGAGCACATCCTCATATTCGAGCCTCGGCGTAATTACGCGCCGGAAGCCCCATAATTCAAATACGCGCAGCAGTCTGTTTTCAATTGTGCCGATCTTCGCGGCCGCTTCCGGCAGGAAATCGCTTACGCCTCGTGGAAGAGCTATGTCATTGGACAGAAGAACCATAGGCTATAGAGTGCTCGAAGTTGCCGGAACTATTTCATTTGCCGGTGGGGTCGGTAGCACAGGTGTCTCTACAGAACTTTTTGGCAATGGAGCCTTCACCGGCGCTTCGACCGGTGGAGCCGGTGCAGGAAGCGGAGCTGGAACCGGTGGCGGTGCGGCCATACCCGCCGCTGCCGGTTTCAATGGTTCAGCGATCGGCGGCGGCTGATTCCCTTTTCCCTGTTTGTCGGCAGGATACTTGATTAACGAGGTCATCTCGTCAAATAATTTTCCATAGACTTCCGGTTCCTCAGTTTCACGGAACAGTAAATCCTTTTTCTTTATCTCCAGAGTGCGGCGGATTCCGTCAATGGACTTGAAGCGGAGCTCTGTTGTGCTGGACTTATTCGCTTCAGATTCGCTGAAGTCAGGGTACTGCAGGTTGACGAGTGGATAATAGGGTGAAATATACCCCCGGAAATTCGGATATTCCCACAGTACGGTACCGTCAGAGCCAAGTATCTGGGCGGCCATCATCAAAAAATTATAGTTGGTTTCAAGTGAAGTCAGCAGGTTACTGGAATATATCTTGCTCATTTGGGTTAAGCCGCTCACGGTGACAACCATAACTGCGTCAAGGCGGTTTTTCTTTATATAGGCAGCAATTGCATCGTTTTTCCAGAAATACTTGTTGTACTCAACGCTTGCGTCATTCCGTTTTTCACGCCGTGACATCAGTGAGCTTAAGAGCTGTCGCGGTTCATCAGCAAGCAGCGTCACCGCATGGAAGTTGCCGGTAGCCTGGAGCTTGCTGACGAGCAGCGGCTCATTTTTTCTGTTAAGCTCCGTGATAACCGGCAGCAGAAGTTCCTTCTGAGTGTGGTTAATATCAGAGTCAGCATCCACTAAAATCGGTGCAATCCCGAGCACCTTGACTTTTTCGGCAAAATTTTCCGTCGGTACATTGAAGTGATTCTGGGCGCAGCCGAGCAGCGTTCCGGCTACAAACAGCACGCTAATGATGAGTCGTTTCATGCGAAGCTCCTTGTTCAAACAATTTCTGGTAGCAACGGTATACCAGAAAGCAGGGTTGTTTGCCACTCAATTTGAGTTTTGAGCGGATCCTGTTTTTACTCTCTGACTTGCCCGTCCCCATAAACAATAAATTTGGTAGTCGTCAGATCCTCTAGCCCCATCGGGCCAAAGGAGTGCAGCTTGGTGGTGGAGATACCTATTTCGGCACCCAGACCGAGCTGGCCGCCATCGGAAAAGCGGGTTGAAGCGTTGACCATCACACAGGAGGAGTTTACCTCACGGATGAAGCGTTGGGCGCGGCTGTAGTCGCTGGTGATGATCGATTCGGTGTGCAGTGAGCAGTAGCGGTTGATGTGGTCAATAGCGGCATCGATGTCATCAACAACCCGGCAGGCTAGAATCAGTTCCAGATATTCGGCATACCAGTCTTCTTCTGTCGCCGCCGTAGCACCTGGCACCAGATCGCAAAAGGCCTTATCGCCGCGTAATTCCACTCCGAGTGCTGACAGGGTAGTGGCAATCCTTGGGATGAATTCGGCGGCTACATTCTTGTGAATCAGGAGTGTCTCCAAAGCGTTGCAGACGCCTGGGCGCTGCGTTTTGCTGTTGATGATGATCTGCTCGGCCTTACCATAATCTGCCGACTGATCGACAAAGATATGGCAGACACCCTTATAATGCTTGATGACTGGAATACGTGAATTTTCCACGACAAAGCGGATCAGGCTCTCGCCGCCTCTGGGAATGATGAGATCGATGAACTCTTCCTGCTTGAGCATCTCCAGAACTCCCTCCCGTTCGGTGAACGGGATCAGGGAGAGTGCCGCAAGTGGAATATCCATCTCTTTAAGTACCCCCTGCAGAACCGCAGCAATGGCGAGATTCGAGTTGATCGCCTCAGAGCCGCCACGCAGTATCACGGCATTGCCGGCCTTGAGGCAGAGGGCTGCGGCATCTGCGGTCACGTTGGGGCGCGACTCATAGATGATGCCGATTGTGCCGAGCGGAATACGCATTTTCCCGACCATCAAGTTGTTCGGCCGTTTCCACATTTTCGTAACTTCACCCACCGGATCAGGCAAGGCGGCAACCTCACGCAGGGCTGCAGCGATTCCGCTGATGCGTTTTTCATCGAGCATCAAGCGATCCAGCATGGCTGAAGAAAGATTTTTTTCCTCTCCCGCTTTAAGGTCTTTCTGATTTTCCGAGATTATTTCCGAGGTTGCTTCTTCAAGGGCATAAGCCATCTTCAACAGCATGTTGTTTTTTGAGTTGGTTGACAAGCGTGCCATTGCCAGTGAGGCATTACGGGCATCCTGTGCGATTTTTACGACCTTTTCAGTGATATTCATGATGTCACTCCAGGTTTTATCTCAACGGTTTATTTAGCCCGTTTTTTTTGGTTTCCCGATCTCAAACTTTTCCAGACGGTACTGCAGGGTTTTGTAGCTCATGCCAAGAAGCGGCGCAGCCTTACCGATTACCCACTCTGCCCGTTCCATCGCCTTAACGATTAGCCCTTTTTCGAGAGACTCAAAATTGATCCCCTCCGCCGGCAGGTCAATATCAATACCGCCTGCCTGTGATCCGCAGGCGGATATTTCGCAAGGGAGGTCGTCCGGTTCAATATAATTGCTTTCGGCCATAAGAATAGAGCGTTCGATAACCGACTCAAGCTGCCGGACATTACCGGGCCAACTGTAGTTCATCAGCAGCTTTAGAGTCTGCTTCGAGATGCCGTCTATCGCAATTCCTGCGGCCTTGCTGTATTTCTCCAGGAAGAATTCCG
>CAIMXI010000304.1 GCA_903845365.1 uncultured Geobacteraceae bacterium | reverse complement strand
GATGTTTTTTATCTTTATCTCCTGCATCAGAAGCTCTGAAAAGAACCCTTCCAATATTTCAAAGTTGGCCTTATTGCGCAGCAGATTCTTCAATGCCCAATCAAAACTGACAAGTTGTCTTTTCATTGGTTGGCTCCTGTTGTGTGACTGTAATTGTTTAAAATTGTTGTCCGTAGGTGACAGGGAAGGATGAGTGCGGAAGAGAGGATGAAAAGGGTGATGAGCAGTAGAAACGCAGGGTGGGCAGGCTTTATCTGCTCACGCGGTACGGTAATCGGTGCGCAAGGTGAAGCTTTGCCCGTCCTACGGGAAAATTGTGCTGCCAGGCGCATAAACAGATTTTTCATATTTCCTCCGCGCTAACGGCAATTTTAAATTTTGAATTTTGAATTTTGAACCTAAAAACGGCTTTTGTATCCACGAAAGACACGAAAAAGCACGAAAAATTAGACCATTACAGTAAAACAGAGATTCACCAAACAGGGTGAGTCGTAAAGTTGTAGATCTCTTTGATTTTGTTCGTGTATTTCGTGTATTTCGTGGACAACTGCTTTTTCTAGGTTGAATTGAAAAACTTTTTCACGCAACGGCGCTACGACGCAACGAGAAACCTTCAGTAAAATAAGTCAATAGCATTTCGATCTTTAGCCTTTCGTTGCGCCGTTGCGTCGTTGCGTGAGACGGATGTTTCTAAAAGTGGGTGGGTTACAAACCGCCCCCTACATTTTGAAATCCTGTCAATCCCTGAATCGTGAAAATCATGGTTCAGACCGTTATCTGCTCTTCTCAAGCTTTGCCAGACGTTTCCTTAATTCTTCAATTGCCAACTTCGCCTCGCTCGCCGATTGCTCAACTTCGGCTATTTTCTCCTTGTACTGGATTATCTCACGCTGCATACACAAACCGCCTCAGCGCCGCGTGATAGCATATCTGCTCATCACCTAATCAATCCCCTAAATAGGGTATGCAGGCCATACCCTATACATGTCCATCCCCGTAGATTTGATAGCTTCATATCACCGCCTGCCACGCAGACACGCTGTTATTGAAGCGATGCAAGATGTGCGAGCGGTGGGACATTGCTGTCCGCTTGCGCTGAAGCGGGCAGGATAAGTGCGAAAGAGAGGATGAAAAGGGTGAAGAGCAAGAAAAACGCAGGGCGGGCAAGAAATTAAATCTGTTCGATCCGTTCCTCACCTCAATCTAGAAGCCTCAATTATTAACCGTCTTTCTTACCCCCGGCTGTCCGGTTGGCCAGAGTGCCGACATTCGTCCACCACGCGAAAGGCTGGCCAATGCTTCATCAACCGCTTCAGGCGAAAGGACGGCAGAAAACTGGAAGTCGGACGATGAGAGACCAACTCCAACTGACGGAGAAATAAGCCGCTCGATCATGTCCGGGAGCGAAGTCAAAAAACGGTAAGCTTCATCGATCTTCTGGAACCGTTCCGGATTGAACTCTGGCGGGTAACGGCGCACAAGCCTTCGGTAAGCCTGCTCCATCTCCTCATCACCCGCTTTTTCCGGCAGGTTCAGTTCATTAAGCGCATCTTGCCTTGTCACCGTCGTCGTCCCCTCTTTCTGTCAGGTCTTGTGGCTTGTATAATATAATCTGTCGTATATTCGTAAAGCTTCCGCGCTGCTTCATCACCGGACGCCATTCGCTCTGCAGCACTATTGGCAATAAGCTGCATATAACGCTCAAATCCAAGACCGTCACCATATTTACAAATGATATCTCCAAAAGTTGCAAGGTCGGCGGTTGAACACCGCTTAACTTGATCTTTCTTCCCGCACAAGACATTAAGGCCGGCAGTAAGCAGTTCTTTTGTCAGTGAGCTACCGCCAAGCATATCCCCGAACAGCATATCCATCCGTTGCGCTTCAGTTACGTGCCTGATTGCTCCAAGTATGCTGATGAAATCTGCGATTGCTCGTTCAGTAGAAGTATTGGTGGCGATCTGCTTCTCCAGATAAAGCCCGAACTCTTTCCCGGAGATTCTGCCGGAAGGGAAGCTCCTGGCCAATGCGATCGGGGCGGAAAAAAGCGGATTTCCTGAAAAGCACTCCACCCCCTTGATCATTTTTTTGCTCATCTGCGCCGAATCATCGGACATTGGCCCCATAATCATCGCCATGAATGAATCGCGGCCACCGCCACCCATAAGTGTGTTCATGATCAATGCAGAGAGGAGCGACATGTTAAGGTTCCTGGCAACGTGCACATCCAATTCATGACCGCATTCACGACAGATATCCAGCATTCCCTTAAGGGATTTAAGGTCTTCTGCGAGAGTCTCACGGTATTCACCGAATAACTCTCCGACATCCTTTTCCTGAATCAACGGTACGAGCTTCAGCATGCTGCGGGCGTTGGCTATCATGGTACGGTCTCGCGCCATAACCGCGAAGAATGTATGGAGAAGCGCCAATACGGTATCGAGGCAACCTGCGGTAGCGGCTGAATCAAGCAGGAAAGGGAGTTCCTCAAAACTGTTGTAGAGAAAGTCTATGTTCCTTGATAAAAACGGGCCAAAAACCGCCGCCAGCCTCCGCTGATCGCGGTCAGAAATTTTTGAGCGGCGCATGGCCAGCTCTTTTAAAATGCCTTTAAAAAGGATGATGAGGGTATCCTGGAGGTCTTCATCAAAAACCTGTTGCGATGACATGATTTTTACCAGCTTATTGACCAGCAGAAATCGTTCCTCGAATGTGGCGTTCTGGGCTGTTTTTCGCAAGCTTGCCAGATCTGCGACGGAGAACTCATGAGCGGCCTCAAGCTGGAATTTTTTACGCAGTTCCGCCCATTCGGAGCCGGCCAGCTTTTCCATACAGAAGGGGGCGGCCAGTGCAAGACGCGCCCCCTTATCCGGGTTGCTAGCCGCAACACGGCGTATTGCGACACAAACGTGTGTCAGTATCGGAGCAATAACCACTCTTGAGAATGCGGGCGGCAGTTCAGATGCCGCTTTATTCAGATCCGTATCTAGCGCACGGAGATTGGGTTCATAAACCCCATGAGCCTTAAATTCAACTGTTGAAGCGTTGTTGAGTTTGCGTGAACGAGTCAGGATTTCCTCAAGGGCTTCGAACGTTCTCTGTGATAGAGCAGTATATGGTGCAAGTAGAACTCGCAACTGGCGATAATCCTTTTGGAGCACCTTCTCTGGGGTCACAGCAAACAGCGCCAGCAGCTTGCGAAGTTTAGCATCGTCCGGGCTCTTTTCCTCCCCCCGGCGGAGAAGCTCGCGACGGAGAGCCTCGGCTGGAGCCGAAAGTCCTGTCGTGCCGTTGATGATGGTAGTTATCTCCTTGCCGTTCAGATAATCGCCAACCGCATTTATGAAGCGGAAATCGCTACTGTCCGGAACAGTGGAAAACTCTTTGCTGCGCTGCAGAAAGGACTCCATGAGTGCGGCTGTCCTGAGCGCATGACGGCTCTGTGATCGCCACAGCTCTTCCCATTCATTGCGAAACTCATCGACAGCCTTTTCTCGTTCGATAAGCCCTAGTGCGTCCCACTCTTTCCCGCCTTTCCTGAGACGATCAAGCTCCTTGCGAAGCCGCTTTACCTGACCGCGATTCATGCGCCGATCTCCTCTGCCTCATCCATCAACTCGAGCAGAGCATCTTCAAGGTCGTCAACATTGTCCCCTTCTGCATTATCTCGCAGGGCTGCCGCATATCCATCTATGGCACTCTCAAGCCTGCTGAGTAGCTCGTCAGGTAAGCCGGGACCGGCAGCAAGACGTCGCGCCTTCTGCACCATGTAGTTGGCCACTTCTTCGTCCAGCGCCGGTACCGTGCCGTCTTCTTCGGCAACCGAACAGGAGCGGACATCCATCGTCACTTCCCTTCGATTGTTGTACCCCTTCTGCTCAACGACAACGTGGATAATCCCGTCCCGGTCGTATGAAAGCTCGGTAATAAATGGGCACGCATCAGGTGCCGGTTTAAGATCAAACTTGAAGGCTCCAATCCGGCTGTTTTCCTTGCATGAAAGGCTTTCACCCTGAAACACCTCAATTTCCACCACCTTCTGTTTGTCACGGCATGTGAAGTACAACTCAGATTTTTTTGCGGGAATGCGGCTGTTGCGGCGGATGATCGTGGAAAAATAATCAGCGTCGCCGGTTTCGTAGTCAATACGGTCAACAGTCTTGATCCCAAGTGAATGGGCAGTCACATCCAGAAGAATACGGCCTAACGGCTCGCCTGCGATGATCCCGTGTTGCACCGAAGCACCGAGGGCTACGCAGAGGTCAGGATCTATCGAGTGGGCTATTGTCGTATCGAACATTTCGGAAAGAGTTTCGATTATCAACGGCGTCCTGGTGGCACCACCCACGAGAATGACTCTGCCGATATCAGCAGTTGTCAGGGATGCCTCGCGCAGCGCCTCGCCAACCTTATCAATGGTGCGTTCCGCGAGGTCGCGTATCATCGCCTCATATTCCCGGCGAGTGATCTCCAGGTCTAGGTTAAGCGGCTTGCCATCGTAAACATGGAGGCCGACTTCGGCAACCCGTACCACGCTTTCGTCCGAGAGCCGGATTTTGACCTTTTCGGCAATTTCACAGAGACGAGTTCTCAGAGATTGACCGCCATCCCGTGCGTCAAAGTCGGTGGTATTAAGCAGATGACGCGCAAAATGATCGGCTAGGCGCTCGTCGAAGTCATCTCCTCCTAGCGCTGTATCACCGCACGATGCCAGCACCTCGCGGATTTCACCGTTCAGTTTCAGAACTGAGACATCGAAGGTACCGCCACCCAGATCGTAGACCAGGATGTAGGGGGATTCCGGTAACGCTTCACCGTCATCAGCATAATCGTAGACAAGAGAGGCTGCCGTTGGTTCGTTGATGATCCGTACCACCTCAAGGCCAGCAAGTTCTCCCGCTTTGATGGTTGCGCGGCGCTGAGCGTCATTAAAAAAG
>CAIMXI010000303.1 GCA_903845365.1 uncultured Geobacteraceae bacterium | reverse complement strand
ATCGCAAATACAGGCATTGATCATGGATTCTCCTTTGACCCGGAGGAAGAACTTTCCCCCATGCAGAAACGCTCTATCAATGGAGATGTAGCCGGTTATATCTTCAAGTGCTGGTGTCAATGCACCTGCCCTGACTGTACCTGCTATTGGTAGTGACGCCGAATCAGTAGTGGGCGATGTAACGGCAATACCCCTGGAGCCTGAGTCACGCTTGATGTATCCCTTCTTTTCCAAGGCATCCAGGTGACGCATTGCAGAGACTGTCCCAGAAACCCCTAGATGGGCACATATCTCTCTAATAGTTGGTGGGTAGCCGTCATTATCGATATGAGACTGAATATAATCCAAGACCTGTTGCTGGCGGGCTGTTGGTACTAGCATAAGCTCTCCAAAAGTTGTCGCTAAAAATACGTTGACTTATGTCAACTATATTCTGTATATATCAGGATGTCAATTACTTCTCTTTATCGCAGTGTTTACAATACAAGAATGATTTCTGATCCGAATTAATATGGAAAAGAGTTGGAAGTTGACCCTGTAAAATTCCTGTGGTAGAAGTTCGAGCCTCAATTTTAGAGGGCCATATAATTATTCGGTGGAATTATCCGCCATATACAACAAAAGGAGATAAACATGACAAAGGCAGAATTCGTAGCAGCAGTAGCAACTGAGTTGAACGTACCTAAAACCGTGGCAACTGAGTCAGTAGAGGCTTTTATTGCAGTTACCACCAAATTGTTGAAGGCTGGTGATAAAATCACTTTCCCTGGATTTGGCACGTTTAGTGTTTCAGAGCGTGCAGCCCGTAAAGGACGTAATCCATCAACCGGCGCCGAGATCCAGATTGCCGCATCGAAAAGCGGTAAGTTTGCAGCTGGCAAGGATTTGAAGGGACTGTAGGCATAACATAAGAGTTTTAGACATTTAGAAAGTCAAAATGTTTTTCTAACACCACAAGCTTCTGCGATTACGGGTAATTGGCACCAGTTATGCTTTACACGTTTAGTTCATACTTAATCCGAAGGAGTTCCAAATGAAAAAAGTACTTTCGACGCTCGTAGCTGCCATAGTAGCGCTTTCCTTTTCTGCAGTTGCTTTAGCAGCCGACCCCACTCCTGCAGCAGCGCCTGCAGTAGCCCCTGTAGCTCCTGTAGTTCCTGCACCAGCACCCGCTGCTGAAGCGAAACCTGCTGTTGCGAAAAAAGAAATCAAACCAGCTAAACATCACAAGAAGCATAAAAAAGCAAAGAATTCAAAGAAAGCAAAGAAAACAATGAAAGCCAAAGCAGTGAAGAAATAAGCCGAAACAGCTCCTGTAATAAAGTATTCCCACTTTCATCAGCAGTTTAAAATACTGATTGAGCCTCTTCTAACGAAGCGGCTCTTTTTGCTTAGAATGTTTTGGCCACAACTTCTCCAGCTAGGGTGAATCATGGAAATTGGTGATGGCTGCAAGTTTGCGAGTATTTTAGCGAGGTGCCAGTGCTTTCCAAGGGTAACGAGATCAAGCATGACTCCGTTGTTGTGTCAGCAGGTGTATCAATTGATTATAGCTGGTGTCATACACGACGAAGGACTCTCGGCATAACTGTTCGTGCCGACAGGTTGGTCTTGGTACGGGTACCGCTGCGTACTCCGATCAAAGAGGTAAGAAAATTTGTAACGAGCCGGGCTGAATGGGTACTGAAGGTTTGGAAAAAGTTGGACAAACGACTTCCCCAACATCAGCAGTATTACAGTCGTGGTGCCGAATTCACGTATCTGGGGGAGACGATTCGGCTTGAGTTTTCAAAAGGGACAGACCAAACTCTTCAACTACACAATGGCTTACTGCTACTGACAACACCTGATATACCATCAGAGGATACCGTCCGCAGGATGATTACCCATTGGTATCGTATACAGGCCGAAGATCTCGTAAAGAAGCGCTCAATTGAATGCCATAATCTGATGCAAGCAGAAGAGATCCCATTGCCATCCATCACCATCCGCTCTATGAAAACACGTTGGGGAAGTTATTCCTATCAAACAAAACGTATTTCCCTCAGTCTCAACTTGATCAGGATGCCACTTACCTGCCTTGACTATGTTATTATCCACGAACT
>CAIMXI010000302.1 GCA_903845365.1 uncultured Geobacteraceae bacterium | reverse complement strand
TTAACTTTTGTTTTTATGATGTCGCTATAAACATCGATAGGCGTCATACGACCACGGTTTACCTTGAGGACTGTCAGGTGAAGATGAGTGGGTGAGCGTCGTTTTGCGGCATTATAACCACTGCGTCCCACAGTCGCAATAGAGTCTCCAGGACGCACCAGATCCCCGGCTTTCACCAGTATGCTCTCGTTGTGGGCGTAGTACACCAATATGTCATTTCCTGGATCATAGACCCACAGGTATCTGCCGCCGCGCAGGCGGTCTCCCGTTTCCCAGTTGTCCTCGGCAGCGACCACTATCCCTGAGGTTATTGAGAGTACCTGTACCGGTTTTCCGGTACGATCGTCGCGGCATTTCTGATTACGGTCCGGAATGAAGATGTCCAGTGAGGGATGCCCTTTATGGAGGTTCCCTTCGTAGAAGTCATAACCGCGTGCGTAGTATCCATGCCTATGTCCTCTTGGAATCGCACGCAGATCACTACCAGCTAAGGGAAAATACCATTCAGACTTTGGGGTATCTGCTCCGCCTGCCTTGTAATAATAGTCGCTTGCCTCCGTAAGCAAATGCTGAACTCTTGAACGAGCTGTCTCGCGTGTTATCTGTCCGTCCCTGATCCGTCTGATCAGATCATTCAGACGGTCGGCGATTGATTTACGATCCGCCAGTTCTGAAAGGTCAGGTTCAGGAACGGCAAGGGCAAAAGCCGAGATTGGAGTCAATAGAAGTACTGCTGCAACAAAGATGAAAAAAAATCGTTTCATGATCACAATAATGCCTCAACACGCTGCAATGTTATCAAGGATGGCATCAGTCGTTCTGATCTTCGCATAAACTTTGACTCCAATAATTGTATTTACTGTTCAGCTACAAATTTTTCTCTCTGTAGTCTATGCGCATAAATGCTTGTGCATGCTCCACTGCCAGTCTGACACACTTCGCACTTTTTTCAAAAGTGTTGCAGCAGTCGAGCGGCAAACGGAAAGTTTTGCTCCATGAAAATCTTAACTTTACTTACGAGGCTCTGCTGCGTCTCTTCAATTGATAAGGCCTTGCCTTCCAGTTGCGCCTGTAACCGATCTGCCCGTTTTTCAGGGTCGGGGTGGCTGGAAAGGAAGGAGTGCCCTTTACTCAATTTGGCAATTTTCCGTAATGCCGATACAGCATCCGGTGTTGAATACTTCTCCCGTTTGAGGAATCCCAAGCCATAATCATCCGCCTCCTTCTCCTCCAGTTGGGAAAATTGCGCATTCATAAGGGATTCAGCAAGACTTCCAACTGCAGACCGGGCAAGTTCGCCAACCGCACTGTTTTGGGAAGAGACTGCCTTACGAACTGCGCTTGAGGCATAGGATAACTGAATCTTCTTTTTTATGTGGTTTTTCACCACATGCCCCATTTCATGCCCGATTACAAAACGCAACTCACCGTCTTCAAGCATATCCATAAGGCCGCTATATATCCTGATTGTGCCATCAGCCATCGCAAAGGCATTTACCTCCGGGGAAATATAGACTGCATAGTTAAACTTCAGATTGCCTTCCTGAAATTGTTGTGTCACCAAGCCATTGAGTCTTTTTGCATATTTGTTATTGGTCGGAGCAACTGCGTGTTGCTTATCTGCAAGTTGCGCTGATATTTTGGCAATATCCTGAACACCCTGATCGGATAGAGTAAGGGCTTTGACAGCATCCCGTCCTGCATCGACAGCAGTCGTTACATCTGTATTCTCGCAACCAGACAACATAAAAACTAAACATAGGCATACGGCAAAATAACTTGGCATGATACTCCTACAGCCTTAATCAACTGACTTTCCAGATCGCTTCGGGTACTCTGAATATTGTTTTTTGTATTGGCTAGGTACTCTTTGCGAGGCGTTGGACTATTTTTGAATGGTTCGGAAATCGAT
Source organism: uncultured Geobacteraceae bacterium (assembly GCA_903845365.1). Taxonomy (GTDB): domain Bacteria; phylum Desulfobacterota; class Desulfuromonadia; order Geobacterales; family Pseudopelobacteraceae; genus JACRCG01. The sequence continues at coordinate 8,461 of CAIMXI010000302.1, read as the reverse complement.
TGAGTAGTTCATCTCTTGTTCCCATTTCAAAATCGGCAAAGTCGAAACCAGGTGCAACGGTACAACCGACAAAAGAATAGCCGTCACCGTTTACTTCAGCTCCGAACCAGCAGCCTGCAGGGACAACGCATTGGAATGTTTCTCCGGCTGTAATGTTGGGTCCAAGATGTAGAGGATAGTATTCGTTTTGAGACGTGAAGACATGAACCGTTAATGGCACACCTGAGTAAAAGTGCCATAACTCATCTGATTTTATTCGATGCAGGGCAGATATATCGCCGCTCTCAAGTAAAAAGTAAATGGCAGTGCAACATGATCGATCGCCATCGAATCTCTCGGGTAGAGCTGCATGCGGTATTAGTTCAGCCGAACGATAGGTCTCCCGGTACCAGCCACCTTCAGGATGGCGGAGGAGACCTAATGTTTTGATCAGCTGATCAACATGAGTTTTTTTACTCACCTTCCAGCTCCTTCGCGTTCTCGAACAGACATGACTTCAGCTCTCACCCAGAACCGTTTGGTTATAGCAGGTTGAAGCAACTCGCTAATGCGGCTGGTGATGCTTAATAGAGGAAAGAAACGATTATCCGGTCTGCTCATGGGGGTGTGAGTGGAGCGGTAAAGTTGCTCCTTTTTGTAGCCTGAATTCTACCATCAGAGTCTTGTCGCCGGAAACCAAAGTTTTTTGTTCGTTCCCTCTAAAGATTGTTTGTAGCCGTTGTTACAGTTTTTCACAAACATACTTACCCCCTATGCTTGTTTTGCGTTGTTTCAAATTATGTTTTTAGCCGGGACTATGTTGCAAGTCTCGCTCGTCAGGTCAAAAACGACTTTGATTCTATTATCCTTTAACTGCTGTAAAACCTGTTCAATCTTGTCTTCAAAGGTGCAGTCCGCATCAGACAGGGCACTCCACTCCCGAGTAACAAATTCTTCCACCATTTTCCGTAGCGTCTCGGGATTGATACGATCCAGCGGTACATCCACTCCCTCTTCAGCATATTCATTCTGCTGATCTCGCTCTATGGTCACTTCAATTTGTTCCATACGATTCTACCTTTTCCCAATCAGTCGCTCGAAATCTTCATATGCTGCAAACCCCGCCAATCTTTTGCCCTCATAGATATGGGTAGGAACGGCAGTTACCCGCAACTCTCTCGATAGTTGCCAGTCGGCATCAACTGCAGCGGCAAAGCTCCCTGTTTCAATAACCTTTCGCGCTTCGACAGGTGAAAGTCCAATTGATTCAGCGATGAGGGCAAGCTCGTCAATTAAAGCGATGTTGATGCCATCTACGAAATATGACCGGTAGACAGCTTGATGGAACTGGTCACCAATTCCCTGAGATTCAGCCCATTTTCCCAGTTCCTGAGCGCGTCTGCTGTTGTACGTGCGAGTTCGCAGCATTAGAGGAAGATTCTCCACTGCTGCAACCTGTACAAGCCTGGTCTGCATGGCGGCAATCATCGCCTCGCGCCCGGCAAACATCTCGGATAGTTCCATTCCCATTTCCGGTGTTTCCGGGTGTAGGGGGAATACTCTCATCTGCAGCTCAACTCCGTATTCCTTTTGCAGACGATCGGTACGCACGGCACCGAGGTAACACCAGGGTCAGACGTAGTCGAAGAAAACCTCCATAACTGGCATTTTGCTCATATTATTCTCCTTTTCAGCTGACCCCACCGGCAGCAATTGATGCCAGCATTTTTACCATACTATCGTGAAGCAAGCCGTTACTGGCCACTATCTTGTTGTTAAAAACATCGAAAACTGAGCCATCGAAGGTCGTTACTAAGCCTCCCGCTTCACGTACCAAAAGAACTCCTGCAGCCACATCCCATGCTTTCAGCTTGAGTTCCCAATAACCATCAAGCCTTCCTGCAGCCACATAAGCAAGGTCAAGTGCAGCGGCACCAGCTCGGCGAATTCCTCTTGCACTCTTCTGGAAGGCGATAAAATTAGCAAAATTATTGGCTGGATCTGTGGCGCAATCATACGGAAAACCAGTTGCAAGCAGTGAATGACTCAAAGGTGCACGGTTGGATACAGACAGTCTGTTGCCATTCAGGTATGCACCATTACCCTTCGATGCCGTAAAGAGTTCATCATAAATCGGATTATAGACTACTCCGGCAACCAACTCTCTTTCTGCTTCAAGTGCAATAGAGGAGCAGAACCAGGGATAACCGTGAGCATAGTTGGTTGTACCGTCAACCGGGTCAATAATCCAGCGGTAGGGAGAACCGGCCTGAAGGTAGTCCCCTTCCTCTGCAATAATGTCATGGTCAGGAAAGCAAGAGAGCAGGTGTTCGACAATCAGCCGCTCTGATTGCTTGTCTACCTCCGTTACCAAATCCTTTTCGCCTTTCATCTCTATATCCAGAGTTGAAGCGAAACGGGACTTTTGATACTGTCCGGCAATTCTGGCCGCACTGACGGCCTCTCGCAAATAGTCACTGTACGCTATCATTCCAGCTCCCTGTATGTTTTAATCATTCTGATGCGGTCTCCCGAGTGGCACTCAGCAAGGGTAAAGCGGTCGGCGTCATTGCGAACACGTACAGGGTGACCTAAGGATAATAGCTTCCGTCTTGGTGCCGCCTAAGTCGATGCCGATTGCCACTGTTTCTGAATTTTGTATGCTGTCAGTTTTCATAGTCGCAATCTATAGGTCGTGCCGATACTTGATCAATAAGTAAAAGCCGCCGACACCGCCTCCCGCCATGAGCAGATCCCGTACCCATGGAATTGGGAGGGCAAGCATGGAATAGATGATCGGGTCTAGTATGGCTGTGGTCAATAGACCTACAGTGCCCCATGTGAGAAGTTTCTTCATAATTCATTATCCTGCTCATCATCCCATTTTTTGCCCGTTGCAGTGCCGTATTCCAACCCCTTCGCATCACCTCTATTCTGCTATGCTCAATTGGCATAAATGTTCTATCGTACTGCTGTGAGGCCGCTGTCTCTTCCCTGTCCCTCCAATAGTCATCCCTTGCCCTCTGACACTATTCAATTACTACTGGAGAACACACATTGTCCGGGGAGTTTGCTGCTGCTCCACATGTGAAACAAGATACCTTTGGATTGTCAGTGATATGTTTTATCTCTTCAGTTTTTCCAACACTGCGAAGAAGACAGATATGACCCGTGTGTTTTTCACCACAGCTACATACTTTAGATGTTTCCATATTATTCTCCTGTAGGGTATGTTGTAATCGACGTCAGGTTTTGTGCCATTCTTCTTGTCTTATATTTGCTGCTTCATTTCATATTTCTGTCTTTGTAGGATGTCACTACTCTCATAGTACATACTTCGCTAAAACCTGCTGTAAATCATATATATTGACACTTTTGTTAAACTTTTTTGAAATAGGGGAAGGATCACTCCCGACCCAAATCTTTAGTTCTGCATCAAGATCAAATGTACCTGCTGTTTCTATGCTGTACTTTGTAATTTTACTATATGAAATAGACATGTATGAGATTTTTTGACCCGTAATCCCCTGTATATCAACAAGTAACAATCGCTTATTCGTAAATACAAACGTATCTCGTAATACAACAAAACCGACATCTATTTCCTCATCCTCTGAAAGCAACATGCCATAGTCTTTTAACAGTTTCTTCGGATCTACAACACCCGCGTTACCTAATAATCCTGAAAACAATCCCATAATACTCTCCTTGTTTTGTCGCAGAATTTACTAACGGAATTAAAAGTGTTCATCTATTTGTTCTACTTTTCCCTTCAAATCCTTACTTTTTTTAGTTGATTGACAAGGAGTCCTAAGTATTGCTTCTCTTTCTATACCGTGATTTCAGAAATTCTATGTATCATGTATGTTGTTATTGTCGCAAAAAACATAAAAGCCAGTATCGCTATGAGAATGCAAACAACAACGCCTAACGAGTAAACCCATTTATTCACACCACCCATTTCTTGTATGACAGGCAGAAAGTTCTGTGGTGATGTTGTTGATCGGATTTCAAGGATTTTTGTTTTAACATGCCGATAATAAAGGTAGTTTCCGATACATCCGACCACTATATGCAAAAAGAAGTTTATACCCGGAATACAAAAGACAACGAATGAGATTAGAGCCAGAGCGTACATTTTCCGATAGAGGAACCAGAGGAAGGTAAACCCGCAACATGACCAGTTCCAAGTGACGCTGAATTTCTCTCGACCCATTATGGTGAAGTTAGAAAATTTCAGGATGTAATAATATGAGTTTGATCCTACGAAGGCACGAATTTCGTCAGTAGAGATGTTATCCACGTTGATTGTGTTATACGGATCAAGATTCAGCATCGAACCGCAGTGTTTACACTTGATGGCTCCGTCTTGGATGATTTCTTTACAGTATGGGCAGGTCATAAATTGAAAAATCCTTGAAATTCTCAGAGCCGTAGACTCTGCCGTTACCTATTGACTCCATTGTAACCATATCAGTCCATATAAGGAAAGAGTATATTGCCACTACTGCTGAAAGCAATAATCTGGGAACACATCTGATGTTGCAATATGGCCTGTCTACCGGAGTTATACCTGAATGGCATACCCGCTCCACTGAACCAGTGAGTCTTTCGATGGGTGTATCAGCTTGTGGGGAAGAGTGACTTTTCATAGTATCGCTAGATGCAGAAATAGCAGATTAATAAAATTCATCTAAAACCGTAGCTTTTTTCGGTCGTATGTGTGGGAGGACTCTTTTGCTTTCATGTCGTTCGCAAAATCGTGGAAAAGCTTCCAGTAGGTCTCATCTAGGGTCAGATTGGCCCAGAAGTCTTCACTTTCCATGCATTTAACCGTGTAATAGCCAAACATGTAGTGAGCCAGTTCAGGACGAATGAGCCCGGAGTTGACCATTAGTGCGACTTCTTCCAGCAGCCCAATAAAATCACGCTTGTCTTGAGCGTTGACATCTGCCAACCTTGGATCGTTAGCAAACATCAGCGCACAAATTTCCTTGAAAATGTGGTTCTCTTTCAGTCGACGGCGCAGCAAGGTAAAATGTTCTACCCTTTTTTGTGCTCCCTGACGCCGGTATTCAAGGAGACCATTAGCAAAGGCAATGATTGTAATCAAGCCACCAATGATTATTGAAAAGTCTTTGAGTGCCGTTATCATCATACATCCAGCTCCTTAGCTTAACCAACTGTTTTACTATGAGAATTTTCTGGTTTTCACTATGTAAGGCTTGAGAGTTCTTGTGCCAAACACTCGATATGGCGATTATCGGTACCACAACAGCCTCCAAGCACCTTCATGTCCAGCTCTCTGTGAAGTGCCGCTACGCTCTTGCCGAACAGTTCCGGTTCCTCTTCCACCAGCTCTGTACTGTCATCTAAATCCTCCGGACTGAGGGCGGCAGTATTTGCCAACAGACCAATAACCCGCTCACGAACCAGGGGAGATGAATTGTTTTCATGCAGCATCGCTTTGCGAAATACCAAGGCGTGGGTGCAGTTGATCAGATAGGCCAAGGGACGCGGTGTTACAACAGTATCAATAACTGTAATAGCATCTTTTAGTAGTGTCCCATCCAGTAATGTTCCTTCAGGGCGGACGACAAAACTGATGAGGTACGGCAACCCGGTTGCAGCCTGGGCCCTCGCCAGTCCGGTCGCTTCACTTAGAGCCGGCAGTGTGGAAGCCAGCAGAAAATCTACACCGGCTGATGCAAGAGCCTCCGCTTGCCACGAATGGAATGTTGCAGCAGCACGTTCCGTCATGGCCTCATCTGGTTTGTAGGCATCACCTCGGCAGCTCATCAACCCGCAGACGGCAACATTGCAGGCATAGTCACCGTATGTATTGCGCAGGTCGGCCAGAAACCGGAAGTTGTCACCGTTGAGGTCTCGCCCTGCCAGTCCTGCCGCCGCAATACGCTCCTTACCTGCTCGCCATGTGGGAGTAGAGAGGAGTAGTGGCAGGTTGTAGCGCTGACCGATGTCCAAGTAGCCCCATCTGCTCAGCCAGAAGTGCGCTATAGTCCCCGACACGCAGGATATGGTTGCCGGTGTCCTCATCATTGACTTCAGCCGCTCTGGCAAGCGCAAATACGGTATATGCAAAAGCGTTATCCGTTTCGCGTACCTGTTCTGCAAGCGACTTGAGGAACAGACTCTGGCCGACGACACTGTTTAATACTTCGGCATCGTAGGTGGTCACTTTTCGTCCGTAATTGATGGCGCTGAGCATGATCTTGCAGCTTTTGTGGCAGACGATGTTGTGAACGGTGGAAACATGTTCGGCCAATACAGAGGCGACTTCATTATATCGTTCACGTAGATCGGACTGATTTAGCGAGACAAATCCGTACTCGCCGCTGACAAGCTGATTCAGATAACTCGCAACTACAGATGGAAGCGGCGTCATCGTCAGTAGACCTGCTTTACAACCGAACTCGAAACAAGTATAGCCGGCGCCGTAGGTATCACTGAATCCGGCAAGCACCCGTTGGGGATTTCCAGTCTTATCAGGCGCAACGGCGATAATCTGCTGAACAATGTCGCTGATGCTGGCCATGAAGTCGAAATGTAGCGGATTGAAACCGGTGAAGAGCTGTTCGCCGAAGTTGGTCAGACGGGTAATGTTCTGATAGGCGGAGTAGAGCTGGTCGTTCAGCACCTTTACCTGCAGCAGCATAGCGACTCGCGCCAGCACTTCGGCACTGTCGAACGGCTTGGAGATGAAATCCTCAGCCCCGGCCTCGATCGCCTGGATGCGGTTCTCTTTGGCGGAAAATGCGGTCAGCATGATAACCGGAATATTTTTACGCCTTTCATCGGACTTTATACGGCGGCATACCTCAAAACCGTCCATCTCCGGCATCATCAGATCAAGCAGAACAAGATCAATCGACTCCTCCACCAACTTCGCCAGCGCCTCATGCCCGTTTTGAGCAAAAACCAGCCGGTAGCCGCACGGGAGAAGGATTCCTTTCAAAAGCGACAGATTGACAGGTTCATCGTCTACACAGAGAATCGTTCCAGGTAGGCCGATATCCTCGGCCGGTTCCTTCGTAATATAGGTACAGTGTGTATCATTCAGTTCGCCCTCACCCTGATCATCCTCTTTGTATTCGTCCGGATTGTAATCATCAGTCTCTTGATCGCCAGGCTTTAGCCATTTTACAAGAATTCCGGCCAGTTCTTCCTTCTTCACTGGCTTTGCCAGATAATCATCCATCCCGGCATCAATACATTCCTCTCGGTCTTTCGTCATGGCGTTGGCTGTCATGGCGATTATAGGCACTGCATGATTGAGGACTTTTGAGTTTACATCCCGAATCATGGCGGTTGCTTCAAAGCCATTCATCTCCGGCATCTCACAATCCATAAGCACCAGGTCATACTTTATCAACTCAAGTGCGTGGACAGCTTTTAGGCCATTCTCAACCACATCAGCCTTGCAGCCAAGTTTGCCCAGTATCCCCAGCGCCACTTTCTGGTTTATGGCGTTGTCTTCCGCCAGCAGGATTCGCCCGCGATGTATGGCAGATTCCGCAACAGTAAACCGGGTGACTATACCTTTTGCCGTTTTAGAAACCTCCGTGGTTTTTGAAACCTCGCAGGTTTGATCCTCGGTTTGGTTAGCACGTTCCAGAACAAGAACAATGCAATTGTATAAGAGTGACTGCCGAACCGGTTTTGTCAGATAGCCGGTAAAGCCGATCTGTTCCAGAGCGGCGGTGTCACCTCGCTGCCCCAGAGGTGTCACCATAATCATCAGAGTAGATTTGAGCAGCGGATCCGCCTTGATCTGACGGCCAAGTTTGCTGCCGTCCATACCCGCCGGCATCATCTGATCCAATATGGCGATCCGAAAGGGATCCTCCTGCTCTGCCGCCTCGCGGAGAAGCATCATGGCCGTTTCGCAGTCTCCCGCCGTCTCAAACCGGCAGCCCCAACTGCTGAACAGATCTGCCATCAAAGAACGGTTAGTGGCGTTGACATCGACTACAAGAATTCGCGCCGAGGTTATATCCGCACGCTCCAAAACCTCGGAGGTTTGATTTGATATGGTCTGTTTTCCAAACCGGGCGGTAAACCAGAAGGTGGTGCCTTTCCCCTCTACGCTGTCAATGCCGATCTCTCCCCCCATCATCTCCGTCAACTGTCTGCAGATGGTCAAACCCAGGCCAGTGCCGCCATATTTGCGGGTGGTAGAGCCATCAACTTGCGTGAAAGGTTCAAAAATTGCCGCTCTCCGGTTTTCCGGTATCCCGATACCGGTATCGTGGATGGAAAAACGCACCACAACCGATTCGCCCTGATCGGATTCAAGGTCCGCCCTGATTTCCACTTCCCCCTCACTGGTAAACTTTATAGCATTACCAACCAAATTGATTATTATCTGGCGAAGTCGTCCGGGATCACCTTTAAGCTGCGGTGGCACGACCGGGTTGATACGGCAGATCAGTTCCAGTCCGGCAGCCGCAGCCTTGATTGC
>CAIMXI010000301.1 GCA_903845365.1 uncultured Geobacteraceae bacterium | reverse complement strand
GAGTGTGTATGCACCCGGAATGTCCAGCCCGCTGAAGCCTTTGCTCAGGTCGGGCTGGATAAGGTATTCAAATCTGCCGGATCCCTGATTTGGCGTACCGCTTATTACCGGAAGGTTCATCGAAACCTGGCCGGTACCGCCGTCGTCGGGAAGGAGATAGTCGGGCCTGCGGATCTCGATCCATGATGACGCCGTATTGGTAAGGTCAATAGCTGCCCATACGGTTGTAGATGCGGTTCCTTGCGCTATTTTACCGGTGGGCATTATCCCCTGCCATACAACTCCGGATGCGTTTGAGCCGAGTCCCAGTATCATTTTGTCGGCGATGTTTCCGTCATTTTGCCCGATTGTCAGTAACGGGCTGCCGGCACCATCGCCATTGTCGTCCATAAGTGGATGCTGAGCTGCGTCGTCACCCATGCCGACCCCGTTCTGCCGGCATGCTGCGGTGTTGCATTTTCTCAACTGCTGCGTCAGTTCGGCGGCATCGCTAAAAGATTTGCCGACAGTTTCCCCTGCGGTAAGACTGTTGAACAGATAGTAGATGAAGTATTCTCCGTAGGTTTTCTGGTTGAAGCTCGGCCCCTGGGCGGATAGTTCGCCCTGGCTGCTGCTGGCGATAATTACCCGGTTCTTTTTTGACAGTTCCGATATGAAGCTGCCGGAGTAACAGGAGCCGTTAATCACTACCGTAGTCAGCTCTTTGCCAAGGTCGGTTTTGACGTTTCCTTCCAGCGACGTCAACCAGCCATTCAGATCACCGGGGGTTATGAACTGCGGTGTGGCCTTGGCATCACCCGGCTGCTGGATGTAGAATTTACCCCCCTGGCCACCGTGATCCATCATGATGATATACAGCGGAGCCACACCGTACTGCTTTATTTTGCTCAGAGCCCACGTTGTTATGGCTGACTGGATGTTTGCCTTTGTGGTCGCTCCATCCACACCGGCGTGGCCGGTTTCGTAACTCAGATACTGGATGGTGTCATCGGTGAAGGAGCGGGATAACAGTTTTGCTCTGATGTCGTCAAGGCTCGCGGTATAGTGCGCACGGTACTGGCCGTTGTTGTCCCCTTCGATCAAGATGGCGTATCCGGCGGCGTTCGCCACAGTGACGTTTTTCAGTTCGGATTCGATGCCGTTATAGTTTGTGTCGTTTATTACGCGGGCTTTGATTTTCCAGATCCCCTCCTTACCGGAAAACTGACTGTACTTGGCGGTGTAATGCCCCAGAGTGCCGGTAAGTGTGGCGGTTATGGTGTGTGCCGTGCCGTCTGGATCGATGAAGTCTACGGCAATGGAAATGTTTGAAAGATCCGTTACTGTGGTTGATGATGCTTTCCCGGTGGCGGTAAGAGAGCCGTTGGGAGAGATACTGAGGTTATCCAGTGTGAGCTGGATGGTGGTGTCAGCTTTGGCAATGGTGAAGGGTGTAATCGTCGTTACGGCGTTGTAGCTGCTGTCTCCCTTGAAGGAGGCATTAACGCTCCATGATCCTGCCTGGTTGATGTAGCTTGTGTCGGCAATGTAGGAGTAGCTTCCGCTGCTGCTGGTCTGGACACAGTTTTCAGATGTCTGGGTCTGGGCGGGGGTGCTGAATATAAAGCAGATGTTCTTATAGGAGAGCGGGGTGTTAGACGTGTCTTTCATTGTGCCGGTCACCGTTATCGGCTGACCATATGTAGCGGAAGAGACGCTGGCGGTTACCGCAGTGGATATAAGGCCGGGGGTCGCTACCGTCAGAGTGTGGTTGCCGCTCTCCCACAGGGCTGAGGCGGTGCCTGCCTTTCCAGATGCCGTAAGCGTAAAGACGCCGGGTGTGCTATCTATATAGAAAACCTCCGCAAGATTAAAGCCTGCGTTGATGGTAAGTGTAAAAGTATTGCCGGTGCTCAAGGTTGAGCCGTCAGAAAATTTTCCGGTGGCAGAGCTGGAATTAATATTGACTCTGGTGTCGGTGGTAACATTTGCATCGTTACCGTTGTCATCAAGCACTTTGACGTAGATAGATGGGCTCTGTACACCTTTCAGCACTTGCCAGGCAAAAGATTGATCCGCGCCGACAATGGCAATTTTGCGGTAGTTCGGGTCGGAGATCATCAATGTATACGGTGTTGATGTGCTGTGGTCGTCGCCGTCTTGCACTTTGATGGTGAAGGTAAAGCTCCCTTTTGTTGTCGGTGTGCCGCTAAGGACGCCGCTGCTGCTCAGGGCGAGGCCGTCCGGCAGTGAACCGGTGGTGCGGGTGAAGACAAGAGTCCCAATGCCGCCGGTTGTCGCTATTGTTCCGCTGTATGCCTGCCCTTTCAGACCGGCAGTCAGGGAGGTGGTGGTAATAGCAAGTGGGGCGGCAACGGTGACCGGAACGTCAAAGGTTTTGGTGACACCCCCGCCAGTGGCGGTCAGGCGAACCGTTGATGCGCCGATCGGGGTTGTGCTGCCAGCGGTGATGGAGAATATGGCTGAACTGCCGCTGGCGGTCGGTGTTACAGGTGATGTGGTGATAACGGCTGTTGCTCCGCCGGGGAGTGTGCTCCAGGTGATGGCGACCGGTGTGTTGAAGTTGTTGGTGGCGGTCAGGGTTACGATGGCCTGGCGGGTTTCACCTTGTACAACGGCGAGTGCGCCGGAAGTTATACTGAAGCTCGGAGCAGGGGCAAATACCGCTGCCACGCTTTTTGCCGCGCTCATGGTTACCTGACAGATTCCGGTGCCACTACAGTCGCCGGTCCAACCGGTAAAGATGCTGCCACTGTCAGGAACCGCAGTAAGGGTCACGACTGTCCCGTAGTTGTAAGCAGCGCTGCCGCCGCTGCCGACCCAGGTTATGGTACCGCCGTCGGAGGTTACGCTGCCGCCAGCGCTGCCGGATTTGCTGATGGAGATACTGTTGGTCTGGATGGCTGCCGAGCAGTTGGAAGAGGTTCCGCCGTTGCTGCCGCTGCATGTCCAGTTCCACGGCCCGCTGTCGGTTACGGTGGAAGCGGTTCCAGCCGTGCAGAGGTTTGTGGAGGGAACCGTAATTAAAGCCTGTCCGCTGCTGCTGCCGCAGGTGCCGTTGACCGGGTCGGCGGAGAAGTTGGCGGTGATGCTTAGTGCTGCGGTTACGTTGCTGACCGTCAGCGGGTTGCTGGTTGTTGTGGTGAATCCGTTGCCGGTCCAGTTGACAAAATGATAGCCGGTTTTAGGGACGGCGGTTATGGCTGTTGCAGAGGCACCGTAGTTGACGGTCTGGTTGGCAGAGCCGGTCAGGGTACCGTTGGCATCGCTTGCGAAGGTTACGCTGTAGCTGGTAATCGCTGCGCTACAGGTAGCGGTTGTGCCGTTGTTCAGTCCTGCACAGTTCCAGTTCCACGGACCTGTTCCGGTTACTGTGGATGCGGTGCCGCTTGTGCACAGGTTACTGGTCGGTGTGACGGTGAAGATGCCGTTGTTGCTGCTGCCGCAGACACCGTTGACAATTATGTTGACGTTGATGGTTATGCTGGCTGTGCCGCCGTTTCCGTCGGAAGCTTGCACCACAAAGCTGTCAGATCCGGTGTAGTTGGCAGTCGGGGTGTAGCCGATGGTTTTAGACGTTCCGGTGCCGCTGGCTGCGGCTGTACCATGGCTTGCAGCCGATGAGATGCTCCAGGTTATGGTGTCGTTATTGGCATCAGAGGCGTTCAGCGTCAGGCTGAATGGCGTGGGGCTGCTGTCTTTGGACATGGATACACTGATGCTGGAGCCCTGGGTGATAGTTGGGGCTTGGTTGGTCGGGGGAACACCTTTGATGAAGCTGATCGATACCGGCGTGGAGACGTTGCCGGTTGTGTCCGTGGAGCGTGCCCGGACGGTGTAGGTTTTATCTGCCACCCAAGACGTGCCGACGGTGCTGATGTACCAGTATTTTCCGGTCGGTTCATAGATGGCCGGTATCCACGTTTCCGATAGTGAGTTGAACGATGTGGCGGTGCTGTTGAGATAATAGTCCTTGGTGCTGGTGAACTTGATCGAAAACTCCAGCGAAGCAACCCCAATGTTGTCAGTTGCACTGGCGTCCAGGTCAAAGAGTTCATTCTGATAGGTGTTGTTAATCGGAAACGTAATGTTCACTACAGGAGCAGTATTGTCATTAAAGGTGGCGGTGACGTTTTTGTCGCCATCCATTATGAGAGTGCAGTCACCGGTGCCGCTGCACGAGCCGGCCCAAGTGGTGAGAGTGGAGCCGGGGTCGCTGGCCGTGGTCAGGGTGAGCTGGTTATTGTAGGGGATAACCATCGTTCCGCTGTTGCCGTTCCAGTTGATGGTGCCGCTGGTGGTCGTGATTGCGCCTTTGCCTGTTCCGTTTTTGGTTATGGTGAGGAGTGTGGCGATGGTCCATTGCCAGGAGTCCTCGGTGCTGACAGTTTCGACGTTGCCGATGGTGTCACTGGCCTTGACGGTAAAGGTATGGCTGCCGGGGGTTAGGTTGGTGAATGTTTTTGGGCTCGTGTAGGCGCTGAATGCTTCACTATCAAGCTGGCACTGGAAAGTTGCCCCGGCTTCGGAAGAGAAGCTGAAGGTTGCCGAGCGGCTGGTATCGGTGGCCGGTGGTTTGGAGGTGATAATTGTGGTTGGCGCGGTGCTGTCAAGGGTGATGCTGGCACTGTAGACTGATGACCAGTTGCCCAGGGTGTCTTTGAATTTGACGTAGACGGTTTTGGTGCCGTCGCCAGTGGACAGCGTCCAGGCTTTGGTTGTGGCGTAGGCCTCCTCGGTGCCGTCAGACAAATCCGATGTGTTGCCGATGGTCATTTTGGCCACGCCGGATGGGTCGGTTGCTGAGAGGGTGAGGGTGACGCTGGTGGTTTTAGTGGTTGTGGCGGCGGAGTTGATTGTGATGGCAGGGGCGGTGCCTGTTGATGAGGTGATTTTGCGGATGGTGTGGTTATAGCTATCCACTACGTAAAGATTCGTGCCGTCCGATTTGATGCCTGCTGTGTAATAAAAACGAGCATCTGCCCCCGCACCGTCATTTGATCCAGCTACCAAAGCACTTCCGGCAAGCGTCGTAACTGCGCCGGTCGCTAACACCACCTTTCGGATAGTATTGTTAGAAGTATCCCCAACATAGAGGTTAGTGCCATCTGCCGTGATGCCATGAGGCTGCCTGAATAGCGCTGCTGTCCCAATTCCGTCAGTCGATCCTGCTACTCCAGCCATACCGGCAACTGTTGTTACCACGCCAGTGGAGATTTCTATCTTCCGAATGTTGTGATTGCCTTCATCTGCCAGATAGAGGTTTGTCCCGTCTGTTGTGATGTGACGGGGATCATTAAAGCTTGCCGCTGCACCTGTGCCGTCAGTCGCACCAGCTACTCCTGGGTTTCCAGCAAGCGTTGTCACTACACCTGTTGCTATCACAACCTTTCGGATGGCATGGTTGCCCGAATCCGAAACATATAGATTCGTGCCGTCTGTAGTTATCCCACCTGTTCCCCAAAACCTTGCCGCTGTCCCTATCCCGTCAGCAAAACTATTCGCCCTCGGGCTACCGGCAAGCGTTGTGACAACACCGGTGGATATGACAATCTTCCGTATTGTCCCGTTACTTTGATCAGCCACGTAAAGGTTTGTGCCGTCCGTGGTGATGTCGCCAGGACCATAAAACGAGGCTGCTGTTCCCGTACCATCTGCCGAACCAATCACCCCTGCACTTCCAGCAAGCGTTGTAACTGCGCCGGTGGCTATCACAACTTTTCGGATGGTTTGGTTAGAAAAATCGCCGACATAGAGGTTAGTGCCATCTGTTGCAATGCCATTATGTTGATTAAACCGTGCCGCCGCTCCAGTACCGTCGGCGGAACCAGCAATACCAGCAGTTCCAGCCAATGTACTTACCAACGCCGGTTCAACATTAATCGAACTGCCCTGAATGGTTCCACCGAGGAGAATTTTGTTTCCGCCGCCACTCCCTCCCACAGGCCCACTCACATCCACCGCCCAACCATACGTGGTCTCGGCATAATTACCGGCGCTGTCAGTACTCTTCAGGTAGAAGGTATGGCTCCCTTCGCTCAGGCCGGTATAGTCGGCGGTGCCGTTGCAGGTGGTGTAGCTGCCGCTGTCGATATGGCACTGGAAGGTTGCGCCCGCTTCGGAGTTGAAGGCGAAGGACGCAGTTGTGGCGTTGGTCGGGTTAGTCGGTTTGGTGGTGATGGTTGCCGTCGGCGGCGTGAGGTCAATGGTCCAGGTGTAACTCTGTGGGGTTGCTTCCGTATTTGCGGCTGTGTCGGTTGCCTTGACGTTGAAAGTGTGGCTTCCTGCGGACAAGGCCGTATAGGTGATCGGATTGGTACAGGTTGCGAATGGAGCTGTGTCGAGCTGGCACTGGTAGGTTGCCCCTGCTTCAGCGTTAAAGGTAAAGACGGCGGAGGTGGCGGAGGTCGTTGTAGCCGGTTTGCCGGTGATGATTGTTCTCGGCTCGGTGCTGTCCAGGGTGATGCTGGCGCTGTAGACCGATGACCAGTTCCCTGCGTTGTCCTTGAATTTGACGTAGACGGTTTTTGTGCCGTCACCTGCGGTTAGCGACCAGGCTTTGGTGGTGGCGTAGGTTTCTGGTGTACTCCATGTGCTGTTGTCGTTGGAAAACTGCATTTGGGCCACGCCGCTTGGGTCGGTAGCGGAGAGAGTGAGAGTGACGATGGTGGTTTTGGTGATTGAGGCGGCGGAGTTGATGGTGATGGCTGGGGGAGTCGTAGTGCTGATCTTGCGGATGGTGTTAGCCCAGTCCGTCACATAGAGATTCGTGCCATCAGATGTGATGCCATAAGGGTTAGTAAAGCGCGCTACTGAACCAGTGCCATCAGTAGACCCGGCATTACCGGCACTACCCGCAATGGTTGTTACCGCACCTGAAGCTATTGATATTTTTCGGATAGTATGTTTGTGGATATCTGTTATATAAAGATTCGTACCATCCGTTGCTATACTAATGGGTGAGCAGAAACTTGCTGAAGATCCAGTACCATCAACTGTTCCACAAATATTTACGCTCCCTGCGAGAGTAGTAACTGCACCAGTAGCAATCACAACCTTTCTGACAGTGTAATTGCCACCATAATCTGCTACAAAGAGATTCGTTCCGTCTGTTGTGATACCAATAGGCTGGTTAAATCGCGCTGCCGAACCTGTGCCGTCTGCCGAACCGGAAAACCCTGCCGTTCCGGCAAGGGTCGTCACCATACCAGTTGCTATTACTATTTTCCGTATGGTGTTATTACCAGCTTCCGCCACATACAGGTTCGTGCCATCTGTCGTAATGCCTCTCGGCCCATTAAAACGCGCGGAGCTCACTGTACCATCGACCGAACCGGCGCTACCGGCACTTCCGGCAAATGTGGTCACCTCACCGGTTGCAATTACAATCTTCCGAACGTTCTGGTTGTCTTCATCGGTTACATAGAGAACAGTTCCATCTGTTGTCATATCTTCTGGCTTTGAAAATCGCGCCGCTGTTCCTATTCCGTCTGTTGAACCTGTTTGCCCGGCACTTCCGGCGAGCGTAGTTACCGCACCGGTAGCTATCACGACTTTTCTAATTGTTCTACCGGTAACATCCGCCAGATACAAATTTGTACCATCAGTTGTAATCCCGGTAGGCACATTAAACCGCGCCGCTGCCCCTGTGCCATCGGCTGAAGCTGCAGCGCCCGCCGTACCAGCCAAAGTGCTTACAAGCGCCGGTTCAACATTGATAGTGCCCCCCTGAATAGTTCCACCGAGAAGTATTTTGTTTCCGCCGCCACTCCCTCCCACCGGCCCCGCCGTATCCACCGTAACCGCAAAACTTCCGCTCGCCGACCAGTTGCCCGCTGCATCCCGCTCCTGCACGTAGAGCGTATGCACCCCGTCTGCAAGGGGGTTCGCGGGTGTATATGAGGCTGTGGTTGTCTCCGTCGCGCCGCTGCTCAGGTCGCTGCTGTCCAGTTTGTAGCGATATGTTCCGTTGCCGCCATTGCCGCCGGATGTCCATGTCCAGGTTGGTTTGGTGTTGGTGGTGAGTGTTGCGGCGCTGGTTACCGTGGGGGCATTGGGTGGGGTGATATCGTTGAACAGAGCTGTCACGCTCTTGGCCGCGCTCATCGTGAGCTGGCATGTGCCAGTGCCGGAGCAGTCGCCGCTCCAGCCGATAAAGGTGAAGCCGCTGTCGGCGGTGGCGGTGAGGGTTACGGTTGTGCCTGTGTTGTAGGTGGCTGTGCCGGTGTTGCTGGCCCAGGTGATCGTGCCGGAGTTGGGGGTTACGGTTCCTGTGCCGTTGCCGGATTTGGTGAGGGAGAGGGTGGTTGCGGGTGATTGCGTGATTTTGCGGATGGTATGGTTCTGGTGCTCTGCCACATAGATATTTGTGCCGTCCGTTGTAATGCCATGAGGCATAGAAAACCGCGCTGCTGAGCCTGTTCCATCAGCAGACCCGGCGTTTCCGGCGCTACCAGCAATGGTTGTTACCGCGCCTGAAGCAATTGATACCTTTCGTATAGTATTGTTCGCGATATCTGCGACATACAGGTTCGTACCGTCTGTTGTTATACCGGTTGGCAGCCAAAAACGTGCAATGGATCCAGTGCCGTCAGCAGTTCCACTATTAGTTGCGCTCCCTGCAACCGTTGTTACCACACCAGTTGCAATCACAATCTTTCTGATTGTGTTATTCACATAATCATTAACAAAGAGATTGGTGCCATCAGTCGTAATCCCGAGAGGTTCGTTAAATCGCGCTGCCGAACCTGATGCATCTGCCGCGCCAGAGCTCCCTGCCGTTCCGGCAAGGGTTGTTACGATGCCAGTGGCTATTGCTATTTTCCGTATGGTGTGATTACCGGAATCGGCCACATACAGGTTCGCGCCGTCTGTCGTGAGACCTCTCGGACCAGCAAAACGCGCTGAGCTCACAGTACCATCAACCGAACCGGCACTACCGGCACTTCCGGCAAACGTGGTTACCTCTCCGGTCGCGATCACAATCTTACGGATGGTGTGGTTATTGATGTCTGATAAATAGACAACCGTTCCATCTGTTGTCATCTCAGATGGAGTATTAAATCGCGCCGCTGCTCCTGTGCCATCGACTGAGCCTGCTGATCCCTGACTTCCTGCAATTGTCGATACTGCACCGGTAGCTATCACAACCTTTCTGAGAGTGTGACCGTATGAATCCGTCACATACAAATTTGTACCATCAGTTGTCATCCCGCTTGGATGATCGAATCGCGCCGCAGCCCCTGTGGCATTGACCGAACCAACGGAACCCGCCGTACCCGCCAATGTGCTTACCAGCGCCGGTTCAACATTGATCGATTTTCCCTGGATTGAGCCACCGAGGAGGTTGGGGTTTGGTTGGTTATAGAGGGCACTTACTTCGGCTGCGGAAATGGCGCGGTTGTAGATGCGGACGTCGTCGATGGAACCGTTGAAAGCATAGGCAGAATTACAGTTTTGATAGCATCCTATGTAGAGATCGTTATTTCCCGACAAGTTCACTGAATAAGTTGAATTATTGACATCAACCAACTGTCCATCAACATACAACTTACCTGTAGTACTATCATGGCTTGCAACTATTAGATGCCATTGATTTGATGAAATTGGTGCACTGGCATACATGCCAAACCCAGTCCCACCGTTCAAATAAAAAGCTGGGGTACCACTGGTGCTACCAGAACCAGAACCGTTTAGCGAAAAGTTGTATATATTGGAAAATTTATCGATAATGTAATTACTACCTGTGGCACCATTCCATTTTACCCATGCAGACATTGATATTGCAGTGGTACCAGCCATATTAATCGTACTTGAAGATGGTACTCGAATTGAATTATTACTGCCGTTAAAACTATACGCCCCACCTGCATTCCCAAACCTGTCCGTCGTCAGAGTTGCACCGTTTACCGTGCCGTTGTTGCCATTGCCGCTGGCATCATTGGCGTTGCCGGTGAAGGGATAGTGAGCGACGAGGCCGGAGGTGAGGTCAATAGAGGAAATACTGCCGATAGTGGCAACATACATTGGATATGTTCCAGCCGCAAAAGGAGAGCCGCTTATCTCCGTAAGGGCGCCGTTGGCCTGGTTTATCGTATAAACCGAGACATTATTAGACAACTCATTGGGAACATAGACAAATTTACCGGAGGGATCAACGGAAACCGAGAATGGGCCTGTGCCTGCTGCTACTGTAGTACCTGCTGCCAAAGCGCCGGTGCTTGGGTTTATCGTATAAACTGAGACATTATTCGAATTGACATTGGCAGCATAGACAAACTTACCAGTGGGATCCACCGCAACCGCATATGGAGCTGTTCCCGCCGCTATTGCGGAGCTTGCAGTCAATGCGCCATTGGTCTGGTCTATTGTAAATACTTTAATCTGGTTCGCAGAAACAGTTGAAACATATGCGAACCTACCTGAAGGTTCTATCGCAATTCCTAAAGCGTTTGTCGCCGCCACTGCAGTTCCTGCAGTCAACGCACCGGTAGTTTGGTTTATAGTATAAACTGAGACAGTGCCGCCAGCACTGCTATCGGGATTGGTTACATATAAAAACCTGCCGGAGGGATCGAAAGTGATTATCGCCGCAAGTTTTCCAGTTGCCACTGGGGTTCCTACCTCGGTCAATGCGCCGGTGGTCTGATTTATCGTATAGGCGGAGATGGTATTCCCGGTCAAATGGGTAACGTATGCGAACCTTCCGGATGGTTCAATGGCAACCGAATGTGGTACGGACGACGCAATCGGAGTCCCGGCTGCAGTTAATGCGCCGGTGGTCTGGTTGATCGTATAAACCGAGACATTATTGGAATTCATATTGGTAACATAGGCAAACTTACCGGTGGGATCAACAGCAACAGTCACCGGATATGTACCCGCCGCAACAGGAGTTCCAACTTCACTTAGTGCGCCAGAATTCGGGTTTATCGTGTAAACCGAGACATTATTGGATCCCTGATTGGGCACATAAGCAAACTTCGGCACATACGTAACCGGGGCGCTGCCGCTAACAAAAGCAATATCAAAAGGGTGTATTTGTGCGGAAATAGTCCTGCTAAAGGTTAAAGCGCCGGTAGTCTGGTCAATCGCAAAGACAGAGACATCGTTTGAGCCTTCATTTGTAACATAAGCAAACTTGCCCGAGGGATCGACCTTTACCGACCGCGGGTGTGTTCCTGCCGCCACAGTAGTTCCTGCGGTCAACGCGCCGGTGCTCTGGTTGATCGTATATACCGAGACATTGCTTGAACCGTAATTGGTAACATAGACGAACCTGCCGGATGGATCAACGGTAACCGTGTCTGGCTGTGTTCCAGTTGCCACTGCGGTTCCAGCGGTCAATGCGCCGGTGGTCTGGTTGATCGTAAAAACCGAAACATTGTTGGTGCCCATATTGGAGACGTAGGCGAATTTCCCGGTGGGATCTACGACAACCGAGTAGGCATATGTTCCACCTGTCGCCACTGCGGTTCCCGCAGTCAATGCGCCGGTGCTCTGGTTGATCGCATAAACAGATACATTGTGCGAGTAGATATTAACAACATAAGCGAATCTTCCGGAGGGGTCTACAGTAACCCCAGCTGCGCGTGATCCCGCTGCCACCTCTGTTCCGGGAATCAATGCGCCGGTGGTCTGGTTGATCGTAAAAACCGAGACAGTGCTTGAACCGTAATTGCTATCATTGTCCGTACCATAATTGCCAACATAGGCAAACCTGCCAGTGGGATCAACGGTAACCGAGTACGGATATTTTCCCGCTGCCACCGTAGTTCCAGCGATCAATGCGCCGGTGTTCTGGTTGATCGTATAAACCGAAATATTGTTTGACCACGCATTGGCCACATAGGCGAATTTCCCGGAGGGATCAACAGCAACCGACTGTGGAGTTGTTCCCGCCGCCACATAACCATTATGCCGTAACGCGCCGGTTGTGCTGTCAACCGTGTAGATAGATATATTGCCTTCATAGTTTGCAACGTAGGCGAACTTTGCGACAGTGTTGGCCGCCTGCGCTTCTTGAGCGAGGATGAGTGTGGAAGAGAGGATGAAAACGCAGAAGAGCAGAAAAAACTTAGAATGGGCAAGGGGTGAATCTTTCACCATCCTACCGGAAAATAGTGCTGCCATATACTTGAACATATTTCCTCCGCTTTAACGGCAAGTTTGTCTGAAGTTGATTGCGAATCATGGTACCACAAGCGCCATCACCATTTACATCCCCTAAACAGGGTATGCGCGTATACCCTTATTGCTTCTTCATCCGGTAATTATACACATCCAATTATCTTATGTATATTGTCAGTATCACTATGTCAAGAATTCTAATAATTCAAATTTATGAAACCAAATCACTTTCAATCATCTTTTCAACTTTCCTACCCAAGGCCACCCAGCAATCTGTTTTCACCTTGACAAAATTCATTCAAAGTTTATTTATGACAAGTAAAGAGTGTTGTAAATAACCTCAGGATGCAAAATTGGTGAAGCGTTTATTGCTCCGGCTAATTCAGAAAGGAAAAAAACATGTTTAAAATCGCTATCAGCCTGCTTTTTTGTCTTATTGGACTACCTGTTTTTGCTGCCGAACCAACAAAACCTGAGATACCGATAAAGGCCGAGGTATCTGCAAAGAACGAGGATCAGAAGCTATTCTACGCTATAGGACAGACCGTCGCGAAGCAACTAAAGGTGTTTGATCTGACTCAAGCAGAATTGGAGTTGGTCAAAGAAGGGTTATCTGATGCTATAATCGGAAAGACTTCAAGCGTTGACTTGTCATCGATTGGATCAAAGTTACAACAACTGGCTCAGGCAAGAAATGCTGCCACAGGCGAAAAGCATGTTCGTCTCGGCAAAGAATTTGTTGATAAGGCAGAGAAAGAGAACGGGGCAACAAAAACTGCTTCTGGGCTGGTTCACTTTACGTTAACAGAGGGATCGGGTGATTCCCCTAAAGAGACAGATACAGTCAAGGTCAACTATCGAGGCACTCTAATAGATGGCGTGGAATTTGACAGTTCTTACAAGCGTAATCAGCCAACAGAGTTTAAATTAGATGGAGTTATCAAATGCTGGACTGAAGGGCTTCAGAAAATGAGAGTCGGTGGGAAATCGAAGTTAATATGTCCGGCAGCAATAGCTTATGGTGATAAAGGCACAGCCGGAACTATCCCTCCCGGCGCCACATTAGTTTTTGAGGTTGAACTGCTTGAAATTAAGAAGTAGCTATGTCCTGTAAGTACATTTTGCAGAGGTTAGACTGATGAGGTGGATTATGTCAAAGATTACCATATGCTGCTTAATCATGATATGGCTCTTTAGCAATAACTTATTTGCTTCTGACAGTAGTGTTCCATCAATTGAAGAAATCAGGCGGGTGCTCAAGGGCTATAACTCATCTGGTTTACCAATCCCCGCTCCAACGCAACAACCAAAGGGAGCTGTGGAGTTCAGTAAGGCCGTAGCTATCCATACTAAAAAAAATCCAACTGCAGCAGAATTTAAGGAAGCGGCACGCTTATACCAGATTGCAGCAGATGCTGGAATTCCTCAGGCATCTACAAACCTGGCCTTGCTTTACCTTGATGGTAATGGGGTAAAAAAGGATGTTAAGCGCGGACTTGCACTACTTGATGCGGGGTCGCAGAAAAACGATTCCCAAGCGGATGTTGTGTTAGCTCGTCTCTATCTTACAGGCAAAGACGTACCAATAAATGAAAAGAAAGCAGAATCTTTGCTTAACAAGGCAGTAAAGGCTGGAAACAAGAATGCAACTGCCATGCTGTCGGAATATAAGGAGTGGAAGAAAAAGAACAAACTTTCTATGAAGCAATATCAAGATATGATGAAACAGTTACAGGCAAATCAAGCCAAGTCAAATGCACTCCAACAGCAGACTCGCAATCTTGAATCATTACAAATGCTTCAAGGCTATGACTTTATAGCAAATCATCCTGTGCCGCTGACTAACTACATTTCGCCGCCATCGTTACTTATGCCACGTCCGCCGTCTCAAGGAAATCCTGTGGATGCGTCTATCGGTAATACAAAAGTACCGCAGCCATTTCAACTGTTCTCGGGCAATAAAAAGCCCGCAATACCAATTATTCCGACTCCACCAACTCAATCAGTCAATTGACTGAGGTATATTTGGCCGGAATGATCGATGGCCATTTTCTTTGTGACTGTACTAGCCGGTATCAGCAAAGCAATTTCACGTTTTCCTATTGAATGGACTTACTTCCTTCTTGATGAATCGCATCCTACCAAAGCGCCTCCAAAAGGCTCACTGCAACAGACTGTGCAAGAAGCTTCCAAGTGGGTATTTTTAAATGACCCACCAAAAGTCACTATCCTTTGATGATCTTTGTTCCCTTGCCAAAGCCTTTAAAATAAGTAGTAAGGCCTTGCATGCAACTGTAACAGGCGACGGAAGTTCTTTAAATAGGCAATTTTTGATTTTTATGCTGAATGGATTTACTTCCTTATTGATGAATCGCATCCTACCAAAGCGCCTTCAATAGGCACACTATAATCCTAAAAACGGCAGTTCATTGCCACAAAAAGGCACAAAAGTCACAAAAAACAGAATGTTATAGTGAGTGAATATTTAACCCGCTTGGTTAGTAGGTAGTATCGAATAACCACCAGTATTTCTTGTGCTTTTTGTGCTTTTT
>CAIMXI010000300.1 GCA_903845365.1 uncultured Geobacteraceae bacterium | reverse complement strand
TCAAAAGACTGCATCCCCATGAGTGGCAGCGCAGCATCGGCTCGGCGGTATACTAATTCCGCCGCAGTCTGCTGACTGATGGCCCAAAGCAGCTTGTTTTGAACCACCTTGAAAAACTCGATGGTCTTTTCGTCCGCCGGATTGTAGTCGATGCTGGTCGTGTAAATATCCTTGATCTTCTGATAAAAGAAGCGCTCCGAAAGGCGGATTTCACGGATTCGCTCCTGCAGTTCGGTGAAATAGTTCATGGAACTGCCGCTCTTGAAGCGCTCGTCGTTTAGGGCAAACCCTTTGACGATATATTCCTTCAGCCGCTGGGTGGCCCAGATGCGAAACTGGGTTCCTTGCGGTGATTTGACCCGGTAACCAACGGAGATAATCACGTCCAGGCTGTAGAAGTTGACCTCCTGCGACTGCGTTTTTCCTTCGATGGCGCCATGTCGGGTGGTTGTCCGGAATTTCCGGACAACCACCTGTTCGTCAAGTTCACCCTCTTCAAAGATGTTACGGATATGTTCCGAGATGGTTTTTTTACTTTTTCCGAACAATTGCGCCATGTGTTCCTGCGACAGCCATACCGTCTCATCCTCCAGTCGAACGTCGATCTTGATCGTCCCGTCCGGCGCCTGATAGATAAGCATTTCGGAATTATTCATTATCCAATCCTTACGATTAATTAAGTTCTGATGCCACTCAATCAGAATAGCATAAGCGTATGACAGCATACGTCATTTCAGCGGTTACTGTTCACTCCCGACGGTAAAAACTCCATCGTATCTTCCAGCCCCAGAGCACGATACTCCACCTGATATCCCTGATATTCCTGCAGCAATCGTTCGGCCTTGTGCTGCAAGGCTGGCAGGCTGATGCGGGATTTGTTCCGTTTGATCTCGGCAATGACCAGCACTTTACGAAGATCGTTCACCGCCACCAGGTCGATCTCGTTTTTGTTGCCGCGCTCCCAGTAGCTGCCGATCCGGTTATATTCGCCGCTGGCAGCATACAGGTCGTGAAAGAAGCGCTCAAGGATCTTGCCGGACCAGGTGGCGTAATCGCGCTCGATAATCTCACGGACATAACCGAAGTTGCCGGTCTCGATCGCTGACAGGTTGCGGTAGATAAAGCGGAACCAGAAACTGAGGAAATTATCGCGAAGGTAATACTTCTGCAACCTGCCGCCTGGTTTGGCGTTGATCGGACGGTGCTTGGCAATCAGGGCGTATTCGTCTTCCAGCTTGGCCAGGTATGCGCCGCTGTGAATTTCCAGAACCGATTCGATCTCGCTACGGGCTGTTTTGCCGACGCTAATCAGCTCAAGAATGGAGAAGTAAGTGCCATACTCTCTGCCGAACTCTTCCACCAGCAGGTTCTTACCTTCAGCAAGAAAAGGTGAATGCGGCTTGAGAATAAAGTCGAGCATCTTCTTATGTGTCAGCGATTTGTTCTCGGCCAGCATCTCCAGATATTTGGGGAGGCCGCCGGTTATGGCGTAGCTGTCGAACAGGGACGGGGTATCACTGTGGCCATGATCGGTCAGGACTTCATGAATAGCGGCAATGCTGAAGGGTTTGAGAAAGATGATCCGGTCGGCCCGGCCGAAGAGCGGTTCCTTGGCATCCTGGAAGATGCGGTGCATGAGAGAATGAACCGAACCGATGCAGATCAGGTTCAGTTTGCAGGTTGCCTTGTTACGATCCCAAATCCCCTGAATCTCGGAGTAGAAAGCCGGATTGATGCTGAAGAACTCCTGAAACTCGTCAATGATCAGGGTAATGCGCTCGGTGCGGGAAAGTTCAATCAGCAGGGTAAAGATGTCACGGAAATTGCGGATCTCACCGATTACCGGCAGGGTGCCGATACGCCGGATCTCTTCTAGGTACTCCTGGCAGAGAAGGGATTCCGCCTTGCGGGAGACAAACAGGTAGAGGTGCTTGGCAGATTTCGCCGATTCAAGAGCCAGGATCGTCTTGCCAACCCTACGGCGACCGGTGATGACGGTCATCCTGCCGGATGATGCCGACTGTTCATGGAGGCTGGCCAGCTCTTCAAGTTCGCTGACACGATTGTAGAATTTCATAGGCCCACACCACCGTCAATGTTTTAATGGTAATAGCGGTTACTGTAATTTATTTACCATGCGTGTGCAACAGCTTTATTAGACGAATAGCACATTTTCAGTATTTATTCTAATATGTAAGCCACCCTGATGCGGGTAAATCTTGCAGTCTGCCGACTTGGCTCTCAGGCAGGTTGTGCCATTGGAGGTACCATTATGCGTATTACCCTTGAACAAGACGATCTTCAGGCAATTGCAGAGGCGGTGGTCCGAAAACTGTCACCTCTGCTCATCAAAGTACAGGAAGCGGCAGAACGTCCCAAGTCAGTTGCGGCAAGGAATGTTCCGATAGTTATGCAAGAAGCTCCTCGCGCTACGAGGACTGCCGGTGATGTTATCCGTAGAAAAGAGCTTTGCCAGATTACGGGACTATCAATGACGACCCTTTGGCGGCAGGAGCGAGAGGGATTTTTTCCGGCTCGCATCCGTCTTACCGATTACAGTGTCGGCTGGCGACTTAGTGAAGTCGAAGTATGGTTGGCGACACGGCAGGCAGTCTAAATAATGGCCGTGTCGTCAGGTGTGCTTTGCTGCAATCGTATCCTGCTGAATGCGGCTTGTGCCGTTTCCATCGGCAATTCTGTGGGGAGCAGCGGTGTGGCAGATCGCCAGTTGCTTTCCCCAACTTGGCGGAATCGACGAATCGACTCCTCAATGGTAGCCTGGTTGATCTCATCAACGTGAACAACCATATTCAGCCCGGTACCATAGCAGTAGGAGCGGTCTGTCTCGAATGATTCAAATATTTCCGGCGGCTCGTTCTGAACGATCTCTTCAGCAAGTTTGTCTTGATACTCGATAAAGCTGAGCCCGCTGTATTTTTCATAGACCAGTTTTGGCCTTTCGGCCATGCGGAACATACGCTGGCCATTCGACCATATCGGTTCAAACTTTATTTCCGCTTCTGCTGATTGTTCTTCAGGAGTCAGCATATCCCAGGCCCGTGAGTGTGCTAACTCTTCCACTTCATCCCAGAACTCTCGGGCGGCGGTGATGATGGTGGCATTCCAGATGGTCAACCCGTCACTACCGAGGAAGTATGCATCAGCCCATTGGTTGTACAAAGCGGGACGTCCCGGTTCGTTCAGGACATGATCACTTGTAAACTGTCCGCCATAAATTGAGGTGTCATTACGAATCTTCTGCCGCAGGCGGATGAAATTGTCACGCTGTTTACGACGGGAAAGTTGCCCGTATGGTGTCGTTTTCTTTTGTCGCATTTTCCCCCTCCTCAAAGCTTCACCAGTTATTTCCACTTGCTCATAGCTCGATCAGCAGTTGCTTGTCGTACTGCGGATTGGCCTCCACATCCTTGTAGCCATAGGGATTCACAATCACCCGAGTTTTTCCGAGTAGATAGTCGAACGAGTTGTGCGTATGGCCATGTAACCAGAGAACCGGACCATGATCGATGATCTCGCTGGAAATGTCGGTCATGAAGGCACAGTTCAGACTGTCTCCCCGGAACTTTTCATGGATGGAGAGCGGTGAAACCCCGTGGTGTGTCACCACGACAGTCTTCTTTTCGCCGGCTGCTGCCAGTGCTTCGAATATATAGCGCTTCGATTCCTGAAACAGATCGACTGTCTCTTCCGGCATGAGCCGTGTTCCGTCAGCCTTTTTGATCAACACAAAGTCGTTCATATTCTTCCGGGCGTACTGCATCTTGAAGAAATCCTTCTCCCGGAAGTCTGTCCATAATGTTGCCCCGATAAATATGGCACCGTTGATCTCAACTGATTCATTTTCAAGAAAATGGACATTTTTTGGAATCGACAGCTTGGCTTTCAGCTCCTGGATACGCCCAAAGAAATCGTTATGGTAGAAAAAGTGATTTCCCTCCACATAGATGACGGCAAGGAAACGCTTGGCTAAAAGGCTGATGATCTTGAGCCAGGTTTCCTGTTTGTGGGCCAATCCGATATCGCCAGCAACCAGAGCAATGGTTTCCTGGTCAGTCGGTAACGGCGGGATCACCATTTCCAGGATGCGGGGAATCTTGTTGGGTTGCCAGAACTCGGCATGAATATCTGAAAAGGGTCGAACCAGCATAATACACTCCAAAACTATTGAAAAAACTGACACAAAAAAAGGTGAGAAAAATGGTGAGAAATGTCACCACTCATAACTTAATGGAACAAGATGATTTACCTTCATTTTCATTTTTTCGGCAGGTATGTTCCACTGTTCGGTATCTAAATCAATTTCTGACCATTCCATCTGACGGAGTTCGCCCGGACGGGCAAAGACAAGTGGTGCAATTTTCAAGGCGCACTTTACAATGAAAGAACCATCAAAGTCGTCAATTGCTCTCATAAGCCCGGCAAGTTTTTTCGGGTCTGTTATTGCGGCATGATGTCCCGACTCACGCTTGGAAAGAACGTCTCTCATATCAGTAATTGGATTATGAGGTATCAATTCAAGATTGAGCGCATATCGGAAAATCTGGCCACAATATATTTTGATTCGATCAGCAGTTTCGATTACACCTCTTGACTCGACGCGACGAATAAGTGTAATTATCTCGCCCCGGGTTATTTCTGTAATAGGGCGACCACCGATCACAGGATAGACTTCACGCTCAAGCCTGCTCTTTATTGTTTTTATGTGGCTTGCACTCCATACAGGCTCGTTCTTGGAAAACCATTCACGGGCGACTTTCTCAAAGGTGGTAGCGACTGTCTCTTGAACCTGTTTCTGTGCTTTGACTATTTCACCGGGATCAACATCGTTTGCCAGTAATTTTCGTGCATCCTCGCGGCGCTGTCTGGCATCGGCAAGAGATATTTCGGGGTAGGATTTGAAAGCTAGTGTTTTACGCTTGCCGCCAAACGTGTAGTCAAAGCGCCAATACTTTCCGCCAGTGGGAGTAATAAGTAGATAGAGTCCGCGACCGTCTGACAACTTGTAATCTTTTGATAATGGTTTTGCTTTTTGAACTTGGAGATCAGTGAGGGGTAGAATCCTTTTACGCATGGGCATCCTCCTTTTATACGGTATCTGCTTTTACGGTATTTCCAAGTACCGTAAGATATACCGTAAGTATAACTGGATTTCATCATACCAGAGAGGGCGTTATTGGACGATAGATAACAAAAAAGCCCTGATTTCTCAAGGCTTTCTGTATCGTACCGGACAGTACCGGATTAATTGTCCCTACCTCCATTGAATAGGAGAGGAATTGCTATATAAATCAATTATTTGAAAGACCGCTATAAAATTGCCATACCTAAACATATACCTAAACTGAATCACTGTATGTTTTTGTCCCTGATGCCGTTGAAGGTTATCACATTGATAATCAGTACGGAAACCCTTAATTGATGCTGGTCAGTGCTGGTGTGCTTCCATGAATTTACGCAGTACGTTGTTCATGGTGCTTTGATAACCTTTGCCTAGATGCTTGAAGTAATCCACAACGTCTGGATCAAGTCGCAAGGTAAGCTGCTTTTTGTTTCCAGGCCACCGTACATGGGCATTTTTGAAAAAGTCATCTGTCAACTCAGGTATGTCTGACGTATCAATTTCCTCATCAGTCATGCTCATGACCCGCTGCCAGTCAGTTTCTGACTGTATGTTCGTACTTTTCTTTTTCATGTTTCATCGCCTTTCGTAGCGATATTATCCTTACAATATCAGGATCACGCTCGGTGAATGCCAGTATAGCAACTACCGCTGTAAGCATGATGCCGATGCCTATCCAGCGGTCTTCATCATATTCAAAACGGCTGTCTGGCCAAACCACCATCGGGTTTTCAAACAACTGCCACGCATCGGCAAAATCAAGACCATGCTTGATAAGGTTTTGCTGACGTTTATTTTCATCCCACTCATATTTCATGATTATTGTAGTTCCATTTGTAGTTACATTCAATAAAATATTTTTGGCTCCACTACTCCCCTGCCTTCGCTTCCAATTTTGCCAGGACTGTTTCATGTGGTGTAGTCTGTCCAGCCCTGATCTCTTTCAAACCCTCCAGAATACTCTTTTTCTGCAACGCATTTCTTGCTGAAGCATATTCCTCCTCCAGATCATCATACGCTTTTTTGAAACCGTTACGCTGCTCGGCTTTTTCAATGAAAGCTGTGTGGTCATGGGTTACAGGATTAAATTTCAACTCAGACATTTTGTACCTATCTTAATAAATTCCGTTATTAGTCTTTGAAAGTTATAACATTCGATTTTGAGTTCCCCAATGTTTATAGGTTTCATCGTGGCTCTGACTCTAAATGAATCTTTGAAAAAAGTGTTGACATAATGCATACAATTAGATACAATGGCACAAAGATGGTTACTAATTCATGCAGAGGTGTGCAATGGGAAAAATCAAAGCTGAGAAATATTCGGACATTATGACCCCTGAAGAGGTAGCAGAATTTCTAAGGTGTTCTCAGAACAAGGTCTACAAAATGCTTGAAGATGGTGAAATACCAGGATTAAAAATTGCTGGCGGCTGGCGAATATTGAAATCTAATCTTCTCGACATGTTTCAGGTTAATGTGGAGAATGAGAAAGAAAGTCCAGTACCATCAGTTAATGTTCAGCCTTCAACAAAAATTGCAATTGGTGCTTATGCTAAAGAGAGGATAATCAACCTTCTTCTCAAAGGGAAGATATCGCCACAAGAGCTGAAAAATTTAGCCGAGTATGATTACTGCAAAAACACCTTTAAGGCTAATTTTCCTGTAATAAAATTTGTTGATAATTCTATCGAACTGGCTGCACAACGTAAGGACTCAAATGGTTACTCAAGATACTACAAAGATGCAATCGCAGGAAAATATCTTCTATCAAGCCAATGGTACGGCTACCAGCGGAAGGCATTTGATTGCTGGTTTGCTCGTTACCAATAATTTCTGAGTATATTATACGAATACCCCACTGTTTGTAGGTGGGGTATTCGCTCTATCCTGTAATCACAAAATGCCTTATCATGATATTCGCTATTGCATTTTCTAGCATGTCAATACTGCCATGCCTACATAGCTTTGAATGAGGCATATTTGTTCTAAACTCATCTAGCTTAAAACCTACCGTGTGCCACATACAATCGATATACTCAAAGAAAAAGTCATAGTGTTTGATATGCTTGAAATCTACACCTTTATTGAATCCAGAATACATCTTCAAATTATCATGCAATGTATCAAAATACTTGAATTGAGAATCATCTGCGTGGAAACCAATGAAAGCAACCTTGAAACCATCACTCAGAATGTCCTTAAGGGATTTAGCTGGTTTCGTGGTGTAGTCCGAATGTAGTACCTTTATTTCGTTGTATTCAGCCTTCACTTCATTAAGTTGATGCTTAAGGGCCTTTATCGTCGTTCTCAGGCTAAAAATTTCTTCGCTTAATCTCTCCTCACGCTTGCTCGAACCGACTTCCATTATTTCTAAAAAATTTTTTAGTTCTTTAAGCTGTGCCTTGAGAGCCTTGTTTTCAGCTAACAGCTCTTCCTCCCTGGTTATAAAATCTGAAGTCGCAGAAAAAGGTTTCTTTAATTCCTCATGGATTTGATGGAAGCTAATGAAATTATGGCTAACTATTTTAGCTAGTTCGGGATGAGTGTTTATGCCAAAAGAGAGCGGTGCTCTTCTCGCTATATGTACGTCATTCTTGCCATCACCGACAAATACCCAATCTTTTTTTGGATGTACCTTATAACGTTTAAAGAGCTTTTCAACATGGTGATACTTGTCTTCAAAGTCACACGGCTTGAGCTTGAAACCTGATAACTTGCCGTCATGTTCATCAAAAAAATATTCGCAGGCACCATAACCATAATTGATATTCAATTCTATCATAGCCCTTTTGATGAGTTCTTCAAAACCGCCAGACACAAGTACTGGCACATAAACATCTCTGTCGAGGTTTTCAAAAAACTCAACAACTCCATCTACGTATTCGGCACCGTTTATCAGTGAGTAGAAAACGTCTCTGCGCAGCCCATACTTTCGATGAATCTTAACGGTAGCCTCTACCCAATCAATATAATTGTCATACTCCTTGTTTTCCCATTTGATGTGAGTAGCTAGTTCCTCTTCTATTGCTGCAGGGCCGAGGGCTTCCGCAAGCGGCTGCCACATTGTTGAAGCATAATCTGTACCGTCTATCTTGTATTTTGCCTGGAATATTGTACCTTCTACATCACAAACAAGCAGTTTTTTCACTGTGACCTCCTAAGATTGGAAAACCCGAATATTCTCTCACTGCACTCTAAATACTGCACAGGTGGCATATACTATCATTGCCTACCTACACCACGGGCCAGCCACCGCTATCATCAATCACCGCATCAACACTCTCCATCAGCTTCATGGTTGCCGCCAGTGCTGATACAACCTGCTGATAGTGGGTCAGGTCATTGTAGGTTAGCTGTCGGCTTTTACGATCCTTGAGCCATTTGTCACAGACCTGATAGCCGCCGATGTGGAATTCCCAGACTTCTTTCGGGATGCCTTCAAAATATTGGGTGGGGTTGATCCATATTCTACCTTTGATGTCGTCGTGTGGTTCCTGATAGCGGACCTTTTCGACGGTGCTGTCACCTGCTACGGGAAAACCCGTTATCTTGGGTGCCTTGGTTTCCATCAGGTGAAGAACAACAAGCTGCTTCCCCAGGGTACACAGCTCTCTGAACAGTTCTGGTTTTGATGTCAGTGGTAATCTGGGGAAATCCATTTTCAGGAACTCTGCGTATCGGCTCCGATAGGTGGGAGAGTGGAAGACAGCGTACATATAGTTGAAAATGTCTTCAGGGCCGAAGGTGCGTTCTCTGTCACCAGTGCCATCCTGAATGAACTGCATGGATAGCTTGGCTGCACAGTTCTCTATGAACTTTGGAGATAGGTTAGGCTTCCGTCCCCCTGGTGCATCGGTTGGGGTTTCTTCAAACAGTGTGGTTTTGGGTTTATCTGTTGGGTAGAGGTAGAGCGGGAAAACATTGACACCACCACGCCTAAACACATTCTTGTCAATCGGCCATTTAGCTATTGTTAGTAAAGCCCAGACTGGATCACTGACAGCAATACCTTGTCTGCCAAAACCAACACAAATATTTTCTCTTTGCAGCACATGCTTCATCAGTTCATCACGAGTCCTATCCACAACATCCTTATGGTGGTAGTACTCCCTTATGTCAAAAGGTCGATAAAAGCACTTAGTAAAAGATTGTTCCCAGCCACCATCATTTTTAATAAGTTTCCTTCTTTCACTTAATTTCCAACCGTCAGAACTTTTCAAATCAAATCGAGAAGCAATTACTTCATCAAGTATTGAGAGGTCTCTAAACTCATTAATTCGCTTCCGTAACTGTTCTTCATCAAAGTCATAACAAAAGTGGTCACGAGATGTAGTAATGCCAGTATTTGTTGTCATGAAAACATCTGTTACGTTCCAGCCCTTCTCATACTCTGGCAATAGTACCTTATCTTGTTGCACAAACAAATAAAACGGTGCCTGTGGTGTTAGTTTTACCCATTCAGTAGATGCAAGATCATTTTCCCAGAGCCACTTATACTTACCGCCGACAAGTTTACTCTCCTGATCGTCCTTTTCAAGCACCTCACGCTTGCCCCACAATTCAGCATGATGAACAGTAGCAAGCCCTTCTCTGCTCCTGGTGCGTTTGATGAATATCCCTATGGCGACACCCTGCATGATATCGAAGACATTCTTATCCTCTGAACCGTCGGGGCATTTTTCCTTCTTCTTGCTGCTACCATGCAGGTCGAGAATATAGATATCATCAAAGGTCTGCATGAGGCTCTGACGCATTCCCCTGAAGGTGGGGTTGTCCAGATAACCATTGTTACTGATGAAAGCCAGTACACCGTAACCCGTTAGCTGGATTCGCCATTGAGCAAAACGGATAAATTTTACATAATCGTCCTGCAACCCTTTCGGATTCCGCTCACCCAACGGCTTACCATCAACCTGATAATATTCTCTGATAAGTGAACTGATCCATTCACCGTTATTCTCTGAGGCGTAGGAATACGGCGGATTCCCAAGCACCACCATTACAGGAGAATCCTGCTTGACGTTACTGGCGGCGTTGGCCTCTTCCGCTATCCATTGGGTGAAGAGAGGCAAACCTGTCATGGCGTGAGCTTCTTCGAGGGTGTTGGTCAGATAGATTCTGATACGTTCGGATGACTGGAAGTCATAGCCTGATTCTTTCAACTGTAGGCCCAGCTTCATGTGAGCTACGGCATAGGGTGCCATCAACAGTTCAAAGCCGTATATCCTGGGGAGCAGGTGTTGTGATACATAGCTTGACCACATCCCCTTATCGTTCTTGAAGCTCTCCTGAATATGATCTACTACGCCATGCAGAAAAGTCCCCGTACCAGTAGCAGGGTCAAGGATCTGCACCTTGTGTACTTCCGTCTGCACTTTTGCACCTGGGATGGTGGCTTTGATCTTGGTGGAGTCTGCCAGTCCGTCTGATAGCTTGAAGTCGGTCTTCAGGATATGGTCAATACTTCTGACAATATAGGATACAACTGGCTCGGGTGTGTAATATACCCCTCTGGCTTCCCTCATTTTCTGGTCGTATGCTGCCAGGAACGATTCGTAGAAGTGAACTACAGGGTCTTCCTGTCTGGTACGCTTCCCAAAATCCTTGAGGATGGCTTCAATATCGGTACGGTTCAGCAACTCGGCAAGATCATCAACCGCCCATACAATCCGCTCATCAAGATCAGTACCCGCTATGTAGTTGAACATCTTCCGCAGGAAGGGGTTTGTTTTGGGCAGGGCATACCCCGCACTCTGGCGGGTGAATGGTTGTGATGAATCGGCATTGCATCTGGCTGCAAATAAACCGTAGCAGATGGTCTGAGCATACATATCAGCAAACTGCTCTGGTGTCAGATCGTGCAGCAGTACCTTCCTGAAACCTTCCAGTTGGTCGTGCAGCGGATCAGGTTCATCATCTGTCAGGTCTTCCTCGTTGAATGCTCTCTGGATGGTGTCTCTGATAAGTCTGGCAAGTGCCGCCATTCTGACAGCCAGCTCTTTAGGAGAATTTACAGTGGACGTGGTAGCGGTAAGGAACGCCTGCAATAGTTCCAGTACCTGCTGCTCCCCACCAGGGTCAACTTTGATCTTGCCATTAACAATTGATGCAAGTCTGGCAGTCAATCGGTGCTGACCTGATACATACCAGCGGAAATCAAGGTAATCGGTCAGAACCAGATTACCAAGACTCTCCAGGTAACGCTTCAACTGCTCTGACTTTTCAACCTCTGCAAGGGGTTTACCAATATCCTTGGCTTCAATGTAACCAAGCGGGGTGTGACCTTTTGTGATGATATAATCAGGTGCGCCACACTTGACCCTGCGGGGTTCATTGGTGGCAACGATACCAGTAGCAAGGGATTCTATCAGTTCTTTCAAAGCTGGCCTGTGGGTGTGCTCGGTGGCGTTACCAGCATTGAAGGCTTTCGCTATGTTGGATAGGTACGCTTGAAGTGTTGACATTTTAGCCTTGAGGTAGAGGTGAGTTGAGCAAGGTGAAATGAATTATATATAGCTGATGTCCAGGGTGAGTGCAATTATCCATTCGTAGTAGTGAGAATTTTTCATTTCCACCTACCAAACCTGCCGATAACTATAATGACCTTTTCTGATATTCCTATCAAAATATTCTCCCTTCGATGCAGCAAACATCAAGCCAGTGTAGAGGAAAACAGGAATCCCGTAATATTGATACACGAATCCAGAATTGAATGCAATTTCAAGGACAGAAGTTTCTTCATCGTACCCGACTGAAGAGAGATTTTGTGAACTGACTGACTGCCTTTCCATAGTGACCACCGTGATAGATTCATTGGAATGCATTATAATGTTTTTTCCGTAATTTGCCTCATAAATTGTTTGAAGGGAGTCCCCGAGGGGGCGGACGGGAAGGCTGTTACCGTAGCTGGACGACGGCTGTTGTTTCGTCGGCGTTTGGCGGTGGTGTCAGCCTGGGTGGGCGGGGGCATAACCTGTGCTTCTGTCCTGTAAGGTGCAGCATCATCGCACGTTACAGGGCGTTTTTGATTGTTGGTAATGAGCAGGATGTTGCTGGAGTGAAGCGAAGGAGTGAACACGGTTTGTGCGGCAGTATGCACATTCTCCGTGTGAACCCGAAGCGGAACGGAACGCAACATGCTGTGAATGCCGTGAGGCTTTACCAGCAAAGAGGCCACTGTGATAGAATATATTTCACTGACGGGATTGATTGGCCGCTTTTGGGCGGACATAACTAATGGCCTTTGACTGTATGAACTGACTTTACATCTCGCCCTTTCCGACATCATCACGTCGGGAAGAGCGTTACCTATAAAAGCCCGTGGGGGCTGCGAGCGTTTTATTTTTGACGTTTCTGTTCTATGTCAAAAATAAACCTCTCGTAGGGGAATGTGCCTTAACAATGCCTGCATAGTCTTTTGATCTGCCGTTGGCCTTTCATCTCACTGACAGGAATAATTAAACGCTTCTGGGCGTTTATAATATGGTTGTAAGCCTGGATAATGAACACACCTCGGCGGCGTACCATAATGACCAATTATGTCATTTCCATCGCACACTACTATCAATCTTAAATAAAATGAGTGCGGTGGACTTGGCATAATTTCGCATTATGGGATGCCCTACCGATCACTTCGGACAGCGCACAGCTTATATGATCCTTAGTGTTTTTGACTGTGAAATCCTTAGTGACTATGTGCTTGTGTTGGTGCAATCCTTAGTGACTCTTGCTGCGACAAAGTACCGATTGAAGTGTACTCAACGGCTGTGGTGTGGTATCTGCGAACAATTCGGGAGCCGTATCCCCGATTTGTGAAGCGTCTTTCGCACTTGGAAACAATACGCCAAAAATGCCGACCCAATAGCAATCAACCGTCGCAGCCTTATCGTGTCGGTTGGTTGCGGTAAGATACCACCATATTCAGGCGTTTTGTTTTTGCCTTTGATTCTGTCATCGTGGCATGGCCTCATCATGCTACGGTGGCGTCTTTCTGCCTGCGGGTGCAATACGCCGCCAGCAAGGGACGTGACCGTATGACCTCCTACGCTTCTGTTTCATGTAGGAGGACAGGAGGGCACTATCCTTGCCAAGTGGTGTGTTGCGCCTGCCTCTGTCCTGCAAGGTGTAGTCTCATCACACTTTGCTGGGCGTTTTAGGTTTAGTGAGCATTTCACTGCTGGAATGGAACGGAGAGGGGAACACGGGTATGTGCGGCCTTTATGCACATCTCCGTGGGCACCCGTAGTGGAATGGAACGTAGTGATATGCGAACTGCCTTTGGTACTCTGCCACAGACAAGGGAGCAAGCATTGAGCCCCGCCGCAAAGTCTTTATTGCGGGGCGAAATAGCGCAGCGGAACTGCAACCATGCTGACACCTGCAATTCGTCATCTGCCTTTGATGCAGTTTACCTATGAAGCACAAGCCACTGCATTAGTGTTTATGTACACTGCCACTTCTTGTGCTGAGGTTGTTGAGCGAATGAGAGATGTGTGTGCGGGTTCTTGCACACGCTGAACGAATGAGTTGCCTTTCGTACTCTGTCACGGACAAGGAAGGATGCGTTGATACCATTCTGATTCTGTGAGATACTGCTCTTCATGAGTTTATCAAAATGTTTCGACATATTGGAAATACCCTATGATTTGGCAACTGTAACCTTACAGGATGCACGGGATGCATATCGTCTGGTTTCCCAGATATGGCATCCAGATAAATATTGTCACAACCAGAAACTCTTTGATTTCGCCACTACCAAGATGAAAGTCATAAATGCTGCCAAGAGTGAGGTTTATGATTTTTTCATGGATGGAAACGCTGGTGATACGATTGCCAGGCATGGAGCATCGGAAGCAAGCTGCCCTGCTGCTGTCAAAAAGAATTATTCAGAGATACTTTCCTGTCCAAGTTGCGGGGCGGTGAATACCGTCAAGGATATACGAATATACACGACATGCGAGGCTTGTAGTTTTGGCTTGTCTCCGAGATGGCATGATACCATAACTGATTATACGACAAAACTGACTTGGCCTTATGATGGCAATATCGCACGTATGGCTATGACGTTGGAAGAAACCAGGGAGTGGTTGAACAATTTGAAATACCGCTACAATGTAAAAGACTGGCGTTTACCGACAAAAGAAGAATTTACACGTATTGCACTTGGCATAAAGAATCCACCGTCATTCTACCAGAAAAGTCCGTATGAATATGTACAGGATGGGGCGTACTGGATTGCTGGTGACAAAGATTCCGCCATAGGAGCCTGCATGATTAACGGTGAGGAGTGCTGCTTTGACCCGTCTGGCATCTACCATGTCTGGCCAGTTAGGACTTTTGTATGGTTGTAGTGATCTGGTCCACGGAATCAGACTGTAACTTTTACATCCGCCCCCTGGAACGCATCAGCTTCCTTTTCATCTGTGCAAGGCTGTCTGGGCCTTGAGTGGTACTCCGCATTTCTGCTGCAGCCTCTTGTTCTTCTAACGGTGACAGCGGTTTTCCTCCGTTGATAAGCTTCATCCTCAGATTATCAGGTGCGGTGCGGTACAGCATTGCCCTGGTATTTTTTGCTCTTGTCTCGTAGTCCATTTTGAATCCTTCTTATTTATTCTTGATAATCCCCAGAATCTAGGGAGAACATTTTTCAACGTTTTCGATAAAACCTGCTCCCGTGGTAACGAGGCAATAAAAATTTTGGGAAATGACTCGCTTCATGGTTTCGGGACGTGAAAACGACACACCCAAAGTTTGACGTTGATTTCAAAAGTCAGATTTTGCTGTTTTTTGCCATTTTTGATTCTTTTACACGTTTCCCCACGGATTGAAATTATTAGCGTACTTCATCACCGCTTCCAACGCCTTTACCTTTGCATGATCCGATTTTGAATCATCAGCTAATTTAACGAGCTTCTGGAGTGCTGCTTTTCTTGCTGCTTGAAGTTCTGAAATGAATTGTAATTGCTCTTGCTCTATGCTTGATGTTGTCATGGCCATTCTTGTTACTCCTGTATACATATATTTAACATACAATATATATTAAAATAGCATGTTTGGTTATTATCATCAAGCCCTTTAAACTATAACGCTGCCGCTTGATTCCAAAACTGGCATTGATGGCGTTACATAGGGATGTATCGCCGTTTTGTCCCTTTTTTGTCCCAAAGGGTGATATGGAACTCATTATTATGGTGATGCGACATGCACAAGAGCGGTTACGGTGGGGCATTGTCAGGTTGAGGATAGTCAACCGTAATACGGAAGCTCAATTACATTTATACCATTTGGGAACCATTGCGGGTAGAACACCAGCAGCTTGATACAATCGTCCTTGTAGGTATAACGGAATCGCTCAATAAATCCCAGGAATGTTAAACGATCCAGGGATTTGCTGACTTTGCTTTGGCAGATACCAGTCATTTTGGCTATGACCGCCTGCTTTAAGGGAACGTGTGATATATCTGCATCACGGAATTTAAGTGCCGCCAGAACTTTATAATCATTCGGTTGTAACGAAGACCGTCTGTATTTGTGTAATGCTGGTCTTACACCTACGGGGTATCTCATTTTTTACCTCCGCTCCAAAAAAAGTTAAGTATTGCAAATATAATAAAACCTTGCAGAAAACACCATGCTGAATTGTTGTTGATGCATGGGGACGGATGCTGAAGATTTTAAATTTTACTGTGACACTATTCTGTTGTCAGCAGATATTCGTATGGATGTACCAGTTTATATACGGCTGCACTGAAGCTCTCCCAGATCGTATCTGGTTTGTACCAGGCAGTTTTCCCAGAATTTATCAGAAGTTTGATGTATTTGGGGCGATCATGTTTGGCAATATTCAGCAATGCTTGATTCATACCTTGGAACCGAGAAACTGCTAACAGGAGTCTGAACAGGGAGTCTTTGGAAACCAGACTCTGCGGGTAGGCAGTGAGTTTCAAATTGTTGAACGGGTTTTTTATTGTTAGAAGTTCTTTCAGCATGAACGGTTTATCTGGCCTGTATCTGTACTCAATGCGGGTAAGGCCGTGTACTGGTACTGGTGCCTTGAATTTTTCCTTCTTCTTCTGATTGTTGTACTGAATATGTGCGTTTTTGTCATAGACTACATACTGATTTTCTGATTCGTCACAGCCAAGGTATACCGACTGGACGTTTCCAGACTTATAGTAGCATTTTCCTATGCTGAATT
The DNA here is from genome assembly GCA_903845365.1 of uncultured Geobacteraceae bacterium. Classification (GTDB taxonomy): domain Bacteria; phylum Desulfobacterota; class Desulfuromonadia; order Geobacterales; family Pseudopelobacteraceae; genus JACRCG01. The sequence goes on along the minus strand of CAIMXI010000300.1, from coordinate 10,768 downwards.
GTGGGACATGAAAGAGCAGTTGGTGGGGGCTGATTCTGCTTGCATCAAATGCCACATCAACCCGTGTGATTCTGCCATACTCCACAAGCTGTTTGTAGCCACCAGCTAGTAACTGGTTCATCAGAATCCGAACTTCACTCATATCTACTTTTGAAGGATTGAACTCGATACGGAAGAAATTTTTTTGCCCAGAAGACGGTGAACACTGTAAAAACAGTTTATCATCCGTTGCCTCGTTCACAATGGGATAGGCGTAGTAGTCGTAACCTTTCTTGTGCGTGCCAGTATACCCCCAGCTATCAAGCAACTCTTTCTCTTTAAAACATTTAATAATGGCGTTTTCTTCGGCTTTTGAACCAATAGGGAGAGTGATTGACAGCCCATCTATAAAAATTTTAGATATATTAGGGACTATAAATACACTCATTTGCACTACTCCCTCCTTTCTTACCGTAATCTTCTTATTAGAATGGCGAACCGCTGCTGACATTTTGCCGTCACCATGGGGACAACCTGGTGATTTTTTTAGTAAGTGACCAGGATGCTCTCCAGATTGTCCCCATGTGTGGATTCCAGTTGATTTCATTTCTTCAGTGGACTTCCATATCTAGCGTTAAGCGCTTAATCCAGATCGGTAGCTGATTATGTTCTGAATTATTGCAGGAACTGGCATCAGGTTGTAATGCCAGGTATGGCTTTCTGCATATTCATAGTCATATTCATTTTTAAGGTCATGTGTTGGGAGTATTGACCACTTGCCATTGTTATATATTTCTACGAGATCGAAGGTCTTTGTAGGCAATTCCCCCAGATATACCCACCAGTGCTTTGCGCCATCACCATACGAATTGAATGAGCGTAGACTAGCTTTCTTGATATTAACTAATTTTGAAAATATGTCCCACTTGAATAACAGTGGAGCGGCATCATCAATGGTTAGCGAAATTCTAATTTCCGCTTTATCTAATGAACAGCCTGCAATCCAATCCTGCTTGCTGTTGTCATTATTGGTTGTGAGCCATACTCCTTTGATTCCATGATCGGCTTTGCGTAGTGGAACTTCGCCTTGAGAGATACCCGTTTCAATGATTGCTGGAATGTGCCATGTGCTGGTAAAGTGATAAAGCCGCATAGGTGTTCTCCTTTCTTGGTAGGAAGTTGTGATATGTATGCATAATCTAATAAGTCTACAAATTCACTTTGCGCTGAACCTCTCAACCAGCTGTACGATGTCCTCAACTCTCCATGCGGTGCATCGTGCTGACAGCTTGACCCCTTTGGGAAATATCCCCTGCTTAATCCCCTCCCACCAGTGAGACTTGCTGACTGGTATGATGGCGGGTGTCGGCGGGATTGGCGGTTTTGCCTCTGGTTTACCTGGGTCACCTACAATCTGATAGAGCCTCAAAAATCCTGTTGCTGGTAATGTCGTTGCAAATGCCATACTGTGTACCTCCTTTAGATTGATTTTGTTGTGACTCCTTCCATGTTAAAATTCCTTTCATGTCGAATTTGACTCCTACCCTATAGGGTACTGTGAATACATAGCCCAAACGCAAAAAGCCCAAGTGAATTTAGGAAACTGAACCTAGATTCACTTGGGCTTGGTAAATATGAAATGTACGTGTCATCGTACACACTATCGCCGAAATTGTAGACTGATAATACGCCAAAAAATAAATATTGTCAAGAGAAATTTGTTCTGCTACTATTTCGCCCCAATTTTCATCCTACCGCCTTCCTTCAGGCTGTCCAGGTAATCCGCCCATTGCTGCATCATTCTTTTTCGTTCTGGTAGATGTGCAGTGCGATTGTACGCCCTTCCGTTTGGGTCTTTCACTGCGTGGGCCAACTGATGTTCGATAAAATCAGGACGTATCTGCAGTACCTCATCCATGATCGTCCTGGCCATGGCTCGGAAACCGTGGCTGGTCATCTCTTCCTTACTGTATCCCATGCGACGGAGTGCCGAGAGCATGGCAACATCACTCATTGGTCGCAGATATGAGCGATAAGACGGGAACACATATTTACCCTCTCCCGTAAGCATGTGCAGTGCACGGAGTATTGAAACAGCTTGGCTTGCCAGTGGTACAAGGTGGGGCTGCTTCATCTTCATACGGGACGCAGGAATATTCCATTCTCCATCATCCAGGTTAAATTCTGTCCACTCCGCCTTATATAGTTCTCCTGGTCGCACAAAGACCATAGGGGCGATCTGTAGCGCACATTTGACAACAAAAGAACCGTGGTACTCGTCAATATCACGCATCAGCTCCCCAACACGTTTAGGCTCTGTTATCGCTGCATGATGTCCCTGCACTTTTTTTGATAGCACGTCACGCATATCCGAAACAGGGTTGAAACCGATCTTCTCCAGATTGAGTGCATAACGGAATATCTGACCGCAATACATCTTTATCCTGTCGGCTGTCTCGATCACTCCACGGGCTTCAACTTTCCTGAGTAGTGCAATAACATCTCCCCTAGTGATATCAGCTATGGGGCGGTTACCAATGGCGGGGTAAACGTCACGCTCCAGTCGGCTTTTTACCGTTCTGATATGGCTGGCACTCCATATAGGTTCATTTTTGGAGAACCATTCACGGGCTACCACCTCAAAAGTGGTTTCCGATATCTCCTGTTCCTTTTTGGCTTCCTTGCGGAGTGCGCCAGGGTCTATGTCGTTGGCTACCCTGTTCCGAGCCTCCTGGCGAAGTTCACGGGCTTCTGCAAGTGATATATCGGGATACCCGCCGAAGGATAGTAATTTTGGCTTACCAAATATAATGTACTTGAACCGCCAAAGTTTCTTTCCTTTGGGAGTTATCTCAAGATACAAGCCGCCACCATCAAAGAGGAATCTTGTTTTTACTTCGGGCTTGGCTTTTTCAACTTCAGTGGCTGAAAGGGGGCGGGTAAGACGTGCCATTGGTATAGTTCCTTTTAGGTATAGCTTTTTAGGTATAGGATAAAATAAGTATATAAGCCTATACCTAAAGATATACTCAAAAGGTGGGGATTTTGTCAAATTCTATTGGATGCCCTTGGACGTAAAAACAGAAAAAGCCTTGATTTCTCAAGGCTTCCTGTATTCTATCCGATGTTGTCGGATTGTAAATTGGCGTCCCCTACCGGATTTGAACCGGTGTCGCCGCCGTGAAAGGGCGGTGTCCTGGGCCAGGCTAGACGAAGGGGACGTTTAAAACCTACACGCTGTTCCATTAAAGGAATAAGGCCCATTAAGCGTAGAAAGAAAGGCCCTTATACCCAACTATTTTATGTAAGTCAATAATATTTTACAGGTCGAGGGGAATTTTATTTGCATAAAAACTGTTTACGGCTCGGGATACCATCGCCTAACAACAAAAACATCACTCTGTTTTTTGCTGTTAGGCCACGCATTCTTTGGATGTCGCGCTCGCATAATTTCTGCTATACGCTGTGGCAATGGAGTAACGGTTACTCCGCCATTACCCGGTCTGCTACACTCAAGTCGACTTTCTATAGCGGTTTGGTGATCAAGCACGATGATTACATGGCCGTTCCAGACGATCAAATCAAGCGGCTGAAGCAAATTGGCAATATCTCTGTATGATTTCCCTGCTATGGCAACTCCTTGTCCGAACGTAAGCAATTGAGCGGTGTTACGGGGAGTCCAGCCTCCAGTTGCTTGATATAGCAGTCCCGAACAATCAAGTCCTGCCAGTACAAACCGACTTCGTTCCTCCTCTCGTATATCCTCGTAAAACCATGCCAGGAGTTCGGGCACACCCTCAGGCACGTTACCACCCCAGACATATCTGCTGCCGACTGCTGCCGTGAGAGCTGAGGTTATCGCATCACGTGACGGCAACAACGCCCGACGAGGTGGCACTGCCGACTGTGCCAAACGTAAAAAGCGGCTGTCGATATACAGCCTGGTATTTTCCGGAGCGGTATACTCATCAGTCTCAACTTGATAAATATGGATTGATTTAGATGGCAGTATTTTCTTAATCGTAAAAACAGTTCCCGGTAAGGCGATGTATTCGAGCTCGCGCACTTGCCCACACCGATCAGTTTTTAATGACATACCACTCGTCCCTCCAAAGACCGTTGCAAAATCAGGTGTATTCAGCACCGGAGTCGAAATCAGCGCTACTCCGTATTCAGCAGCTTCAGTCTCTAAAAGGGTAACAAAAAAGAGTACGTTAAGTAAAATTATAAATGGCAGAATCAGAGGCATTTTCAGAGATCTCGATCAGTATAGTTTTTATGTGTGGTCTCAGTTGCATAGATCTACAACGTAGCACTGCATATTAAGTAGACGCAATATTTTTTTTACCAGGCAAAAGACCGGTTACGAGTAAAATTGCCCTGTTTTCTATCAGAGTAAAAAAACAGTGTAAAAAAAAGCTTGACTCTCTCAATAAATTGCGTATATTCCAAGGTCGATTTAGAAACCATGCGCATTGCGTTTAAATGGTAAACTCACAAAAGAAAGAGGTAACACACATGAAAAAACTGATCTCCATGACACTCGTATTGGCACTTGCAACCGTATTTGCTGCTGGCTGCAAGAAAAAAGAAGAAGCACCAGCTCCTGCACCAGCTCCTGCTGTTGAGGCACCTAAACCTGTTCAGGCTCCGATGTCCGCTAAAGCCGGCGCTACACCTGCTGCTGCACCTGCCGCCGCACCTGCTGGCGAGAAAAAACACTAATTCGCTTTCCCTCAGGGGAGTCGTGAAGGCCTGCGGGGTTACAGCTCCGCAGGCTTTTTTTTATGCGCGATCGGAGAAACCATGCACGAAATGTCAATCACTCAGGGGATAATTGAACTTTGCCTCGATAGTGCCGGTGGCAGGCGTGTCAGCTCGATTGACATCGAAATAGGAGAACTGAGCAGTGTCGTACCGGAAGCGATTGAATTCTGCTTTGATGCCTGCTCTCGGGAAACCCTGCTGGAAGGCGCCCGCCTGAACATCATCAGGATACCGGGCATGGGGCAGTGTCTTGATTGTCATCGGGAGACGCGGCTGACGGAACTCTATGGTTCGTGTGCAGAGTGCGGCAGCAATCGGGTGACTATTATGGCGGGGGAAGAGCTGCGCGTAAGGGAAATTGAAGTGGATGAATAAACAAGGGCACCGTATTAACGGTGCCCTCAAAAGCGGAATTAACTGTTCTTATCTGCTGTAGAGTGAAACTGCTCCCAATGTTCCGGTGAACGCCACACACCTGACAGGATCAGATCACGGATGTGCGGAAACTCTTTCGGCAGGCGGTCGTACATTTTAACAAATAGCTCTTCGTGAGAAACTAGCTCTTCCTTCCATACACCACGATCAACTGACATCAACTCATAAAATTGTTCGCGGGTGACACTGTCCAGCCCTGTCCAATCAAGATCCTCGTATTTCGGCATCCATCCAAGAGGGCTTTCCACCGCTGCAGCGTTGCCGTTGACGCGTTCAACTATCCATTTCAGGATACGCATATTTTCTCCGTAGCCGGGCCAGAGGAAGTTGCCGTTTTCATCTTTACGGAACCAGTTGACACTGAAGATCCGTGGTGGTACAGGGGTCGTCCGTCCTACCTGCAACCAGTGAGCAAAATAATCAGCGACATGATATCCGCAGAACGGTAGCATGGCAAACGGGTCACGCCTTACAGCGCCGGTAGCGCCAACCGCTGCGGCTGTTGTTTCAGAGCCCATGGTAGCGGCCATATAGACGCCGAAACTCCAGTTGAACGATTGATATACCAGAGGGATTACCGTATTACGACGACCACCGAAGATGAAGGCGGCCATCGGTACGCCAGCAGGATTTTCCCACTCCGGGTCGATAGAAGGGCATTGTCCGGCAGGAGAAGTAAAGCGAGAGTTAGGGTGTGCTGCATTTTTGCCGCATTCAGGAGTCCAGTGGTTACCCTGCCAGTCAGTCAGACTTGCAGGCTTGGTGTCCGTCATCCCTTCCCACCAGACATCTCCATCCGGCGTTAACGCCACATTGGTGAAAATTGAGTTTGAAGCACATGAAATCATGGCATTCGGATTGGTTTTGTCCGATGTGCCTGGAGCTACACCGAAGAAACCGTACTCCGGGTTGATCGCGTACAGTCTACCGTCAGGGCCGGGCTTGATCCAGGCAATGTCATCACCGACAGTAGTAATTTTCCAGCCGCTTTCGGTAAAACTCTCGGGCGGCACCAGCATAGCCAGATTTGTCTTGCCGCAGGCGCTCGGGAATGCGGCGCCGAGATAGGTCTTTTCGCCTTTTGGTGATTCAATGCCTAAAATAAGCATGTGCTCAGCAAGCCACCCCTCATCCTTGGCAATTTTGGAAGCGATACGGAGTGCAAGGCATTTTTTCCCAAGCAGCGCGTTACCGCCATAACCGCTGCCAAAAGACCAGATTGAACGCTCTTCAGGGAAATGGACAATGTATTTTTCCTTGTTGCAGGGCCATGGCACATCTTTCTGGCCCGGCTCAAGCGGGGCGCCAACTGAGTGAAGACAGGGTACGAACTCACCATTACCGAGGACGTCGAGTACTGCCGACCCCATACGGGTCATGATACGCATATTGACCGCAACATAGGGAGAGTCTGATATTTCAACTCCGATTTTGGCAATCGGTGAACCGAGAGGACCCATGCTGAACGGAATGACGTACATGGTGCGACCCTTCATACACCCCTTGAAGAGCTTTCCCAGGGTCTCCTTCATCTCTTTGGGCGCCATCCAGTTGTTGGTCGGACCGGCATCCTGCTTGGAGATGCTGCAGATAAAAGTACGGTCTTCAACGCGGGCAACATCGCCCGGATCAGACCATGCCAGATAGCTGTTCGGACGTTTCTCCGGGTTCAGCTTCTTGAAGGTACCGCTCTCAACAAGCAGTGTACAGAGCGCATCATACTCCTCCTGCGATCCGCTGCACCAATGAACCTTTTCAGGCTCACACAACGCTACAACTTCTGCTACCCACTTAGTCAGTTGCTCATTTTTTCCTTGGTCACTCATGGTGCCTCCCCAGTTGAGTTATTAAAATTTAGTATCGATTAAATAGCATAACGATAACTAAAAAAAAAGCACTATATAGGTGGTACTCTAAAAAATTCTTTTTTGAACTGCAGATCAGATTTTTCACTCTCTGCACTCTCCAACAGCCTACGATAATCTACTTCCGTATCAATATCTATGTGGATGGAGTGGTCGTTCACGGCAACTTCGAGAATATGCCCGGCATATTCAGTGAACAGTGAGCGTGCACCATAATCGCCACTCAAGAGTTCGATGCGAGCAAATGTTTCCCGGCTGAAGAGTGCCGGGTTCCCACGCTTTCCTGCAAAGAGAGGCAACACGACGGGACTATGCGGTGACCGTTCGAATTCAGCGAGGATGCGGTTAATCGTCTCGGGAGTGACAAGTGGCTGGTCTCCGAGCAGAAAGAGAACAGCATCTGCTTCGCGCGTCACTGCCTGAAGGCCCGTTTTCAAAGAAGAGCTCTGACCGCTTTCGTATAAGGGGTTAACAACAACGGTGACGTTTTTCCCGGCAATCATTTGTGCCAGTGTGTCAGCCTGAAAGCCGAGCACAACAATGATCTGATCCAGTGCTGAAGCTTGTGCGTTATCAATAACACATTCCAGAATTGTCTGTCCCCGGAACGGGAGAAGCTGTTTGGTTCGTCCCATGCGGCTCCCTGTACCGGCTGCCAGGATAATACCGATTATACTGGGAGTGCGGCTCACGCCTTCACCATTAACTGATGCAGCGCATGGATGCGCAGTGAGTCGAGTGCCTGACCGACAATTACGGCCTCCGCCGGAGGCGACTCCATCCGGCTGAGGATGTGAGACACCGTTGCTCCGTAAGCGCATCTCTCTGCACTATCCGCCTTGTTAAGAAAAATGAAACGCCGAGCCTGGGGTGGGACGCCTTTGAATGAGCCCATAGGATGCACGAGGAGTCGTGCCAGCGAGGTTTCAGTGATTGTTTCGCCGATACTTAGACCCATTATTTCACCGGCACGCATCGAGCGGAACACAAGTTGCTCAGATAACGGCTCCCCGATCAAATCAAGACCCGCAACAGCAACAAGCACGCTTGTGTCACCAGGAATAACCGGTTCGTGTTCCGCAGGCGCTTTGAGGGAACGTCGGGCTGAGCCGTCGGCTTCGACCAGTATCCAGCAGAACAGCCCCGATTTTTGAAAGAGGCTGATGGCTTCCGGAGTGAAACCCTGAAGTTTGCTACTTTCAACCATCTGAACAGCGGCGGCGGTAATGTGATTTGTATTAAGCAGCAGGGATGATGCCTGCATCAGGAGAGCTTCAGGATCAGCAGCAACAAGAACCGTTCCTGACTGTTCAGATGAGGGGACAAAGATCTTGGTGGTCGTAGTTGTCAGTACCCGTTTACCGGAGTGGGCGAGTTGGTGTGCCAGATGAAACAGCAGACTGGTCTTCCCCCCCCCGCCGACAAAGCTGACTATTCCATTTGGCTGAGTACAAATAATTTTTCCGAGCGACATCATGTTTTAGGCATTGTAAACCGCCAGGATCGCTTCCAGCACCGCACCTCCCAGCGCTCGAGCCTTTTCGGAAATTGTGTTACAGTACTCCGCCTCTCCCCGTGGGTCAACATCACCGATTTTGAGACCTTTCCCGACTACCGAGCCCGGCCGTATCAATCCACGCAGGACACCATTAAGTTGCGAAACCACTGCTACAGAGCCGACCAAACCGATGATCTCATCCTTGCGAACAGGGTCACCAATCTGCTTATCTGTGGTAAAGGTACCGTCCATCGGAGAGCGCAGGACCCGTTCACTGGTGTAACCGGTGATGTCGCCGGGAATACTTGTATTGGCTTGCGCCATGCCGCTAAGGATCAGGCGGCCTAGATCATGGCCGCGATTGGTTTCAATTACAATGTGGCAATCCGTGCCGGCGATAAAACCGGGGCCAAGGGCGATGACCAGCGGGGCATCTGTTATAGAGGTGCCCAGGTTGCGTTTGGCCAAGGTGGCATCAATAAAGACGTCAGGCTTGCAACTGTTCAAACTCAAGCCCTGCGGATCTATTTGTACAGCGATTTTTCCAGATTCCCAGGCGGCGTCCCGCTCGATATCGTCCGTAACGCGGATCGCCTCGATCCCTTCAACAGTTGCGCTGGTTTCATGGATCGCTTCGCAGAAGGAGACCTGACGCCTGACGGCGAGTGGTGATGATGTTTCCAGCATGAGGATGCGTTTGAAGTTGGCGCAATACAGGCGACAAGCGATGCCGGTCGCCTGCTCACCGGCTCCCTTGATGACGACGATGAGCTTGCTTAGTGGGGTATTGTTACTCACGACCGTAATAGATGGCAAGCAACTGGCTGGCGATGCTGATGGCGATCTCCTGCGGAGAGCTGCCACCGTTGTTATGGCCGACCGGGCAGTGTACTCGTGAAAGGTCTAATCCTTTTCCTTCGAGGCTCTTTTGTACTCCTGCCCATTTTCCCTTGCTGCCGATCATACCGACAAAGCGGGTCGGGTGCGGCAGCACCTCTTCAAGTACCTGCTGATCAACCGTGCCGCTAAAGGTCACGATTGTGACAAACGTGCGCCTGTCGCACCAGGCGGCTTTCTGAATGAAGTCACTCCAGCGGCTGTGATGGCGGATAATGTTGCTCGGAATGAGGGGAGAGTTAATCCACTCTTCCCGTTCGTCGATCAGATGAATGCGAAAGGGGGTCCCCTCCAGAACCCGGCAGAGCGACTGCCCGATATGTCCGGCTCCGAACAGGTAAAGGCAGGGGTTGTTGTTGACCAGTTCCATATACAGCTCCATGGTTCCGCCGCAGGCGGGGAACTCTCCCCTTTGCTGCAGCGGTATGCTCGAAGTGGTATTCTGTAGGCCTTCCAGACATTTACGGGCATCTTCAAGGGCATAATACTCCGGCACACCGCCACCGACGGTGCCGAAAAAGGTGCCGTCAGGCAGGACTATCATTTTAGCGCCATGCTTGCGCGGCGTCGAACCGCTGCTTTTGGTAACCGTCACCAGCACCGCCAGTTGATTCTGACGGCGCAATTCATCAAGCTTGCCTATCCAGTCCCACATGGTTATTCCTTTTCTGCCGCTTCCCGCTCCCGCTTCTCCTTGAGTGCCCGCCATACTTTTTCATATGTGAGAGGCAGGCTGTTCACCCGAACTCCCATGGCGTCGAAGATGGCGTTTGAAAACATGCCAAGAGTCGGATTGGTGGCTCCTTCACCAACTTCTTTGGCTCCCCAAGGGCCGGTCGGTTCGTAGGTATCCAGAACCTCCGACTCTATCGGAGGCATGTCCATCGCGGACAGCATACGGTAGTTTGCCAGTTCGGGGTTCAGTATTCTCCCTTTGTCGTCAAAGAGTACCTCCTCCCACACCGATTCACCCATGCCCATGAACAGTGCGCCATGCACCTGACCGTGAAGCAGGCGTGGATTGATCACTTTGCCGCAGTCATGCACGTCCCAGATACCGAGCACCGAAATCTCGCCGGTTTCGGCATCGATCTGCACCTCACCAACCTGCGCACCGAAGCTGTAGGCCGGGGAAGTGCCAACCGGAGCCCCCTTGAATGTGCCCCCCAGTCGGGGTGGCGTATAGACCCCTTTGCCGAGTAATGGCCCCTTAAGGACGAAGTGCTTGCGGGCCACCTCCTGGAAGGTGAGGGATTTCCCCTCGCGGGATTTGGAGAACACGATGCCGTCGTCGCTATCCAGGTCGTCGGCAGGAAGAGAGAGCATG
>CAIMXI010000299.1 GCA_903845365.1 uncultured Geobacteraceae bacterium | reverse complement strand
CAAAAAGCATATGAGCGGTCGTGATCTCGGTCGTATGGATGCAACACCTTCACTGGCTCGCCATGCGATACTTGCTTGAAATTGGTTGGAGAACAACATCAGTGATTGTCAACAAATAAAAACTTGAACATCGAGTTTTACGGAGCTTAGATATTCAAATGAAGATACTTGTTACCGGCGCGGCCGGTTTTATCGGTTTTCACCTTCTACAGCGACTGCTGTTGCTTGGACATCAGGTTAACGGCCTTGATAATCTGAACGACTACTACGCTGTCTCTCTGAAAGAGGCTCGCCTTACGATTCTTAACGCTCTGGACGGCTTTATCTTTGTCCGTGGCGGTTTGGAAGAGCGCTCACCTGTCCCCTGATCTTGAGTAACCGGCCTTATACATACCGGAAAAGGGCACTTTACCTCATATAAGGTAGAGTGTGTCGTGTATGGGGTGGTTTCGGCAGTAGCCATGATTCGATCTCTGGGTGCAAAAGCTTTAAATACGGATATTTACGATTTATTCAGTGATTGGCACGGCGTCTGACGTAAACAAGTCAAACAAATTCCCTTTGGAGGTATTACCAATGAAAAAAGTTCTGTCCACAATCGTATAGGATGGTTTTTTTGTGGTCTGTTGTAAATGACTGCACTAAATCTGCACTAAATCGGTTTTGATGAGAAAAAAACAAGAAAAAAGGCTTAACGGAAAACCCGCAAAGCCTTATTCTTACTGATGGTGCCCGGGACTAGACTCGAACTAGCACACCCTTGCGAGCACAAGAACCTGAATCTTGCGTGTCTACCAATTCCACCACCCGGGCAAGTGAGTTGTCTATCTATCACCTCCCTTTTTTTATTGCAAGCAGAAAAAACCAATAATCCACAGAAAATCCTGAATATCTTGACAAATTGGCGTCCAAAGTGATATCAGGGACGCTCATATTTTAAGATACCTTTTGGAGGAAACATCATGGAACGTACGTTCGCAATCATCAAACCGGATGCAGTTGAACGCAGACTGGCTGGCCAAATCTTGGCCAGAATCGAAGAAAAAGGCTTTATCATCGTAGGAATGAAAAAAATACAGATGACCCGGAAGCAGGCTGAAGGTTTCTATTACGTGCATAGTGCGCGCCCTTTTTTCAACGACCTCTGCACGTTTATGTCCCGCAGTCCGGTAATTGTGCTCTGCCTGGAAAAAGAAAATGCCATCGCCGACTGGCGTACCCTGATGGGCGCAACCAATCCGGCTAATGCCGAGCCAGGAACAATACGCAAGGATTTTGCCGTTAATATCGAGGAGAACTCTTCCCACGGCTCCGACGCCCCCGAAACCGCTGCATTTGAAATTCCTTACTTTTTCAACGCACTGGAACTGGTATAGCTGGTAGGTTTCATATTTCGCAAAAAAGGCTCCGCATGTGCGGGGCCTTTTTTGCTGAAAACTTATGTTGGTGTAAACTATTTGAAATGAGTTTCGAGCGCTTCTGTCATCGCATCAAGGGAATGCTCTGCCGGCTCTATGTCCACTTTCAGTCCGAGTTCTCGACAGCTCTTGGACGTGATCGGACCGATTGATGCGACGACAACTCCTTTAAGCATATCCAGCATCAGCTCTTCTCCCAGCATGGCCGCCAAGTTCTGAACTGTCGATGATGACGTGAAGGTGATGCAGTCAACAGAGCGCTTTTCCAGGGCAAAAAGCGTTTCCGGGGGAAGCCGTTCCGGAACAATATTACGATATGCCACAGGGCTGTCCAGATGTGCACCAAGTCGCTGTAATTCGCGTGGAATAATATCACGAGCTTTGTCTGCGCGCGGGTATAGTACTCGGCTATTGCGTAAATCAAGGCGGGAAAACACTTCCACAATTCCTTCGGCTTTGTAGTCTCTTGGCACCAGATCCGGCTTTATTCCAAATTGGCGAATTTCGTCAGCAGTCTTGGGACCGACTGCGCAGATTCTGCACCCAGCCAGGGCTCTGGCGTCCAATCCAAGCGATTTCAGCCGGTTAAAAAAGTATCTCACAGCATTTCCTGAAGTCAGCACCAGCCAGTCGTACCCTGACAGGTCACGAATCGCAAGATCAAGCAGTTGCCAGCTATCAGGTTCAACCAGACTGATCGTAGGGCACTCCAGAACCGTGGCTCCACGAGCCGCCAGTTTGTCTGAAAATTCACCTGCCTGTTCGGCGGCGCGAGTGACAATAATCTTCTTCCCGCACAATGTCCGCTGGTTAAACCACTGCAACTTCTCCCGCAACGACACCACTTCCCCGACAATAGTAACCGCAGGGGGTTTGAGACCGCACTCTTCAGCCAGATTGGCAATATCAGCCAATGTACCGACCAAAACCTGCTGGCGGGGGGTTGTTGCCCAGCGGATCAAGGCTACCGGAGTTTGCGGGGATCTGCCATGCTCCATCATGCGCGCCATATTACGGCGCAAGTTGGTGACCCCCATATAAAACACAACTGTACCACCCCCTAAAGAGAGACGTTCCCAGTCGATGTTCGATTCATTCTTTTCGTTCCCTTCCTGCCCGGTTACGAAAGCTACCGAGGCGGTTATATCTCGATGGGTGAGCGGGATACCGGCATAAGCAGAGGCACCGACAGCGGCGGTTACTCCGGGGACGACTTCAAAAGGGATGCCGGCGTCACGCAGCGCCTCACACTCTTCTCCTCCACGGCCAAAGACAAAAGAATCCCCTCCTTTAAGACGAACAACAACTTTCCCCTCTCTCCCTTTTTCAACAAGAACATTGTTTATTTCGTCTTGACCCTGATTGTGACGCCCTCCGATTTTGCCGGCATAAATACGCTCGGCGCTTTGGGGAGCGTGGTTCAGCAGCAGCTCATTCGCCAGGTAGTCGTAGACAACTACATCGGCTTTTCTTAAACACTCAACGCCGCGCAGCGTAATAAGTGACGGGTCACCGGGGCCAGCGCCGACAAGATAAACGATACCGTTACTCACCTATGGACCTCTGATAAACCTCTTCAAGAATTGCCCTGCCACCTTCAGCAAGTAACTGATCGGCAAGACGGATTCCCAACTGCTCGCTTTCGGCCACCGCCCCGCTGATTTCGCCGCGAACAGAGCGTTGACCATCTACCGCAGCGATAAAGCCGACCAGACGCAACTGCCCGTCACTGACGATCCCGTGAGCCGCAATCGGCACCTGACAGCCACCCTCGCACCGTTTAAGGAGGGCGCGTTCGGCGCGAACCGCATAGCTGGTATCAGCGTGATTAAAGAAAGCAATCGTTTTGGTTATAACCGGGTCGGCCAGGCGACATTCGATTCCCAAAGCACCCTGACCGATGGCCGGAATGGAGAGATCGACACCCAGATATTCAGCGACACTGTCGGTAAAACCGAGGCGTTTCAGCCCGGCAGCAGCCAGAATGACCGCATCCAGATTGTCTTCGGTAAGTTTTCTGATGCGGGTTTCCACGTTGCCGCGAATCATGCACATCTGCAGATCCGGTCGCAGTTTCAAAAGCTGAGCCTGACGGCGCAGTGCGCTAGTGCCGATACGGGCTCCCTGCGGCAGATCGGCAAATTTCACGTTGCGTGAGATCACGGCATCACGCGGATCTTCACGTTCGGTAATACAGTACAGACCCAGACCTTCCGGGAAGTCGGTCGGCACGTCTTTCATGCTGTGCACTGCAATGTCGATTTCATCGCGCAGCATCGCCTCCTCTATCTCCTTGACGAACAGCCCCTTCCCCCCGACCTGTGCCAAAGGGACATCAAGGATTTTATCACCAATTGTCTTGATCTTTGTCAGGGTCACTTCCATGCCGGGATACCGTTTTTCAAGCTCTGACTTTACCCAGTTGGCCTGCCAGAGAGCCAGTTGACTGGCACGGGTACCTATTCTCAGTTTATTCGGGGTCATGCTGATCTCCATTTCTTATGATGAGTACACAGTTCTTCTAGAATTGTTTATTCTTCCAGTCCCAGCTCTTCGTCGTCTCTTCGCTGCGCTTCCAGTCCAAACAGTTGACGCAGCGCGTCAACATACAGATCCACACGGCCCCCTTGGCCGGTCTGCTTGAGCAGAGTTGTCGGGGAATGAAGCAGCTTGTTCATCATGGCGAGTGTAAGCGTCTCCAGACGTTTTTCAGCATCGGGGGGTAAATCCTTCCATCCGGAGACAGTCTTTTCAAGTTCGGCCCGGCGAATTTCGTCAAAGTGGTTACGCAGCGATACAATAGTCGGGGTAACTTCCAGTGTAGAAAGCCATTTGTAAAACTGGCCGATCTCCTGATTAATGATCTCTTCAGCTTTTTCAGCTTCCAGGCTGCGCTGGACAAGATTGGCCTGAACGATCTCCTGCAGGTCATCGACGGTAAAGAGGTAGGCACTCTCAACGCCGTCAACCTTGGGGTCAATATCGCGAGGCACGGCGATATCAATGAAAAAGATCGGCTTGAACCGACGGCGCTTGACGACCTCCTCGACATCTTTCGGGCCAATGATACAGTGGGGCGCTCCGGTGGAAGAGAGCACAATATCAGCCAGGTGGAGATGCTCCAGAAATGACTCGAAAGGAACCGCCTCACCGCCGAACTCTTCCGCCAGACGTTCCGCCCGTTCAAAGGTGCGGTTTGTGACCATCATCCCTTTTGCACCACTATTAATAAAGTGCTTGGCAGCCAGTTCACACATTTCACCGGCACCTATCAGCATAACGGTTTTGTCCGACAGATCCCCGAGAACTTTTTTGGCAAGTTCCACGGCGGCAAAGGCAACGGAAACGGCAGAAGTTGCAATTTTGGTTTCGGTGCGTACCCGCTTGGCAACGGAAAAAGCCTTATGCAGAAAGCGATTGAGAATTATGCCGGAAGATTTAAATTCGGCGGCATACCCGTAGGAGGTCTTAATCTGCCCAAGTATCTGCGGTTCGCCGACAACCATTGAGTCGAGACTTGAGGCAACCCTGAATACATGGCGGATGGCATCTTCGGCGTGATAACTGTACAGATGCGGCTCAAGCTCTTCAAATATGAGGTGATGATACTCGGCCATAAACCGTTTGATGCGCGCGATGCCGCCTGCAATGTCCCTGGTTGTGGCATAAATCTCGACACGGTTGCAGGTGGAGACGATTACCCCTTCGATTATGCCATCAAGCGCGATCAATTCTCCTAGTGGCTTTTCAATCTTATTTGGCGAGAACGCTACTTTTTCTCGAATCTTAACGGTAGCGGTTTTATGAGAGAGGCCGACAACGACGATATTCATCAATAATTCCATTTTAATGTTTCATATATATCTGCAGGGGCATACATGTTACGGCTTTACCAGGTTATGCTGTGCTTCATGCTGAAAAAGGTGAACAACACCACAATGAAACCGATTATTGAAAGTATGGCAGCCCGCTTTCCGCGCCAACCGATTGTAATGCGGCCATGGAGGAGTGCTGCATAGATAACCCAGATGATTAGAGACCAGGTCTGCTTGCGATCCCATACCCAATAGCTTCCCATCGCCTGATCAGACCAGATGGAGCCGGAGATGATGGCGACCGTCAATAGCGGCCAGCCGACTGTCAGGCAGCGGTAACTGATGTCGTCCATCGTTTCTAGTGATGGAAGTCTCTGGAAGAGTGCGCCAAAATGTTTCGTTTTGAGGAAATAACGCTGAATCAGGTACATGACGGCTACGCCGGCGGCAATTGTGAAGCAGGCATAACTGGCAAAAGCCAGCAGTGCATGGAACCAGAACCAGTTACTCTGAAGTATAGGCGGAAGCTGGCGCGCTTCTGCGTGTAATGAACTTGATGCCGTCAGCATAATGAGTGCGACCGGAACAACAAAAGATCCGAGCGTTGTCACTTTGTAGCGTCGCTCAAAAAAAATGAAGCTACCAACGACCGCAAGACTGAAAAAAGAGAGTGATTCCTGCATGTTGGTAAGCGGCAGGTACTTCATGTTAACTGCCAGATGAATTGTAGAGAGCAGATGTGTGGTGAAGCCGACAATCAGAATACGTCCAGCCCAACGTGTCAGTAACGGTGATGTGCGGAGCAGGCAGGCTAGGTATGCGGCGGTTGCGCAGCCATATAAAACAACCGTTAGAATGAAAAACAGATGTATCAACGTCATGGTGGCAATTCCTTGCGTTCTGTAAACTCGGCGATGAGACAACTGGCAAGCGATCGTAAAACCTCTGCATTGTATGTGCTGCAGCTCCCGTTCGTCAACAGCTTTTCTCGTTCTGCAGCGACCCGCTCAAGGATTTCAGCGTATTCAATGCCAATATGTCGTGCAATCTGATCACGAACATCGACGGCAAACGTCGGACAACGGCCACCGGTTGAAACAGCGATATCGAGATCGCCCCGTTGCAGAATCGCTGGCAAAGTGCAGTCTCCGGCTGACGGATTGTCGGCTACGGCAACCATGATTCCTCTTGTTTGAGCATCATCTCGAACCTGCTCATTTACCATTTTATCGTTGGTGGCTGCGATAACCAGAAAGGCGTTATCAAGGTCGGCTGCCATATAGGGACCGACTCGTACGACGACTCTTTCTGAGTTATTCAGAGCTTTAATATCAGGACAGATTTCCGTGGCTACGACTCTGACAACTGCTCCCGCCGCCAGCAGTTTCCAGAGTTTACGCTGAGCCACGCTGCCGCCGCCGATGATAACAACCAGTTTGCCCTTCATCCGTATGTTTAGTGCCAGAGTTGACATGCTCTGTTCCTCCTTAAATCGCGATCATACTCTCCTCTTACTCTCTTTTCAATGATATGAGGTAGCCATAAATAATTTTTCAGTACACACAAATAAATCTGATGTATAGTTGGAGCTTGTGTGAGTATTTACAGCGACCTTTAAAAACATAAGAGGAAAACATGGCAAAAGGATATCAAGGAAACAAAGACCGTCTGGATGAGATTAGTAGCTTTGGTAAAGAGATCGGTAAACGGGCTGGCTTTAAATGCGAGTGGTGCGAGAGCAAGGCCGATCTCCGCGTTTGGGATTATAAATCCGATGTACCACCAGACATGGAAACACTGGCACTCCTCTGTCAGCAGTGCAGAAGTTGGGCAGATGGCAGAAAAGCCTCGCCGGAAGAACTGCGGTCGATCCGTAACGCCCTCTGGAGCAATATCCCATCGGTAGCGGAAGGGGCGGCCAGAGTTTTGGCACAGTGTAAAGAAGCGTGGGCCAGAGAGGCGATTGAAGAAAGCTTTATTGATGACAACATCAAAGCTGAAATATTGAAATAAGATGGATATCGGTGATATATTGACCATAATAATACAGAAAAAGGAGCCACATCATGAATGACATTAATTCCACATATCCTCGTACAGAATCACAGGTAGTTGTAAGACAGAACGCCCTCATCCGGCAGGTATACGCCTTGATGGGAGCCGGACTTGCTATCACCGCTTTTATGGCACTGATAACACTTTCCTCCCCGGCACTGCTCAACGTTGTCTTAGGCAACAAGCTCGTGTTTTATGGCTTGATGTTTGGGGAACTGGCACTTGTCTTCACCTTATCAGGGGCCATCAACAAACTGAGTGCTGCAACGGCAACACTCATATTTGTAGCCTACTCGGCATTAAACGGAATAACCCTGTCTACTATAGCTCTGGTCTATACAGCCAGCTCGATCACCTCCACCTTCGTCATCACCGGCGGCATGTTCGGAGCAATGAGTATCTACGGCTATATGACAAAAAAAGATCTGACATCATGGGGTAGTTTTCTGTTTATGGGACTGATCGGCGTAGTGATCGCCTCAGTAGTTAACATCTTCGTTGGCAGCAGTGCCGTATCCTGGGTTATTTCCGGCATCGGGGTAATCGTCTTCACAGGGCTGACCGCATACGACACCTGGAAGATTAAAGAAATGGCGGCGCAAGGGATTGAGGGGAGAAAGCCAGCCATCCTTGGCGCACTGACGCTCTATCTTGACTTCATCAATCTCTTTCTTATGTTGCTCCGGTTTACCGGCGATCGGCGGTAATCACGTTCAATATCAATTGAATTGAAGGTACTTATTTTGGAAGGAAGCGCGATCAAATGAGACAACTATTCTGGATCATCATTTTCGTAGCCATTGCATCTTCTGCAACATGTAAAGAATTCTTCAAATACACGGATCAGAATGGCATTGACTACTGGCTTGATGAAAATAGTAACAAGCCGCCTCCACTCCCGATTATGTACAAATATGAAGACAAAAACGGAATAACATTCTGGGTTGATGCCGAAAGCAAAATACCTGATGAGTATAAAAAGAATAACGCGCCGATGAAAGAAACTGCAGAAAAGCCAAAAACGGCGCTAGAGCAGATTCCAGTTGCTAAACCGCAATATTCAACCAGGATCAGCATAGTCAATAATATGATAATAGTCCCGGTACTCTTCAGAAATAAAGGGCGTAAAGTAAAAGCGAGAATGATTCTCGACACGGGAGCCTCAGTTACAACGATATACACTCCCCTTGCATCCCAGCTTCATCTGAACAAAAATAAGCTGACCAAGGCCATGAGCATCAACGCAAACGGTGTGCCATCCGACAGTCTGTTAACTAAAGTGGATCATATTGAAGTAGATAATAAAATTCGGGTGAATTCAGAGGTTGTTGTAATTCCATCGCGTAGAAACATAGGAGCTGACGGTCTCTTGGGGAATTCATTCCTGCGTTATTTCAATTTTACAATAGACTATGAAAAACAACTTCTGAGATGGAATTAGGTGTGAGTGATGCCGGACAAAAAACGGAACCGCACCCCATGAGCAGCTTTACGCCTAAAGGCTTGATTGTAGCCCATCACGGTATCTCGGTTGAGGTACTGTTTGAAAATGAGACTCGCAGAATGGTGCGCGTCAAGCGCAGTTCCGGGCATGTGGTCGGTGACAACGTTATCGTTACCGGCGAGGTGTTGAAGCGCCTGCCGCGACGGACAGAGCTGCAGCGGCGTGATGCCCGGGGGGGTCTCCATCTTGTCGGCGCGAATCTGGATGTCCTTGGTATAGTAGTCGCGCCGCAATCACCTGGCGGGTTTATCGATCGGGCGATAGTTGCAGCACGCTCTGCAGAGTTACAACCTTTTCTTGTGGTCAATAAATGTGATCTAGATGGCACAGCGGAACTACTGGCAGAGCTGAACTGCCTGTATGGCGAATCCGTACTGATATTTCCGCTCAGCGCCTCCAAGCGGAGCGGTCTTGCCCCGCTGGTCAATTTTCTGAGCGGAGGACATCGTGGCGCTTTTGTCGGTACAACCGGGGTTGGCAAGAGCTCTTTGCTAAACGCGCTCTGCCCGCAAATTGATCTGAAAGTGGGTGCTCTCAGCTCCCACAACAGCATGGGACGTCATACCACCACCGTTTCCTCGCTGCATGCACTTGCCGGTGGTGGAGAACTGGTGGACACTCCCGGTTTTCGGGACTTTGGACTGGTTGATATTACGGTGGATGAGTTAGCCGAATTCTTCCCCGGCTTTGAAAAACATCGGGATGTCGCATGTAAATTCCGCAACTGCCGGCATCACACTGAGCCGGGGTGCGCGGTACTCTTGCTGGTCGAGCAGGGTCTTATTCCTATAGAGCGCTACAACACTTACATGAAAATTCTAAAAGAGGTAGAAACTCTGCAGTCTGAGGCACGTAGCAGGGATTGGAAAAACTGAAAAACAGAACGGAACCCTCATGATCAAAACCACCTACGTTATCGGCCACCGCAACCCTGACACCGACTCTATCGCATCTGCAATCGGCTATGCGGCACTAAAACAGCAACAGGGTGACAGCACCGTAGTTGCCGCAATGGCTGGCGCTCCCAATCCCCAGACACGCTATATTCTTGACCGTCTTAAAATTCCTGATCCGCTGTTTCTCGCGGACGTGCATCCCAAGGTACGCGACAGCCTCAAACGGCAAACGGTGACTATTCATCGACAGGCTTCGGCATATGAGGCGCTGGAACTATTCAACAAATACACCGTCCGGGTGCTGCCGGTCGTCGATGATGACTACAAACCGTGTGGTCTGCTGTCGCTGCTGCGCCTGTCGGAAAGTTATCTGCTCCCGAGCCACGACAAACTCCGCCAGGTAACTACAACGCTTCAGAGTTTGGTGCGAACGCTCGCAGGCCATTTTGAAACCGGTGCTGGAAATGACACCCCGATCACCTTGAACCTGTTCATCGGCGCAATGCTCGAAGAATCATTCAGTAGCAGAATAGCCGGCTACAACCCCGATGAGCTTCTGATTATGACCGGAAATCGCCGTACGATCCAGCAGGCGGCAATTGAACGAGGCGTGAGAGTTCTCGTGGTAACCGGCGGCCATCAATTGGATGATGACCTGCTGAGCCAAGCCGGAGCCCAGGGGGTTGCCGTCATCCTGACGCCCCACGACACTGCAACCGCCGCCTGGCCGGCGAGAATCTCCACGCCGGTTGGCTCCCTGGCTGATAAGGAATTTGCTACCATCGGGGTAGATAAATCGCTGGCAACTCTGCGGCAAAAACTGATGGGAGCCAACGTGACGGCCGTGGTGGTGCTGAAAGGTGATGGCACGCTGACCGGCGTTGCGACCAGATCCTCCCTTCTGGCGCCGCTCCCGTACCGGCTGATTCTGGTGGATCATAACGAACTGGGGCAAGCGGTGTCGGGAGCCGAAGAGGTTGAAATAGTTGAAGTCATCGACCACCACAAACTCGGCAACAGCCACTCAAACAGTCCGATCTCTTTTATAACTTCACCGGTAGGGAGCACGTGCACTCTCGTAGCCCGCCGCTACCGCGAATGTTCCATCGAGCCGGACAGACAGATTGCCGCACTACTGCTGGCAGGAATCCTTTCCGATACCGTTATTCTCAAATCTCCCACCACAACCGATGCCGACCATCAGATGGCCGCCTGGCTTGAAGAGCGCTCAGGTCTGGTCGCTGCTGATTTCGGGAGAGACATCTTCGCCGCCAGCAGTTCCCTGAAAAATTACGGTTCGGCAGAACGGGTTGTTACAGCAGACTTCAAACTCTTTACTCACGATAAATACAGCATCGGACTTGGGCAGGTTGAGGTGATCGGTTTTGACGAATTTTACAGCATGAAAGAGCGGTTACTGGAAGCTCTGGCGGTTCTGAAACGGCGAGACAACCTCTTCATCGCGGGACTGATGGTAACTGACATCACCACGGAGACGACACTTTTTCTGGTAGAGGGGCATACCCTCATCGCTCACGTTATGGAGTATCCGCAATTGGAGCCGCATCTGTATGAGTTTAAAGATGTCATGTCCCGTAAAAAGCAGATGGTGCCGCACCTGCTGAAAATTCTGGCCAGAGTATGACCAGCATGGCAACTGAAGTGGACAACGTTGACAAACACCACCCGCGTTATTATAGTGCAGTCACGTAATCAATACTGAAATAGGAGTTTACCCGTTATGCCGATGTACGAATACCGCTGCGCATCCTGTGACCACCAATTTGAACTACGCCAGAAATTTTCTGATCTACCTGCCAGCAAGTGTCCGCTCTGCGGTTCTGCAGTTGAGAAGATGATCTCATCCACCGCATTCACCCTGAAAGGTAACGGCTGGTTTAATACCGGCTACTGCCCGAAGACAGAGGCGCCAAAACCGGCCGCATGCAGCGGATGTGCATGTTCAGCGGAATAGAACTCTAACCCCCGGAGCCCTTCCCATGAAAGTAAAAAAAGCCGTTTTCCCGGTTGCCGGCCTCGGCACCCGCTTTCTTCCTGCAACAAAATCATCCCCCAAAGAGATGCTGCCGCTGATTGATAAACCTTTGGTGCAGTACGTTGTCGAGGAGGCGGTAGCTTCCGGCATTGAGCAGATTCTTTTTGTGACCGGTCGCGGCAAGCATAATATTGAAGATCACTTTGATATTTCTGTTGAGCTGGAGGCACATCTCCACGATAGAGGGAAGGAACGGGAGCTGTCACGGGTGCGGGAAATTGCCGAGATGGTACATATCTTTTACGTCCGCCAACATCAGGCAAAGGGGCTTGGGCATGCAATCCTCTGCTCCAGGGATTTTGTCGGTGACGAGCCTTTCGCCGTGTTACTCGGGGATGACATCATTGATGGTGATCGTCCCTGCCTCGGACAACTGTTGGACGTTTTCAACCTGCAAGGGCGGTCGGTGCTGGCGCTGGAAAAAGTACCGATGGAAAATATCTCCTCGTACGGTTGTGTTGCCGCAGACAAGGTTGGTGAGCGCTCCTTCCGTGTGACAGATATGGTTGAGAAACCCCACCGTGACGAAGCTCCATCCGATATGGCAATTATTGGCCGCTATGTGTTGACGCCCCGGATTTTTGATATTCTCCAGAATCAGGCACCGGGAAAAGGGGGAGAGATTCAGTTGACAGATGCTATCCTGACCCTGTCAAAAGAAGAAGCGGTGTACGGTTGTTTATTTGAAGGCTCGCGACATGATTGCGGCGACAAGCTCGGTTTTTTGAAGGCTACTGTTGATATGGCGCTTAAGAGGGACGAGTTCAGCGCTGAGTTTGAAGCCTATCTCAGGCAGCGGCTGGGGTGACTATTAGACCTCCTGTCCTACAGGGTAGAGAAAAAAATCTACCTTGGAGGACGCCATGGAGTGCCCAATTAAATTGCTCTTGGCACGGGTAATGATATGAAGCTGGCGCTTGCCATCTTCTTGGCACAAGGACTTGGCTACCGCAAATACCGGAGCAACTGCGAAGTAAGCGTCCAACACTGCGACACAAGGCTCTGTGACGTTGCTTGCCACCGTACTGAGAAGTTTAGCCATGAGCGTGGTCACGTGATCTTCTCAATGCCGCTGACCTTGGGAGGTTCCTTGCCCTGAAGCTTGCGCAATGCCGTGGCTCCCTCATGGAGTTCTGCGGCGACTGGAATGCAGAACAGTTTCTCCATGCCCCCGGCCATGATGCCGACAACACCGAAGTGGTGCCCGAATATCCGGGGTGCCTTCCCGGAGTTTTCAGATTCCTGATGGAGCTTTTTGACGCCGGGCATATACTCGGCCTCTTTGGCTACCTTGACACCGTCACCTAATAGAACGAGTGAGCCACCCTGAGAACGTACCGCATAGCGCTCAGTTACCAAAAGCTGCCAGTGCCGCATGACGTTCTCAAGCTTTACCGCGCCAGAGCGGAAAAAAGCCAGAAAGGTTTCGTAAAGATCGGATTGAATACCCAACCAACGGATGCTGGATGATACGCCATGATGATCAAGACGGATAATGAACCCGGATACCGCTACAGCAAACCAGTAAGATGTTGCATCTCTCGGGAACGTGTCTCTAAAAGTCATCAATATGATGCCGAGTTCTCCTATCATGGCGTGACCTAACAAAAAATGTATTGTCAGAAAACTGAAAATAACTTCTGATTTTCAGATTATTCCTGGCGCAAACCAAAAGTGTTGGGGGCCACACGCACGAAGCGTTTTTCCTTTCGAACCTGCTTGATGATTGCTGAGGAGAGCGAGTCTCTATCCAGGGCGATGCTGAACTTCTTTTCGATTGCAGCAATGATTTCGTTGACATGTAAAGGTTTACCGGCTGTAAGCAGTACTGCCTCGATCATTGAAAGATTCGACGTACGTTTCTTTGGTGCTTGCACAGAAACCGCCGTCTCCCCTGAAAGCCGTTGAATGAGCGCAAGCTTGAACTGTGCAACTTCTTTCTCATACTGGATAAAAAGCTCTTGTGGTTTCATTGGATGTTCTCCTTGCATATGGGGTGTTATGCCAAAACAGTGAGAATATAAGACAACCACAATAGTACGTCAATAAAAATATTCATAATGGACGTACTAATAATGCTTGGCATCAACTCAATCTACACACATAACTGACTGCATATAGACGAATAATTATCAAAGAGCTGGTATTAATACGTACGTATCGAAAAAGAACTTTTGACTGTCAAGTTTATATGCATTTCTGCAATAGATTCTTATCTCAAAAATACGAGGTACACTTGACTATTCAGATTTGAAGGACATGCCTGTTGCTGTTTGCTCAACCGGGGATTCAGCAAAAGGAAAAAACTGATTGACAGTTATACCCGCTTACCCTTTCAGGCTCTCCAGTTCATCCCAGCGGAGGAATGCTTCTTCCAGTTCCTGCACCAGCGTGGACAGGCGGGCATTAACCGTAGCCACTTCTCCCCTCGCTACTTTATAGAATGTGGGGTCAGCGAGGCGTGCGTGCAACTCTGCCTGTTCCTTCTCAATAGCTGCGATCCGCTCAGGCAGAACATCCAGCTCGCGCTGTTCCTTGAAGGTGAGTTTTCGCGCCTTCTCCTTCATTGGTTTACTCTTTTCGGGAGCCGCTTTCTGCGCTGCCGGAATCGTAGCAGCCAACTCACCTGCAACCTGGCTCAGCCAGTCGTCGTACCCGCCGACAAACTCTCGCACCGAACCATCACCGGACAGCACCAGTGTGCTGGAAACAACATTATTGAGAAATTCACGGTCGTGACTTACCAGCAGCAGTGTACCCGGATATTCCATCAGCAGATCTTCGAGCAGATCAAGAGTTTCAGCATCAAGATCGTTGGTCGGTTCGTCCATGACGAGGATATTGGAAGGCTTGGTAAAAAGTTTTGCCAGGAGGAGCCGGTTGCGCTCGCCGCCGGAGAGGATGCTGACCGGCGAGCGGGCACGCTCCGGTGAAAAGAGAAAATCCTGTAGATAACCGATAATATGGCGCTGTTGACCATTGATGATCAAGGTGTCATTCCCCTCACCGACATTTTCCTGCACGCTTTTTTCCATATCGAGCTGTTCGCGCAGTTGGTCGAAATAGATCACCTCCCGGCGAGTACCCAGCTTCATCTCACCCTGAAGCGGTTCCAGCTCACCCAGTAGCAGGCGGAGCAGCGTTGTTTTACCGGAGCCGTTCGGGCCGATTATGCCGAGCCGGTCTCCCCGCATGATCGTGGTGGAGAGCCCCGCAACAATCGGTCTACCGTTATAGGCAAAGGTCAAATCGATCGCTTCGGCGACCAGTGCGCCGGAACGCTCCGACACCTGCATCTGGATTTTTGCTGTTCCCACTCGTTCACGCCGCTGGCGGGATTCTTCGCGCAGCTTTTTGAGCGCCCGGACTCTCCCCTCATTACGGGTGCGACGGGCCTTGATCCCCTGTCTTACCCAAACCTCTTCCTGAGCCAGTTTCTTGTCGAACAGAGCCCGACGGGTTATCTCGGCTTCCAGCAGCGCTTCACGCCGCAGGGCAAATTCATCGTAACCGCAGGAAAACGCATAAATCCGGCCTCGATCAAGCTCTGCAACCCGATTTGCCAACCGCCTGGCAAAGGCGCGGTCATGGGTCACAAACAGCACCGTCCGGACATTTTTTGCGAGAAACTCCTCCAGCCAGAGGATCGTATCAATGTCAAGGTGGTTGGTCGGCTCGTCCAGAATGAGGATGTCCGGGTTGGATACCAGAGCGTGGGCCAGCAGTACCCGTCGTTTGGTGCCACCGGAGAGTTCGGTAAACTCGGCTTCAGCGTCAAGGCCAAGTCGGTTTAACACCCGTTCCACCTCCTGGTGCAGGTTCCAGCCATCACTCTCCTCCAGCTCTTTTTGCAGCATTTCCAGGCGAGCCAGCAGTTTGTCGCTGTATTCATGAGCCAGTCCGTGGCTGGCATGGTGGTATTCCGCGAGCAGTGCGGCAACCGTACCCATGCCGGATGCGACGACGTCAAAAACGTTTCCTGTCAGGCCATGCGGCAGATCCTGAGTAAGCTGTGCCACTTTAAGCCCCTGCAGGCGTTGAACATCTCCCCCTTCAGGCGACAGCTCGCCGCCGATCAGTTTCAGCAGTGTCGATTTGCCGCTGCCGTTACGCCCCATAAGACAGAGCCGGTCACCCGCCTCTATCTGCAGGCTGATGCCGTTGAAAAGCGGGGGGCCGCCAAAAGCCAGGGTTATGTCGCGAAGTGATATAAGTGCCATGATTACCTCATGAATTTGTTTGATTGGATGTAATGTTTCGACATCTGTTCCGTAAATTTTAGCATTGAGTTTGTAAAGATATAACGGCTGATATTCAAAGACAATGAATATAGTCGCAAAAAAGGGTGAGAGTACATTATTTTGTATGTACAATTTGGTACATAAATGTTAAAGCTAAGCCATGATATTCGAATGGGATGAAAACAAAAACAAGACCAACAAGGCGAAGCATGGCATTGACTTTGAAACTGCGCGGTATGTTTTTGAAGACCCGTTTGCAGTTGGTATTCCTGAAAGAGTCATTGACTCAGAAGAACGCTGGCAAACGATTGGCTGCGCAGGCAACGAATTGCTGCTTATAGTTGCTCACACATACCTTGAAAGTGACGAAATAATTATTAGGATTATATCAGCTCGTAAACCCATATCATCAGAAAGGAAACGCTATGAAAACGGAAACTCCTGAAAAAATCGTGAGAGTAAAAGGATTTACAAAGCTGACAGAAGAACAGCGTGAAGAGCTGCGCAAGCTGGCTGCTATGCCTGATGAAGATATAGACACTTCCGACATACCGGAAATAACCGACTGGAGTAACTCTGTCGTTGGTAAATTTTACCGTCCTGTCAAGGAAGCGATAACCGTGCGCCTTGATGCCGATATTCTGCACTGGCTTAAGCAAGGCGGGAGAGGCTACCAAAGCCGCTTGAATGCAATTTTACGGAGAGAAATGACTTCTCAATCTGGCATGCGAAAAGCGGCATGAAGAATAAACATCTGCCTGAACAACCAAAGGCGGCCGATTTTGGTTGCTTTTTTTTGAAAAAGCAAAGTTGTCACATTTATAGTGTAGGCCGGGTTTACTGCTTGAAAAGAGTTGAACCGCAGATCTTGTCACAGATATAATCACCGGCCAAATGACGACCGCTTGAGACGGGAGGAGCTGACGGATGAGTAAAAAAATTATTCTTGCGGTGGATGACGAGCCGAATATTCTGATGTCCATCGAGTTCATTCTCGATATGGAGGGGTATGAAGTCCATACGGCATGCGACGGCGATGATGCGCTTGAAGCTGCTGACCGTGTACGACCGGATCTGATTCTGCTGGACATCAATATGCCGCGCAAAGACGGTTATGAGGTATGCCGGATTCTGCGACAGCGTAAAAGTATGGCAGACACAAAGGTGATCATGCTGACGGCCAAGGGGCAAGCCCTCGAAAGAAAGAAGGGGCTGGAAGTGGGAGCTGACGAATACGTCACCAAACCGTTCAGCGCCGATGAGCTGCTGACTGCAATACGAACCTGTCTCGGACCATGACAGAAGATCTGCAAGTACCGCCCGTCCGCAGAAAAAGAAGTCTGCGCCGCCGCGTGATCGTATCGCTCCTCTCTCTGGGGGTGCTGCCTCTGATCATCACCATGGCCGCTCTGTACTTTGAGGTCAACGCATATGTGACCGAGATAGAGCGGCTTCAACCGATGTCGCAGATCCGTGAGCAGTTCATATTGGTAGGTATACAGGCCGCATTTTTTTTCGTACTGTTCGGTGTTGTCATTACTTTCCTGGCATGGCGCATGGCCGACCAGTTCCTGCTCCCGATTCTGAAAATCCGGCGCGGCGCCGAGATCGTCGCCCGGATCAACCTTGATCACCGTATTGAACTCGACAGCGGCGACGAACTTGAAGATCTCGCTCTGGAGTTCAACCACATGGCCGAGAACCTCGGCAAAGCGTACGACGAGCTCGAAGGGCGTGTCCGTGAAGCGACAGCGACTGTACAGGAGGAGCGCAATCGCCTCGCAACCGTGCTCCGCACCATGGTAGACGGCGTGGTCGTCGCCAACGAAGCTGCTGAGACGATCCTGATGAATCCACGGGCGCGAATCATTCTGGATCTGGGTTATACGTCCGGTATTGGGAGCCCGCTCTCGCGCATATTCCCCGGTGATCGTCTTAATTTCCATCTGAAAAGAGTCCGCCAGAGATGGGAGCAGGGGCGGGAAACCGTGGAGGAGGTGATTTTTCCGTTTCAAGACGAAAAACTCCTTAAAGGTTCACTTTCGATTGTACCGGGACCGAAAGGGGAACGGGCCGGATACCTGTTGGTGTTTCAAAACCTGAACGGCAATAAGTCCGAGGAAACCTTGCAGGAAACGCAGCAACTCCTGCGCGGGCCGCTGGCTACTTCCCGTTCGCTGGTAGAGACACTCCAGCGACACCCGGAGATGCCGGCAGAAAAACAGGCGGCGTTCCTGACAGCAGTAACTGAGGAGCTGAATCGGTTGAGTACGCGGGTTACGGCGATCGATGATGCAGCCAATGCCGTCCGGAGTTCACGCTGGCCGGCCATCGTTTCTGATCCCCGCGAGCTTCTGAATGAATCGCTGCTATTAGTTCCGGGGATATCAGTCAATATTGAAGAGACCGGCACTGCAATCCCTCCGGTGCTGGTGGAGCCGTTCTCATGGGTTGCTTCACTCTGTTCTGTTCTACAGTGGATCTCCCGGATGAGCCAGGGACGACCATCGATCAGCGCGAATCTGCATCTGGAGGATGGCTCCGTTGTGACGACTTTTCGAGTCGGCCTCCCTTTCAAAGGAGATCCGGTCGAACTGGAATCGCTGGAGGTATCACCCGTTGGTGAGCAATCACTTCCTCTCGGGGAGACGGTGCGAAAAAACCGTGGCGAGCTTTGGACAAGATCCACGGAGACATGCATTGAGATAAGGCTGGCTCTGCTTCAGGCAGGCACGGTTTCCGTGATGGATCAGGCCGATGGGATTCTTGATGGTGAACCTGAATTTTACGATTTTGACCTGTTCCTACCGCGACCGGTGATTGAACGGGAGGACCAGCTTCAGGCGAATTTGGCCGATCTCGAATACGTGGTGTTTGATACCGAAACCACCGGACTTCGGCTTTCCGAGGGAGACAAGGTTATCAGCATCAGCGGGGTGCGTATTCGCCGTGGCCGGATGCAAAACGCCGACATATTCCATACTCTGGTCAACCCCGGTCGTTCGATCCCGCATGAATCCACCCAGATCCACCACATTGAGGATTATATGGTAGCCGACGCGCCTTCAATCGTTCAGGTTTATCGGCAATTTACGGAATTTGTCGGCGACGCGATCCTGGTTGCCCACAACGCCGCCTTTGATAAAAAATGTCTGGAAATGGCCGCCACCGAAGCGGGACTGCCGATGATCGACAACCCGTTCCTTGACACTCTGTTTCTCTCCAGCGGAATCCATGAAGGAACCGAAGGACACGGTCTCGACGCAATGGCGGAGATGATGGGAATTACAATCGAGGGGCGGCATACCTCTCTGGGGGACGCCCGCGCTACCGCCCAGGTTTTTCTTGCCCTTATCTCACTGCTGCCGGGACGCGGAGTACGAACTCTCGCTGAGGCGAAAGCATTCTGCGACCGCCACCTGCTGCTTCGCTGGCAGTCATCACGCTTTTAACCCCTCCCAACCTCCCCTTGTCAGGGGAGGAGCTTAAAGCCTCCCCCCTGTCAAGGGGGGACTGAGGGGGGCTGTTTTTGGAGAACCCGCATGAGCAAGACATCACGCCGCCTCGCCGCCCTATTTGTCATCGGAGTAGCAGCCCTCTATCCGCCGCTGCTGGGGGCTTTTAACCGCCCGGCCAGTTTCCTGGGCGTACCGCTGCTGCCGCTTTACCTGTTTTCAGTCTGGGGAGCTCTGGTCGTGGTCGCCTGGATGCTAAACAGGAGGAGTGAGCCGTGAATGAAACGTTCTGGGTTGCCCTCCTTGGAATGGCATACCTACTCATTCTGTTTGCAATAGCCTACGTTACCGATAAGTCGAGGGAGATCGGCCACAGCCTGGTTGATA
Source organism: uncultured Geobacteraceae bacterium (assembly GCA_903845365.1). Classification (GTDB taxonomy): domain Bacteria; phylum Desulfobacterota; class Desulfuromonadia; order Geobacterales; family Pseudopelobacteraceae; genus JACRCG01. Next base: position 10,573 of record CAIMXI010000299.1, on the reverse strand, counting down.
ATCCGTGGATGTACAGTGTTTCTCTGGCGGTCTTCTGCACCTCCTGGACATTTTACGGCAGCGTCGGTCAGGCGGCATCGAGCGGGCTCGGATTTCTGCCGATCTACCTGGGCCCCACACTGATTTTCCTTCTTGGGCCGTCGCTTCTTAAACGGCTCGTCTCATTCTGCCGGGCAGAGGGGGTAACCAGTCTGCCCGATCTGCTCGAGGTGCTGTACGGAAAAGGGTGGGCTCTCGGAGCTTTGGCCACTACGTTGATGGTCGTCGGCGTTACCCCGTATATCGGACTCCAGCTCAAAGCGATCGGCTACACCTTCGACCTAATTACCGGAAGAAGCGCAGGCTCCGGGATAATTGGCGATGCTTCGTTCTGGGCAGCCCTGGCTCTTTCGATATTTGCCGGACTTTTCGGAGCACGGAGTCTTGTCGCCTCCGAGCGGCATGAAGGGATGGTCGCTGCGGTGGTTTTCGAGAGCGCTGTCAAACTGGCAGCTTTTCTTATTCTCGGCATCTATATTACTTTCGGTATCGGCGGCGGACTGGAGAATATTTTTGAGAGGTCAGTTGCCGACCCTAACCTGGCTCGACTCTTTCTACTTGGAGAAGGCTCAGGGGTGGCACTGCCGACCTGGGTTACCCTGAGCATACTCTCCGCATCAGCCGTTATCCTTCTCCCCCGCCAGTTCCATATGCTGGTTGTTGAAAACGTCGAACCACGCCATTTGCGCACGGCTTCCTGGGCTTTTCCGGCATACCTGCTTCTTATAAATGTGCTAGTACTTCCTGTAGCGCTGGTCGGACGACTGTACGGAGCCGATCTGAACCCTGATTTTTATATGATCTCCCTTCCCTTGATGGAGAAGGGGAATAGCGGTCTGGTATTTCTCGCCTTTCTGGGCGGTTTTTCCGCAGCAACGAGCATGGTCATAGTCGAGGCGGTCGCGCTGGCAACAATGATTCTCCATCATCCCGGCGTAGCCGTCCTGGGTGGTTTTTTTCCCGGGTTCCGGAATCTCGGCAACCGCGACGTCTCTATGCACCTTCTCAACGCCAAGCGGGCAGTCATATTAGGTATCGTACTTCTCGGATACGCCTTCAATCGGTCTATCGGCGATTCGCACACTCTTGTCGCTACCGGGCTGTTGTCTTTCTCCGCCATGTTTCAGTTTGTACCGGTGATCCTCTTCGGTTTCTGCTGGAAGGGGAGGACGAGAGCCGGTGCCATAGCCGGCCTTGCTGCCGGATTTGGCCTCTGGATATACACCCTGTTGCTCCCGACATTTGTCGATTCAGGGTGGATGAATGAGGCGTTTCTTACGCACGGTCCCTGGGGGATAGAAATGCTCAGGCCGAGAGCTCTTTTTGGCCTGCAGGGGTTTGATAGCTGGACGCACGCCATGATCTGGAGCCTAGTGTTCAACACCGGAGCCTACTTTATTTTCAGTCTTCTGACCTCTCAGCCTGTAGAAGGGGGGCAACGCTCCGAACTACCAGCGGCGTGGGCGACCAAGGCTGAACTGGAAGGATTGCTGGCACGGTTCGTCGGCGCCCGTATGGCTCATGACGTATTAGGCTCACTCCCCGACCGTTCATCCCCCCAACTGCTTCTGGAAGCGACCGAACGCTGCCTGGCCAGCGCCCTTGGGACGCCGTCTGCACATATGATAATCAATAGTACCTTTGCCTGGCCCAGGGAACACGCGGTGGAAATACTTGATGTTTTTGGTGGTGTGTCACAAACACTGGTGCAGGGGCGAGATGCCCTGGAACGGCGGCTTCGCGAGTTGATGGTGCTGCATGAGGCCTCACACGCTCTTTCACAAAGCCTGGATATCGACACCCTCCTGCAGCAGGTTCTTCAATTGATCAAGCAGGAGTTCGGGTTCGAACACCTCGGAGTGCGGCTCCTTGGCGAGGATGGTCTTTTACGGATCTGCAGCCATGTGGGACTCAGTGATGAATACATTGTGGCATCCGTCATGCCACCCTCGCGGGAGACCTACTTCGGGAGCTGCTTTTTGGATGCTCGACCTGTTGTGGTGGGGGATACCCGCGAGATAGACAAGCCGCTGCTCCTCTCGCGTCTGGTCAAGGATGTGCCGATAACTGCGCTTATCCATGCACCGATGACCTGCGAGGGACGGGTTATCGGGGTACTCACCGCGTATACCTCCCGCGGCCCGATGCACTTCACCGATGAATTTGTCGAGCTGTTTGCCGCCCTTGCCAACCAGCTTGCGATGGCGGCGACCAACGCAAGGCTTTACGGAGAAGTTCAGGCTTACAGTCACGCCATGGAGGAAAAAGTGGCACGGCGCACCGTTGAGCTGGAAAAGGTCAATGCCCGCCTGCTCGAGTTGGACCGCCTCAAAAGTGATTTCCTCTCCACGGTCAGCCATGAATTACGCACCCCGCTCACTTCAATCCGCTCCTTCTCGGAAATACTGCTGCGCTATGATGTGGACGATGTGGAAAAGCGCCGGAAATTTGTTGGTATCATTCATGACGAAGCGGAGCGGCTTACCCGCATGATCAACGATCTGCTCGATCTTTCAAGGATTGAAGCCGGACGGTTGGAGATTTCTCCTCTGATGCTGCCGTTGGAACCAGTTTTTGCGAGAGCCATCGACGCTACGCAACCGCTCTGCGCCGAAAAAAGAATCAGCGTCATCAGCAATGTCGAAGCTCATTTTCCTCCGATTTTTGCTGACGCAGATCGCGTTCACCAGGTGCTGACAAATCTCCTTGCCAATTCGGTTAAATTTTCGCCGGAGGGGGGATCGATCAAACTTGGCGGGAGGAGAATCGAGGGTTTTGCTCTGATCAGTGTCGAGGATGAGGGACCAGGCATCCCGCCGGACAGGCTGGAGCAGATCTTCGAGCGATTTCATCAGGTGCGGAATCCCCAGAAATCGCAACCCCTTGGCACCGGCCTTGGTCTTACTATTTCGCGGGAGATAGTCGACAAAATGGGGGGGAATATCTGGGCCGAAAGCGAATTAGGAGATGGTGCGGTATTCTACTTCACGGTGCCGCTCTTCGAAGGGGTGCAATAAGCGTTAAAGCGAAACGCCCCTGTCAGCGCTGCTGGAGGGGCGTTTGAGAAAAATATCACCAGTGATGATTAAACCCCGATGACCTCCTTAACGCCTGGAATCTCTGCCTTCATGGCGCGTTCGATGCCCATTTTCAGGGTCATGGTGGACATGGGGCAACTGCCGCAGGCACCTTTAAGACGTACCTTTACGACACCATCGTCCGTCACTTCAACCAGTTCCACATCGCCACCGTCAGCTTTCAGACCGGGCCGTACCTGCTCAAGAACTCTCAACACTTCTTCTTTCATCTGTTACTCTCCTTTGTGTTTGGTGGTACTCATCAAAACTACTGTTTCGGCAGTCCCGGTTCAGTCAGATGCTCCGGCTGCATGATCTTATCCAGTTCTTCCACTGCCATCAGCTTCTGCTCCAGGACTATTTCACGGATACTCCTTCCGCTGGCAACCGATTCCTTGGCGATGGCTGCCGAGGCGTTGTAGCCGATGTAAGGGGCGAGAACCGTTACCAGGCCGAGCGAGTCATCCAGATAGCGACGACAGCGACCTTCGTTGGCAACGATTCCGCTTATACAGGATTCGATGAATTTCTGCACGCAATTCTTGAGCAGTTCCAGTGAAAAAGTCAGGTTCCAGGATATCAGGGGCATCATGACGTTCAGCTCCAACTGCCCCGCCTGTGCCGCCAGCAGCACCGCCTGATCGCACCCCATCACCTGAAAACAGACCATGTTCGTCATTTCTGCCATAGAAGGGTTGATCTTCCCTGGCATGATCGATGAGCCGGGCTGGATTGCGGGAAGGCGAATTTCATCCAGTCCCGTCCGGGGGCCGGAAGCCAGCAGGCGCAGATCGTTGGCGATACGCCCAAGGTTGACCGCCGTGCGACGCAGGCTGGACGAGAGCGCCAGGAAAGGATCCATGTTCTGCATCGCTTCAAACAGATCATGGGAGGCAACCAGCGGAAAGCCGGTAGCTGTCGTCAGCTCCGCAATCATCGCTGCGATATAGGCCGGTTCGGCATTCAGGCCGGTGCCGACAGCGGTGCCGCCGATTCCCAATTCCAGCAGAGCCGGGATGCATGATTCCAGCCCCTCCCGATTCTTACGGATGGCGGCGGAATAGGCACCGAACTCCTGTCCCATCCGGATCGGCACCGCATCCTGCAGATGGGTGCGTCCCGACTTGAGGATATGGTCAAATTCCTCTGCCTTGGCGGCCAGTGCCAGTTCCAGTCCTTCAAGCTGTTCCAGCAGAGGATCGAGCATTTCGAGCGACGCCAGACGTATGGCTGTCGGGATGACGTCATTGGTTGACTGAGCCATGTTGACGTGGTCATTCGGGTGCAGGACGGAAAAATCGCCTTTCTGACGCCCCAAAAGTTCCAGAGCGCGGTTGGCCAGCACCTCATTAATATTCATATTGTGCGAGGTTCCGGCCCCCGCCTGGAACGGATCGACGACAAACTGATCCGCCAGTGCTCCCGCCAGGACTTCATCGGCAGCGGCGACAATGGCGCTGCCAATCTCGGCTGAGAGCCTCCCTGTACCCATATTGGCCAGTGCCGCGCACCTTTTGACCGTCACGGTCGCCCAGACAAAAGCTGGATGCGGTTTCAATCCGGAAATCGGAAAATTGTAGAGAGCCCTGGCGGTCTGGGCGCCGAAATAGGCATCCGCCGGAACCGCCATCTCCCCCATTGAATCTTTTTCAATGCGCGTAGCCATTTGATCACCTCACCAGAATTCATTTATGTTGCTACCACTATCATCTTTTCGGAGATATTTGATACATCAATGTCGTCTCACCCCAATCGGCAGGTTCCAGTTGTGAAAGGCGTCTCAGCAGGTCGCTGACCAAACCGGTAGTTTTTCCGTCGTAGACTTTGAAGCCTTCTTTGAACCCGCCATGCAGCAGCGACTCTTCCTTTTTTGTGGCAATAATTTTGATACGCTCCTCTGCTCCTGTCAGACGTGATTCAGGTAGAAGTTGAGCCGTAAGCCTTATATCGCTGCCATCCGGCGGAAAGTGGTATACTCGGTTTGTCTTTGCCATATTTTCTGGCAGTTCGGCATTGGGGAGAAGTTGTGTGACAGAATTATCAGCGCCGATCACGAAGATATAAACATGACTGTCAGCCGATACTTGGTACTGTAACTGTACGGCGTCACCTTCCAGCAGTTTGCTACGGGAAAGAGCGGCGCGAATTGTGATCCCTTCTGATTTGTCACCAAGCACCGGCAGCACGGTTACGCGCAGCTTGACCTGATAATGTTGCGGGTCATCCTTGTCACGCCCCTGTGATATAACCTCCATATTTTCAACTCTGCCGCGTACCCGTGCATGTACCAGATCCTCTGCCAATTGGCCGTTACTGACAACCGTGTGAGAACGAATGAACGCCCCTACAACCCGTTCGATAGCCAAACGCTGACCGTCTGACTTGGCACGCTCATATACCTCACGTGGTGCTTCAAGGTCGCTGCCAAATGCTTCGCCGGTAACTTCGATGGTAATTGGTTTTTCGGCGGCAAAGGCAGATACGGAAAAAAAGGCAGTAAAAATGAAGGCTAGAACAAAGGGACGAATCATATTTCATGCCTTGCAACGACAAATTCCCGCACATTCTGTGCAGCAGTCAAGGCCACTTCGGCCTCTTCAACTTCTGGCATATAGAAATCGTCGGGGTACCGAAGTGAAACAGCATAAGAAGTCAAAAAGCCAAACCGCTGCAGTTCGATAAAAGAGGAGTCATATATGGCACACTTCGCCACAAGTATCGAAATATTGTGAGTAATTGACGGTTCATTTCCCTTTATGGCGAGGTACATTTTCAGATATTTTTCAGCAGCTTGCTGACAATGAAAGCAGATAGTGTCGGTGATTGGCTCACTCGACGTCAAACCAAATTCAGCCGTTTTCAGATCATTATCCGCTTTTATTAGCCACTGACTGGCAATTACCTTCAGTTGTTCGTCCATAGTAATTTCCCCTCCCGTAGAATTACCCGAGACAGGGTAGGCAGTGTACTCTCTGCCAGAAATTTTTCTGATTTTTTCAAGACAAAATCTACATTGTAGCCTCTTTGCGACATGTCACTATAGAGGAGATTCAAGAGAGTATTCCGGTCTCGCCAGTGAAGATCATGTTCAAGCAGAATTGCAATATCAATATCGCTCTGCTCCCGGGCAGTCCCTTTGGCATAACTGCCAAACAGGTAAACACTCTCTGCGATGGGAACGGCGGAAACAACCGCGTCTTTAATTATTTCAAAATCGGCTGATGAGTACATACTGTTACCTCGAAAAGTTCTTATCATTCTCGTTTCAATAAATTCAAAATCAAATCCCCCCTAACCCCCCTTTGCAAAGTGGGGGACTTTAAAGCCTCCCCCTTAATAAAGGGGGATTGAGGGGGATTTGCCTTTCGTCACCGCGCAAACAAAAACCGCCCTTTCAGCTTATCCGCTGTCGGACTGATGGTCGGCGTCTGATCCACATTCTGCCGCTTGGCCTCTTCGGTTACACGAGGATTCAGATAGGCGTACACTTCGCCGATGTCGCGGTTGCCTTCCTGCAGCGCCCGCAGGAAGAAATAGGTAAAAGCACCGTGGCCAACTTCCGACAGGCTTGTGGTTATCTGGCTGCCACGGGATGAGGTCATCACGATCATCTTTTTGGATGCTGGCGGCGGAGTGTCTTTGACCATAACCAGCGGGCGGGTATTTTTGGCCAGCACACTACGTCCACCGGCACCGGAGAAGCAGGAATCCAGAATCACCAGCACTTCTTTAGCATTCAACCGGGAAAGACGGTCATAGAGGCGGGAGAGCGGGTAAGCGGTGTCCGCCAGAAATGACGGGTCGCCATCGTATGGCACCAGATAGGATTCGCCCCGCGCCTTTCCCGGCGCGCCATGTCCAGCGTAATAGACGATTACCCGACTATTGGCTTTAACCATGTTGGGGAGTTTGGTTTCGATAACCTTGCGAATGTCGGAGAGGGTAGCTCGGTCATCGGTCAGAAATTCAATGTTCCGTTCTGGTATGCCAAGGGCTTTCATATAGTCACGTACCGTAGCTGCATCAGCAGCTGCGTATTCGGTTGGCGGTACGGAACGGTATTTTTCTATACCAATTATTATGGCTATATCGTTGGATGAGAAGGCGAGTTTTGTAGGAGTTAATACACTCAAAGGAATGTATGCTTTAGCTAATTGCTTTGACGTTTCAAAACCTTCGTTTAAGCCAAGTTTTTGTTTTTGACGCTTTTCGATATCTGATTTTAGCTTAGCAGCTAATTGTTGCGCTTGGGCTATTTCATTAGGTTTCAACAGTTTTTCAATGTCATCTCTTATTTCTTTTGCTTTTTCATCTTCAGCTGCTGCAAGGGTAGCCCAAGCTAATGCTTTAACCGTATCAGCAGTGGTTCCTTCACGAAAGTATTCTTGAGAAAGGCCCATTTGCGATTGAGCATGACCCTGGTCTGCAGCTTTTTGGAGTAACTTGACTGCCTCTTGGTAATTTTTGGGAACACCTTCACCATTACTATACATCATACCAAGGAAATAGTGTGCTTCGACATTGCCTTGCTCAACAGACTTTTTAAACCAGTTAACTGCTGTGTAGAAATCCTTTTCTACCCCTCGACCATTATAATATAAACGCCCAAGCTGACATTGTGCTTCGGCATTTCCAGATTCTGCCGATTTCTGGAACCATTTTCGTGCCTCTTGATAGTCTTGCTCCCCCCCCCTACCATCTTTATACATCCAGGCAATATGAAGCTGAGCAATAATACTACCTTGGTCGGCAGCCATTAGGAACCACTTTCTAGCTTCAACAAAATTATTCTCACTAAAACACTTCAAGGCAAGTTGGATTTGAGCTATTGCATTCCCTGATTCGGCAGCTTTTGTATACCATTTAAGTGATTCCACCTCGTCCTCTTGTGTACCTATGCCAAGCTTAATATTCTTTGCAAGTTCATATTGAGCGTCGGCATCACCCTGTTCAGCGGCTTTGCGATACCATTTTACTGCTTCTTTAATGTCATTTACTGTTCCCCTATTTCCGTAGTAAGCACTATCGTAGGCTTTAGCGAGATTATACTGGGCAAAAGAGTTTCCTTGTTCAGCTGCCTTGCGATACCATTTTACTGCTTCAGCTTCATCTTTAGTTACACCTTTACCATTTTGGTACATCAACCCTAGATTATTTTGACCATAAGCATCACCCTGTTCAGCTGCCTTGCGATACCATTTTACTGCTTCAGCTTCATCTTTAGTTACACCTTTACCATTTTCATACATCAACCCTAGACGGACTTGTCCAACGGCATTACCCTGTACAGCAGCTTTTTTAAACCATTTTACTGCTTCAGCATAGTCTTGGGCTACTCCTTTACCATTTTCATGCATTATCCCTAAATTTTCTTGGGCAAAAGCATTTCCATGTTCTGCTGCTTTGCGATACCATTTTACGGCTTCAACATCGTTTTTAGTTACACCTTCACCATTTTGGTACATCCTCCCTAGATTATATTGACCAGAAATATTTCCTTGCTCTGCAGCTTTGCGATACCATTTTGCTGCTTCAAGTTCGTTTTTAGTTACACCTTCACCATTTTGGCACATCAACCCTAATTTGACTTGTCCATCAGCATAGCCTTGTTCTGCAGCTTTTCTACACCAAACAACCGCCTCTACATAATCCTGTTTTACACCTCGACCCTCCGCATGCAAGCCACATAACGCTCCCTGTGCGTTGGATAACCCTTGGATTGCTGCTTTCTTTATCCAATTATATGCGACAGTTTCATCTTTTGGCACGCCATAACCATATAGATACATCACCCCTAGACGGACTTGTCCATCAGCATCACCCTGTTCAGCAGCTTTTCTACACCATTTTATAGCTTCAACATCATCCTTGCTTACGCCTTCACCATTATGGTACATCATTGCCAGATTTAATTGAGCGACTGCATGACCTTGTGCTGCTGATTTCTTATACCATTCCACTGCTAGTCGTTTATCCTTTGACGTTCCACTACCAGTTTCCAACATATATCCAACATTCTTTTGCGCTAAAGCATTACCAGCTTCAGCAGCTTTAAGGCATGCGGGATAGGCAACAATGAAGTTGTTCTCTATATATGCCTTATTGCATTTTTCAGTATCTGACTCAGCCCAGACAGCTGAAGTTAAGATATAAGAAGAAATCAACATAGAAGCAAGGAACACAGAAAAATTTTTCACAATATTATCCTCCCATTACGCAGTATAACTGGAGCTAACTCATGTGGGACACTAACCCACTACCTCCCCTTTCTCTTTTATTCCGCAAATAGAATCCATTTTATTGATGAAGTTTTTGCGCAGACGAGACTTGTCTTGATATTTTAGCTCACGGCAATAGCGATAAAATGAGTCACAAACAGCTTCATGAAACTTTGTACGGTTTAACATTTTTTCACCATCATTATTTTCAAAAAGATTGCTACCCTTGTCAGATATAGTAACTTTCCCATCTGTCTGACCTTTATGAGTTACTTGGCATCGATATTCTTTGTAGATGTCCTCTGCGACATCGTAAGATTTCACTGAAAATTCTTTATTACGCACTAATGCTGCTTTTATTAAATCTTTGCTTTCGTGATCATGGTTGCGCTTACCTTGCCTAAATCCCTGAATAGTCTCAAGAATGATAAAATCAAGTGCTAGGGTCGCAAACCCTGGTCTTATTCTTTCAAGATTTATTGACGCCCTTGTTTCTGGATTGCTTTCATTTTCAAAACTATTTTTATGATACTCATGGATTTTTAACAACAAGTTGATAGGTTTGATGAATCGCGTTTCGATTCTCAATTTAAATATTTCAATGGCTTTGTCCCACGCCTTAATCATGACATTTTCTAAAGTAGCAGTGCGGTCTGGATCGGAAGGATCAAGATACTGGCGCAATTTTTCCCAGTAAACATCAGAAACACCGGGTGCTATTTCCATTGATTATTCCTCCACATATCTACGATTCTCCCCGCAAATAATCATTAAATCGCTTTCGGAACGGAGTTTGAACTCCAGTTGGCGCTTTTTTTATGTATTCGAATGCCACTTCGCTTGTAATGCCAGATAGCTTTCCAATATATGCCAATGCATTATCGACTGAATACGAAAGTCCCGTTTTAGCAATGAAATTGGGTTGTAACGCCGTCCAAATTACGGCATCTAAATTGTGCACATGCCCCCATACAGCAATTAGTTTGTGGAAAGGCGATTGATATAAATTCGTTGACATATCTGTTAGATTTACATGTCCAATATTATTCCTGGGTGTGCGTCCTTCCCTAATTCTAAGTTGCTCAATAGCATCAGACAATTCAGTGACACTCGATGTTCAAGTTTTTATTTGTTGACAATCACTGATGTTGTTCTCCAACCAATTTCAAGCAAGTATCGCATGGCGAGCCAGTGAAGGTGTTGCATCCATACGACCGAGATCACGACCGCTCATATGCT